>DBAE01000024.1:0-13908 GCA_002291495.1 Bacteriovoracaceae bacterium UBA1018 | reverse complement strand
ATTGGACGAAAACGCCAAACGTGCGATCGAAACTCATATTAAGAGCGCAGAGTAATTATGGATCTTTCAGCGGACTCCGCAGCTACCTCATCTCAGATCTATCAAGGAGTACGACAGCCGAGCGGATTTCCAGGTCTGCCTAAGGGTTGGATCTCCGAGTGGGAAACATTTGAAAGCAGCGACGGCAAGGTCAGCCTTTTTGCCGCCGTTCATAGCAAATCGGGTAAGAGTGCAAAAACTTCGGCAGGACGTGCGCTCTTTATCGTTCACGGATTTGGCGAGCATGGTGGACGGTACCTTCATTTGCCGCATTTTTTGCAAGAAGATATCGATCTGATCTATTGCTACGATCATCGCGGACACGGACGTTCGGAAGGTTTAAGAGGACACGTCGAAAGATTTGACCTCTTAGTGGATGATGCAGTAGTCGCGTTTTCGAGGTTGGAAGAGCGAGTTAAAAAACTTCCAACTCGAACTGAAATTCATGTCTTAGGGCATAGCTTGGGTGGACATATCGCGCTTCGGATGGCGCTGTTGCATCCAGAACTCGATTTTCGGTCTCTCATTATTTCTGCGCCGTTTCTGGGAATTAAAACCAAAGTACCTGCTCACAAGAAAATCGCGGCTTACGCTCTTTCACATGTTTGGGGATCTCTAGCTCTTCAGACAGACTTTGAGTGTGAAGTGCTTTCGCACGATCCGGCAGTGCTTGAAGCGTATCAAAAAGACCGGCTTGTTCNNGCCATGGCAGATACGATGAAACGAACGTCTGGAATAAAAAAACCACTCATTATGCTCTTGCCAAAAAATGATGGTCTAGTTGACGCATCTGCGTCTGCGCTGTTCTATGAAAAACTCAATCATCCTCAAAAGACATTGATCGAATATGAAGAATTTGCTCATGAAGCGATGAATGACATTGGCAAAGAGAAGGTTTTCGAGGATATCTCAAAGTTCCTGAGACAATTTTAAGTCATTCTTATGAAGGAAATACGAGATGGAAGCAGATCTAAAGCGGTTGATTCAAATCATTCGTGAGAGAAGCTATCGAGAAGGGGACTTCACTTTAGCTTCAGGAAAGAAGAGCAATTTCTACATCGACCTGAAAGCGACCACTCTTCATCCTGAGGGCGCAGACCTCATCGGTAAAGTCACCGTACAAAAGATGCAGTCACTCGGCATATCTTCGAGCATCCAGGGAGTCGGCGGTCTCACCTTAGGGGCTGATCCTTTAGCTACAGCCGTTTCACTTGCGGCATTCGCAAAAAAGATTCACTGGCCAGCTTACATTGTCCGTAAAGAACCTAAGGGTCATGGTACAGCTCGGTACATTGAAGGCGTGGAAAATTTACCAGCAGGTGCTTCGCTCCTCGTACTTGAGGACGTAGTAACCACCGGAGGCTCGAGCGTCAAAGCCATCGAAAGACTCCGTGAAGCAGGATACCGACCTCAAGCCGTTTTAACAGTCGTCGACCGCGAGCAAGGTGGTGCCGAAGCGTTTAAGAAAATGGATGTCGAGTTCTTCGCGTTAGCAACAATTACCCAGATTAAAGAACTGAAAGGATAGTGAGATGATCACCCGTCAAGGAATTAAGAAGTTCGTGAAAGCCATGGGTCTGTTAGCCGCAGTAATTGTTTGGAGCTCAAATTCGCATGCGCTGACAACCTATGAAGTCGAACGCAAGACAGGTTTGGGACTCATGTTAGGTGATCCATCAGGTTTATCTCTCAAACATTGGACTGGTCCCACAAGCGCATTCGATGCGGGATTGAGTTACTCTTTCGGAGATTATTTTACATTTTTCGGGGATTACCTTCATCACTTTCCTCGGCTATGGAGTGACTGGACAGGCGGGGGTCTGAATACGGATTGGGTTGCTTATGTAGGTATCGGCGGCGTGATCTTTTTTGACTCCTCTGAAGGAGGTAGGAACCGACCCTTCTTCCGTAAACAAGGTGATACAAACGATTCGGCAATCGGCGTACGAGTGCCGTTTGGAACCGAATTTTTGCCGGCGGCAATGCCACACTTTGGAGCATTTTTAGAGATCGTGCCGGGTATCGCGCTAGTACCCTCCACTCATGCGTTTTTGCAGGGTGTAATTGGGGCTAGATATTACTTCTAGCGTGTGAATATTCATTCACAAATAACCGGGTAGTTTTAAAAAATGCCTAACTGCGTTATAGCGTAGTTATGAATTTTGAGCATCGTAGGGACCTCATTGTCCTCTTCATTATCTTCGTTTTATTATTATCAATTTTCGGGTTGGACACGGTTACTCCAGTTGGCTCAGCAGATTACATTTTTTATTTTCTACCGGTCGCCGTAACGGTATTTCAGCGCAAGCCATCGCTGCCTCTTTGGACTGCCTCCATATGTACAGTCTTTTCGATTACGGGTTATTTTCTTTCTCCACCAGGCATTGATCCGACTGTCGGACAGCTCAATCGTTCCTATGCAGTGATAACGATCTGGGTGATGGCCTACTTAGTTCGGCAAGTGATCCATTCAAAGAATATTGTCGTTCGACAAGTTCAGCTGAGGTCGTCTCAAAGTCTGATCGCTGAAACAATACGCGGAGAACTTTCCGTCGATGAACTTTGCAAAGCGGCTCTCTCCATCCTCGCAGAAAAGACTGGAGCAAATATTGGTGTAGTCTACCAAACCGTGATCGAACCGAAAGCTAGCTATCTCAAGCTTCGTTCAGGGTATTCATTGACTCCAGATGAAATCAACCATCCAGCTATGATTACTTTTGGTCAAGGCTTGATCGGACAAGCTGCCGCAGAAAAGAAAGCTTCTAAGTTGTCTCATCTTCCCGAAGGCTACCTCGAACTCCATTCGGGTTTAGGTCGAACTAAAATTCGGGAAATTCTCATTTGCCCTTTGATCGCTGACGAACAAGTAGTTGCCGTTATGGAACTGGGCTTTTTGGGACCAATCTCTTCTGAAGCTGAAGAGCTGATGTCAATGGTCTCCGAAGGCATTGCTATCGGAATCCGCTCAGCGAGCTATAAGGCAACTCTGGCAGACATGTTAGAAGAGTCTCAAAGGCAGGGTGAAGAATTACAGGCTCAGCAAGAAGAATTGAGAGTCGTGAACGAAGAGCTAGAAAGTCAGAGCCGAGCACTGAAAGAGTCGCAGGTCAAACTTGAAAATCAACAGGCCGAACTTGAGCAATCTAACCAACAGTTGGAAGAGCAAGCAGAAGTGCTTGAACGTCAAAAAGAGTTTGTCGAAGAACGCAATCAAAGGTTGATTGATGTCCAACAGTCCTTGCAAGAAAAGGCGAAAGAACTCGAGCGTGCGAGCCGTTATAAGTCAGAATTTTTAGCTAATATGTCCCACGAGTTAAGAACCCCTCTGAATAGCTCGTTGATCATGGCTAAGCTCTTGTCCGAAAACAAAGAAGGAACCTTAACTGAGGAGCAGGTACAGTTTGCTGAGAATATCTATGCTGCTGGAAACGATCTCCTTTCACTCATTAACGAGATCCTCGATCTTTCAAAGGTCGAAGCTGGAAAAATTGAAATCCATCCTGAGTCCGTGAATGTCACGCGGCTGATTCAATCTCTCGAGAAAACGTTTGCTCCTGTTGCTGCAGAAAAAAAATTGACCTTCCGTATCGTGACCGAAAAGTCCGTGCCAGAGTCGTTTGTAACCGATCGCCGACGTACAGAACAGATCCTCAAAAATTTTCTATCCAATGCGTTTAAGTTTACTGAGCGTGGTGCAATCGCTTTTGAGGTTAAAGGAGTCGATCAAGGTATCCTGTTTTCCGTCTCCGATACTGGAATAGGTATTCGAGAGGATCAGAAAGATGTCATTTTCGAAGCCTTTCGTCAGGCTGACGGAACAACCAGTCGAAAGTATGGCGGCACAGGATTAGGCCTGTCGATCTCCAAAGAGNNGCCTGGAAAAGGCAGCACGTTTTCACTTCTGCTTCCTAGCGTATACAAAACAGGTTCCGCAGAAGACAAAAAACCGCAGAGTGTCGGCACAGTAGAATATAAGAGACCTACTGCTACGAAGCTGCAAAGACAAACTCCAGTACAATCTTCGAAGATTCCTGCGACGAACAGCGCGAGCTCTTCTCCCAATTCGAGGACTATTCTTTTTATCGAAGATGATGTTGCCTTTTCGAAAGTGCTCACGGCACTTGCTAACGAGATGGGATTTGAAACTCTCGTAGCCCATACGGCCGACGAAGGCATGACTTTAGCTCGCGAGGCCTTACCTCAAGCTATTGTCTTGGATATTCGCCTTCCGGACCATAGCGGTCTCGCCGTGTTGGATTATTTAAAATCAAATCCACAGACAAGGCATATTCCAATCCATGTCGTCTCTGCTGAAGACTACTCCCAGGCGGCTATGGCAATGGGTGCGGTTGGACACCTATTAAAACCGGTGAAGCGGGAACAACTTGTCGAAACTCTCATGGCTTTGGAACAGAAAACACATCAGAAAATTAAACGCGTATTAGTGGTCGAAGATGATGAGATTCAGCGTCAGAGCATTGTGAAGCTCCTGACTGATCCCGGGATTGAGCTCGAAGCCATTGGTAATGGCAGAGAAGCTCTCCAAATGCTTCAGACCAAAACCTACGATTGCATGATCATGGACCTTAAACTGCCAGATCTTTCTGGGTATGAGCTATTGGAACGGATGGCGCAGAGCGATTCTCCGTTCTCATATCCGCCTGTGATTGTTTATACAGGCTATGATCTCACTCGTGATGAAGAAGAAAAACTAAGAAAACACGCCGGAAGTATCATCATCAAAGGCGCAAAATCTCCCGATCGTCTTCTGAGCGAAGTGACCCTTTTCTTACACCGAGTCGAAACTGAATTACCTGCGGATCGGCAAAAGATGCTGAGAGAGCTTCGAATTCGTGAAAAGACATTGGAGAAAAGAAAGATCCTCCTTGTTGATGACGACGTACGAAATATCTTTGCTCTTTCGAGTGTACTCGAGCGCCAGGGTGCCAAGGTTGAAATCGCACGAAATGGTAAAGAAGCTCTGCAAAAATTAGAAACAAATCCCGAAATCGACATGGTGTTGATGGACATCATGATGCCAGAAATGGACGGTTATGAAGCCATCCGTAAAATCAGGATGCAGGAGAGTCTAAGCAAACTTCCTGTGATCGCCGTCACCGCTAAAGCAATGCGTGATGATCAGGAAAGGTGTATTGAGGCAGGCGCCAATGACTATTTAGCTAAACCTGTAAATATCGAGAAACTACTTTCACTGATCCGAGTGTGGATGCCTGATCAGGCGAGGAGCCCTGTTCAGTGAAAACCGACTTGGAGCTCTTTCAGATCGAAGTCGAGCTGCTGATTCAGGCGGTAATGATGAAGTATCAGTATGACTTCAATCAATACTCACGCTCGTCTATTCATCGTCGGCTCACGCAGGCACTGAATCGATTCAGCTGTGAAACTGTGTCGGATCTACAAAAGAAAGTATTGCGTGATCCGAAGTTTTTCCCCCAGCTTCTGGATTACATGACCGTCTCGACCACGGAAATGTTCAGAGACCCGACTTACTTCAAGTCAATCCGTGAACAGGTTATTCCGTTTTTAAGAACCTTTCCGTCTCTCAAAGTCTGGGTTGCCGGCTGTAGTTCAGGTGAAGAACTCTACTCGCTTGCGATCTTATTTAAGGAAGAGAGATTGCTTGATAAGACGATCTTTTACGCAACCGATATTAATCCAAACAATATCGAGAAAGCTAAAGTAGGAATTTACTCCAGGGACGATATTCAGAAAGCGAGCAAAAACTATCAGCTATCCGGCGGAAAATCGTCTCTTTCTGAATATTACAAAGCTGCGTACGATGCTGTTCAGTTAGATCGATCGCTGATTAATAATGTGGCTTTCTCAGATCATAGTTTGGCCACTGATGCCGTATTTGGAGAGGTCCATTTGGTCTCTTGCCGTAACGTGCTGATCTATTTTGAACGTGCCCTACAGGATAGAGCAATCGGTTTATTTAAGGATTCGCTAGTCAGAGGAGGCTTTCTGGGATTAGGTTCGAAAGAATCACTCCATTTTTCGGATCACAAAAATCAATTCGAGATCGTAAATAAAGAAGATCGGATTTTTCAGAAAAGATGAAGCAGGCATTGAATCGTGAAATATCAGCTCTGGTCATTGGCGCCTCTGCTGGGGGAGTGCAGGCGCTTACACGACTCCTTCCAAAGTTTGGGAAGGATACAAAGTTTGCTATTATTTGTGTGATTCATCTACCTCCAGATGCCCAAAATCTGATTCCAGAAATCTTAAAAGATACATGCTCTCTCGTGGTGAAGGAGGCTGAGTCGACTGAAGACGTAAAAGAAGGAATCATCTACATAGCTCCTCCAGGTTATCACCTGAGCGTTGAGCCTAATCGACGGTTTTCGCTGAGTACCGAAGAGCCAGTTCATTATTGCCGCCCAGCGATCGATGTCTTATTTTCTTCTGCCGCCACAGTTTTCAAGAAGAGGTTAGTGGGGATCCTCTTGACCGGAGCAAACTCAGATGGCGCCTTAGGGCTAAAAGAGATAGCATCGAGGGGTGGCTATACGATTGTACAAGATCCGGACGAAGCTGACTTTAAAGATATGCCCACGGCCGCATTAAATATTTTTACGCCCTCGGCGATTATGAATCTAGCGCAGATCGAGGACTTTTTCGGTTCGTTAGGCCGACAAGAAAATCGGAGGTTAAATGAGTTTAAATGAGAAAGAATTTAGCACTCCAGATGCTTCACCTCAGGTGGAAGTCGTGAAAAGTAAGTGTCTCATTGTCGACGACCTCGAGGAAAATCTGAAGGCCTTGGAAGCGCTTCTTCGATCTGAAGATATTGAGATTGTTCGTGCCTCGTCTGGAGAAGCGGCGCTCGAATTATTGCTCAATCATGATTTTGCTCTCGCCCTGATCGATGTGCAGATGCCGGAAATGAACGGTTTTGAGCTCGCAGAGCTGATGCGGGGGATGGAACGGACTCGAAGTATTCCGATTATTTTTGTAACGGCAGGTTTGGTTGGACAACAACGAGTATTTCAAGGGTATGAGGCAGGCGCCGTAGATGTACTTTTTAAACCTCTCGATCCTGTCATCGTACGAAGTAAGGTTCGCGTTTTTATTGAGCTCGACTGTCAGAAGAGATTGCTCGATAAAAGAGGGCAGGAACAAGCAGCTCTGGCCCGCGAATTGAAAAACGCACTTAAAACTCGAGATGACTTTTTCTCGATTGCCAGTCATGAGCTTAAGACCCCCATTACGTCCATGGGGCTTCAGCTTCAGTTACTAAAGCGGGTCACTCAAAGTACACCCTTAGATAGCCCACTGCGTGAACGTTTTTCAAAGACGATGGATTCAATGAGTAAGCAGGTTAAGAAGCTTGGCTCATTGGTTGATGATCTCTTAGATGTGACTCGAATCCAGAACGGAAAACTTGCTTTACAGGTCGAAGAAATGGACCTGACAGCACTTGCGGAAGAAGTCATTGAGCGATTTACGGATTCTTTCCAAGCGTCAGGTAGCCCAGTGGAGCTTGAGCTTGAACCCGAATTGACTGGCGTCTGGGATCGACAAAGAGTTGAGCAGGTCATTGTCAATCTCCTTTCCAATGCCTGCAAATATGGAGCTGGTTCAAAGATTATTATCAAATCACGCCGTAAGGATGGCTTTGCTCAGTTTAGCGTCGAAGACTTTGGAATGGGAATATCAGAGACAAAACTACCTTTTATCTTTGATCGTTTCGAGAGAGCAGTAACCGACAGTACGATACATGGGTTGGGACTGGGACTTTATATTGCCAAACAGATCGTCGTAGCTCATCAGGGCACGATCCGAGTGAACAGCATGCCGGGCCAAGGTACGATCTTTGTGTTTGAGTTGCCTTTAGAAGGCTAAGTCTCAGATCACTGTATCTTTTTTGTAATACGCATCGTCAGTCTGCGGATGATCGACCGTGTAATGAAGTCCTCGGCTCTCTTTGCGAAGTTGTGCGCACTGGATGATCAAGTCAGCCACTGTCAGTAGATTTCTCAGTTCGATGAGGTCTTTACTTAAGAGGTAATTCCAATAATACGAAGTCACTTCGGCTTTCAATAGTTCGATGCGGCGCTTTGCTCGCTCTAGCCTTCGATTACTGCGGACGATGCCGACGTAGTTCCACATCAAACTTCTGATTTCAAGCCAGTTTGCAGCAATATCAATTCGTTCTTCGAGTTCGACAGCTTTACCACTATCCCATTCGGGCAATCCTTGAGGTAAGTGTTCAATTCGATTCTTAAGGAGTCGAGATAACTTTGGAGCTGCATCTGCCACAGCTCGGTGGGCGTACACGACCGCTTCGAGAAGTGAATTGCTAGCCAGACGATTTGCTCCGTGGAGACCCGTGCATGCGACTTCCCCGACTGCGTAGAGGCCCTCGATGGTCGTGCGACCATTGATATCGACGAGGACACCACCGCAAGTATAATGAGCAGCTGGCACTACCGGAATCGGAGTTATACTCATGTCGATGCCATACTTAAGACAAGTTTCGTAGATGTTTGGGAAGTGACTGCGGATGTCTTCTGCTTTTCCGCCAAAAAGCTGAGTACAGTCGAGCACCACGTGTTTGTCACCCGTCCGTTTCATTTCGATATCGATTGCACGAGCTACAATATCGCGCGGGGCAAGTGATCCCATCGCATGATGGCGGCTCATAAATTCTTCGCCTTCGACAGTTTTGAGTACAGCACCTTCTCCGCGCAATGCTTCCGTGATCAAAAATGTCCGAGCGCTAGGATGGTAAAGACAGGTTGGATGAAACTGCATAAACTCAAGATTCGCGACACGAGCACCTGCTCGATGAGCCATCGCGATGCCATCACCAGTCGCTGTGTCAGGATTTGAAGTGTAGAGATAAACTTTTCCAGCTCCGCCTGTGGCAAGGACTGTGATCTCTGCTCCGAGTGTAAGTACTTTTCCTGTTTTAATCTCGAGTACGTAGGCCCCAAGACATCGACCAGCGTTTGGCCAACGCTTCATCACTTTACCTTCGGTGATCAAGTCAATGGCCACATGATCATCGAGAACTTTGATGCGTGGATTTTCAGCTATGCGGGTGAGGAGGGCTTTTTCGATAGCCCAGCCCGTTAAATCATCTGCGTGCAAAATACGTCGCTGTCCATGACCTCCTTCTCGGTGGAGATCAAAAACTTCGGTCGGATCAGCGGGCGGAGTCTTTTTTCGGCCGCTACCTGAATCTGCATAGGTGTTGGCTTTTGTGAATTCGACCCCAAGTTCAATCAGCTCTCGGACGCGATCTGGGCCTTCGCGTACACAGATGTCGACGACAGTTTCATGNNCCGCCACAAAAGTGTCTTGCTTATGTTCTTCGAAGCTATCTTCTTTTGACCAGACAGAGGCAATACCCCCTTGTGCGTATCGAGTAGAGCCTTCTGCGGGATCTGCTTTGCAAACTAGCGTGACTTCAGCAAATTCTGCGAATTTTAAAGCAGTACTGAGGCCCGCGATCCCAGTACCTAAGATGAGAACTCGAGGATGTACTGGGGAGAAATTTTTGCCGGGTTCGCTTTTAGACGGCTGGGATGGTGCTTTGGGTGCTGCTTTTGCCATAAAAACTCCAGAAAAAAGCCCAAATTAATCTCCTCATGTTACACTTTTTAAGGTGAAATAGGATCAAGAGGGGCTGGACATGCCATATATCATGGATGAACGAATGAGTCACGGATGGCTCGTTAAGAAGTTAATACAAAAAGTAGGCGCGGCGCTTTCCATCGAGTCGGGACCGAGACTATCGGGACTGGGTGACAGAGGCGAGGCTAGAGTCATTGCTGCCTTTCTAATTTTAATCGCAGCCTTAGGTGTGGGTACCGGTGTTGGACTCACATTGCGCTGGAAGAAAAATGAACAATCCTCAATTCGGCGAGCTCAGTTGACCGAGACCGAGCTTCAAAATCGTCTTGTCATCGAAAATATTTGGAGTGCGTTAGAGCTGGTTCGAAACCAGGCTCTCGAGCTTAAAAAAGAAGATTTGGAAAAAAATCCACCGCGGGGGCTCATACTCCACTGGGCAGAAATTCAGGTTAAAAACGATGCGCTTTCGCAGGTGATCCGATATGCGCAAAACCCTCGCTGGAAAACTCCTCAATTTTACTCATCATTTGAAGAGGTTTACTTGGGCCAGGCCGTCCGAGAACTATCGTACCGAGAACTCAAAGAAAAAGGCGTGGCAGTGATTCCGGTTCGAGACGATCCAGAAAAAGAACCGAAGCTTCTGGGTGTCGCTTATCCTTCTCAAAATTCAGTCGTGCTTGCTCTTGTTGATCCAATGCAAGCATTCAGCTTGTTTAAGAACTGGAAGAGCATCTTACAAGGCAGATCGATGGATATCGCTCACCGAGCTTTTCTCATTACCCGAAATGGGACTGTGCTTGCACACACTGAGAAGAGCTACATTGCCACTAATCTAAGAAATCACCCTCTTTTCGAAAAAGCTTTTCAGACTCGTGGATCAGGAACTTTTCAATCGATTGATCGTCTGCCGACACTTGCTGCTTATTCGCGTATTGGATCGTTACCTATCGCTGCGGTTACAGAGAGAGTCAATCTTCAAACTTTTTCGATCACGCTCAAATGGGTCAGAGACGTCGCTCTGGCTTTTTTTGGTTTGATTGCTCTATGTATGCTCATGGCTCGCCTTGCAATAAAAATGCAGGCAAATCGTGGTGCTCCTTCTCGTGAAGGACAAGCCCCAGTCAATGAGTCGGGGTGTCTCGAAGATTTATGGGAAACAAACGAAATTGTAGCTCAGAAGCCGTTACTACCGACTAAATCTAAAATGATTGAGAAGCTAGCGCCTACGATTGGTCACACAGCAATTGCGAAGAATTCAGACCTTCGTCCCGATGAAGCTCGTGTTCAAGAAATTTTGGCTAAGATTGCCAAGTCAAAGAGAGACGCAGCAATGGGTAAGAAGGAGCCTGCTGAGGAAAAGTCTAATGTCGTGGTTCCACATCCCGAACTGCAAGCTCAGATGGAAGAGCTTCAGAACAAGCAAGAAGACATTGCGACTCAAAGATTTTTGCAGGCAGAGCGTGCAGTCGAAATTTTGATCGATCAGTTCCAAGATGAGTTGCAGGAAAATACGAGCGTTCGCGTTTGGGCAGAAAAGCTTACATCGACAGCGGGTAGAATTTGTAAGAGTCCGACTCTCTATTTTAGTTACCAGGTCCAAAATAAACTTGCGACTTTGACAACCATCGCAGGTTTTAAGAATGCAGAAGCACCTAGAAGTATGACATTTCCGATTGTGCCGGCGGTTTTGGATACGATCTTAAGAACTGAAGCCGAAGGTAAGCAAGCGTCTCTAGCTGAATATTCTCCACTTGCGAAGATGATCATGAGCAAGATGGGAATAGCTCATTTTGAAGCTTGGCCTGTGACTGGGCGAGGCAAACTGCAAGGTGTTTTGGTGATTCTGCAGCCTGGGACAGATAGTAATTTACATCGAGGTGCTTTGAATCGTACTATTCAAATCGCTGGCAAGAACGTCATTGTGCAAACTCCTGCAAATGCGGCGAAAGACAATGCGATTCTCAATGCTGGTAGTACTAATAATCGTAAGACGGAACCTGATTCGATCCTATGAGCCTTTCCCGCGCTGAAAAATTTCTTCAAGATGCCGAGAGAAAAAGAAATCAAAAGCGCGACGACGAAGGATTTGGCCCACGAATAGAAGCAGAGCTAAGCGCTGAGGCGCTGAGAAATAACTACTTTGCCATTCACAAACAAGTTCCCAAGCAGCTCATGCTGCCCATGATTAAGGCCAATGCTTATGGGCATGGTGCATCTTGGACTGCAAAGATACTGAATGACCTTCCAAATCTTTATGGTTTAGGAGTCGCTACTCTCGAAGAAGGCGCCGAGGTACGCGCAGCACTAGGCGTGCGGGGTCGCAAGACGCGTGTTTTGGTTTTCTCAGGAATCGCGGGGTGGAGCACTCAAAAGGGTCTGTATTGCGAACGTCATGGATTAACTCCCGTATTATCGACAGATGAAGACTGGAAAAGTTTCATGAAAGGCTCCTGGCCCGAGCGGCTATCTTATGAGCTCAAATTTAATACAGGAATGAATCGACTCGGGATTAACCCGGCAATTGCGAGTACTATCTTAAAGGACCTGAAACAAAAGCCCGCATCGTGGAGACCTCAGGGGATTTTGTCTCATCTTGCGATGGGTGAGAGTCCGACTCAGCAACTCAGTGTTCACCAGCGACAAAAGTTCCAGGGGCTCAGAGAGCTTTTCTCAGAAGCCTGTCCTCAAGCATTTTTTCATTTGGGTAATAGCTCCGCAATTTGGCAAGAAAAGCAGTGGCGATTAGACGGTTTGACCGACATCGTGCGGCCGGGTTTGTCTCTGTATGGAATACCACCTTGGCCCGAGGCTCCTACGAGAGGACTGGTGCCAGTCATGCAGCTTCGAGTTTCCGTAAGTACGGTGCGTAAACTTAAGCCAGGAGAGTCGCTAGGTTATGGCGCCACCTTTAAAGTAAAAGGTAAAGATTCAGTTCACGTCGCGATTCTCGCTGGTGGCTATGCCGATGGCATCCATCGCGCTTTAAGTAACCAAGGTTTTGTGAGTATCAATGGACGCGTCTCTCGCTTTTTGGGACGAGTGAGTATGGATCTTTGTGCTGTAGAATGCACCTCACAAACCCGTGCTGGAGACTGGGCGCAAGTGATCGGCCCAGAGATCGATATTTGGGCTCAGGCACAGGCGGCCGAGACAATTCCGTATGAACTTTTGACTTCTGTATCAACCCGGGTACAACGGAAATATGGATAAACCTTCGATCCAAAAAGAACAGGGCACAATTAAGTTAGAAAACGTCCATAAGGCCTTTCGTGGCGGGCGAGACCAGGTCCTCAAGGGCGTAAACATTGATTTTCCAGTCGGAAAGCTCACTTATATTCTGGGCTCTTCAGGTGCCGGAAAATCCGTCATGCTCAAACATATCTTGGGCCTCTTGAAGCCTGATCAGGGCCATGTCTGGGTAGGTGGAAAAGATATGTCGACTCTTAGGGGAAATGCCCTAGCTGAGCATCGATTGCTTTTCGGTATGCTTTTTCAAAACTCGGCCTTGTTCGATGACATGACCATTTTTGAAAATGTCGCGTNNGAAGAAGCAGTGACTCGTGCGCTTACTATTCTCGGAATGCCGAAAGGCTATGATAAGTTTCCAAACGAACTTTCTGGCGGAATGAAAAAGCGCGTAGCACTTGCTCGTGCGATTATTCGTCAACCTGCTATTCTTTTATATGACGAACCCACCACGGGTCTTGATCCCGTAACACGGACGACGGTGGACGAGTTGATTGAAACTTTAAAGCGTGAGTTCAGCTTGACCTCGCTTGTAATTAGTCACGATATTCCTTCGGCCCTGCTGTTGGCCGATCAGATCGCCTTCTTACATAAGGGTGAGATTGTCTTTTGGGGTACTCCGCAAGAGTTTCGATATGCCGAGCATACCGCGATTAGACAGTTTTTAGATGCAGAGCGTCGTACCGTCGATGCTTTGACTCGCGAATAAGAGTTTTCAACAGACTCTACTGAGAATAAAAGATTCCATTAAACAAATTGCACGGTTATCCTAATCTTAAGTAAATATGGAAGCTTCTCAGGCCTCTGATGCAAAATCTTCAGATATTTGGTTAGTACGGACTGCCAAAAATCGAATTCTCGGCCCTTTCTCGCGAAAGGAAATCGCTGAGAAAGTTCGCACAGGTGCATTTGAGCTTCAAGATGAGATCTGTCCTGGTAATGGATATTGGATCTACCTCCACGAGCGTGAAGAAGTCTTTCAGCAACTGGGCGTTGAAGTCCCGCGTAACGCAGTTGACC
>DBAE01000069.1 GCA_002291495.1 Bacteriovoracaceae bacterium UBA1018 | reverse complement strand
CAGACCGACGTTAACGGCCGGACGTACACCTGAGTAGAACAAATCGGTCTCGAGGAAGATCTGGCCGTCAGTAATCGAGATCACGTTTGTAGGAATGTATGCAGAAACGTCACCCGCTTGGGTTTCGATGATAGGCAAAGCCGTAAGTGATCCACCACCCAATGCATCAGAGAGCTTAGCTGCGCGCTCAAGCAAACGAGAGTGGAGATAGAAGACGTCGCCAGGATACGCTTCGCGTCCTGGAGGACGTCGTAACAAGAGAGACAACTGACGATAAGCTTGCGCCTGTTTTGTCAGATCATCGTATACGATCAAGGCATGCTTGCCGTTGTCACGGAACCACTCTCCCATCGTCACGCCAGTGTATGCGGACAAGAACTGAAGAGGAGCTTGGTCCGAGGCTGTCGCTGCCACAATGATGGTGTGATCAAGAGCACCGTGAGCACGAAGCTTATCGACCACTTGAGCAACCGTAGATTGCTTTTGTCCAATAGCTACGTAGATACAATAAACTCCACGACCCTTTTGATTGATGATGGTGTCGATCGCTACAGCGGTCTTACCTGTTTGGCGGTCACCAATGATCAATTCACGCTGACCACGACCAATCGGAATCATGGCATCAATAGCTTTAATTCCAGTTTGAAGCGGTTCTTTAACAGATTGACGAGCTACGATGCCTGGCGCTTTAATTTCAACTTTACGAAAAGTTTTGGTAGCAATGTCGCCCTTACCATCGATCGGTACACCCAATGCGTTAACTACGCGTCCAAGAAGTGCTTCACCGACTGGGACTTGAACAATTTTGTTCGTTCTCTTGACGGTAGTTCCTTCTTTAATAACGGTGTCATCTCCAAGAACGGCGATACCTACACCCTCTTCTTCAAGATTGAGAACCATTCCGGTTACTCCACCGCCGAACTCAACAAGTTCTCCGGCCATTGCTTTTTCAAGACCGTAAACTCGTGCGACGCCGTCTCCGACCGCTGTCACGGTTCCTGTCTCAGACACATCAAGGCGCTTCTCGAAATCTGCC
Organism: Bacteriovoracaceae bacterium UBA1018; assembly: GCA_002291495.1. Taxonomy (GTDB): domain Bacteria; phylum Bdellovibrionota; class UBA1018; order UBA1018; family UBA1018; genus UBA1018. Next base: position 3,001 of record DBAE01000069.1, on the reverse strand, counting down.
AATTGTGACTTTAAAATCTGTGTAATTTCTTCTGGGCGAATTTGCATATCTTCCTCGACGTATACTTATTTAACCGAGCCTGGTGCTTCGGCTTTGGAGCCGTAAACAAGACGATCCCGGAGTTGTTGAAGTTGAGAACGGAGCGTACCATCATAGGTGACGCCGTTCAAGGTTACTTTGACACCTGCTAAAAGACTTGAATCAACCGATGTTCTGAAGGCGACTTTCTTGCCGACCTTTTGAGTAAACGCTCTAGAGAGTTGATCTAGATCGTTTTGCTCGAGAGGATCTGCTGAAGTGACCAGACCTAATGTGCCCCCTGTTTCTTCAAGACGGATGGATGCGAATGCATCGGCAATATCCTGAAGAGAGGAAAGTCTATCCTTGCTCGTCAACAGCAAGAGAAACTTGATTGTTAGCGGTGAGAAGCCGGCTTTGGCTCCGACCTTTTCGATGATGCCAACTCTGCTTTGGGAATCAATTGCGGGATTGGTTAACGCATTTCTTAGGTCAGTAGATTGTTTGAGTAGGCTTACAAATGTGTCCAACTGTGTCTCAATGAGATCGAGATCCGCAGGGCGTTTAACAATATCTTCTGCTGCCGAGTATAGGGCCTTAGCGTAAGTTCTGCCGACACTCATTGGATGGTCTCCACTTGCTTAGAAAACTCTCGGCGAATCCTCACACGATCATCTCCAGTAAGCCTTTCACGAATGATCGCTTCAGCGCGGGTCAAAACTTGTTGCCCAAACTCTGCGCGAAGCTGATTCTTCAAGTCTGTGTACATTGACGTCGCCGACATTTTAGCGCTGACTCGAATGGAGTCCGCTAGACGTCGTCCCTCATTGATAATCTTGATCTTCATTTGTTCAGCATCTTGTCTGACTTGTTCTCTCAGCGCATTTAACTCGGCATCAATCGCGTTCAACTTAGCGTCGAATTCGCTGTAGCGCGCCTGTGCTTGGCTGAGCTGTGTGTGTACACGAGCTAATTCATCTCGCAAGTAAACGTGGCGACCCGACACAAATGCCTTAAAGGGTCCACGAAGATAATAAGCAAGGACTGCGGTCAAGATGAGGACATTAATTGTAGGGGCAATCAAGCCGTGCATTTTTAGGTTTGCCTTTTAAGAAGAGTTTCCGAAATTGTTTTTGCTATCGTTTCAACTTCAGACTCGAGTTGTTTTTTGATTTGGTCACTTTGTTTGGTGATCGAATCCAGCGTTTCTTGGGTAATCTTTTTTGCTTCATTTCGAGCATCATTGAGGATTTGAGCTTCTTCTTTTTTCGCCTCAGCGACGATTTCTTCGTAGCCCTTCTTTGCAGCGACGCGCTCTTGGCTAAGTCTAGCCTTATACTCTTCAAACTTTTGTTCGGCTTGAGCGATAAGGCGCTCTGCTGCTTCACGATCCTGTACGGTTCGCTTATGGCGCGCTTGGAAGAGTTTTAGAAACGGTTTGAAATAAAGCGGGGCCAAAATGAAGAACATGCCCGCGAATAGAGCAAACTGAATAAAAAAAGTCTGATCCAGCTCAAGCTGCTTCAGGATATCGCCCACGTGTGTCTCCGATTGATTAGATTTCTCAGAGTTGCTAACACGCGGGTTTTTACGCGGTCAAGGGAGAATTAGAGAGTCGTATTCTTGTTGGAAGTATCTTTAGCTTTCCCGGAGCTGCCGATCAGACTTCCCTTCGGCTGGGCGCCTGGGTGAGTAGCTGAGTTAACCATTTTGCTACTGCCTTCGAAGATTACGCCCTCATCCACCCGGAGACTAGGAGTAAGAATACTGCCTTTAAAGACAGCTGGTGCATGGATTTCGACCCGGTGCTTGGCTCGGACGTTTCCCGTCACCTCGCCGCTAATAATGACTATCCCGGCGTCGATGTCGCCATTGACTCGCGCACCTTCGCCAATGATGAGCGTGTCCGGGGTATAGATTTCCCCGCGGAACGTTCCACCAATCCGAACTGTGCCCTGAAAGCAGAGTTTTCCTTCAAATTCGCAACCCTGGTCAATGACTCCACTGACGGCAAAGCTGGATACCGGGACACTAAGACGAGCTGATTTACGCATCGCCTTTAATTTTGCATCAAGCCAATGATTCGTTCAAGCTCCTCGCGCGAACCATAGTGAAGAACAATCTTTCCGCGCTTCTCATTACCCTTCAACTCGACTCGGGTTGAGAGTTGGCGAGTGAGCTGCTGAGAGAGATTCATCAGCCTGGACTGAACAGCCGTCATGGATTTGGCAGGGGTTCCAGTACTTGTAGCTCCTGTTGGGTCTTGAGCTTCACGCTTGAGATTTTCAATGAGGGCCTCAGCTTGTCGAACGCTCAACTTTTGTTCCACGATCTGAGCTCGTGCCCGTAGACGCACATCGTGGTCTTCTACAGCAAGAAGTGCTTTTCCATGGCCGAAGCTCAGAATCTGGCGTTTCAGGTCGTCTATAATGGCTTCTGGAAGGCGAAGCAGTCGAAGATAATTGGTGATCGTGGAACGGTCCTTACCTACACGCAGAGCGATTTCTTCCTGCGTGAGGGAGAAGTCTTGCATGAGTTGAAAATAGGCCAAGGCCTCGTCGATACAATTCAGGTTCTGGCGCTGAATATTTTCAATCAAGGCCAGCTCGAGCGCTTCTCGATCAGTGGATTTACGAATAACAATAGGAACCTGTTTTAGTCCGGCCAGCTTCGAGGCGCGCAATCGGCGCTCGCCTGCAATAAGCTGATAGCCATCTGGACCTTTGCGAACAACTAGAGGCTGAATGATCCCGTTTGCTTTAATGGACTGAGCGAGCTCTTGCAGTGCTAAATCTTCGAAATCTCTGCGGGGTTGATACTGATTAGCTACAATATCATCGATGTTAGCCATCGCGATGCCGTGATGACGATCTTTGTTTGCGCTGGCACCTTCAGTTTTTGACGGTGGTGTCGCTTTTTCTTTTTCGGTGGTTGTTGCGACTGCTGGCTCTGCGGCAGACGGCATGAGTGCTGCTGGTAGAGG
>DBAE01000223.1 GCA_002291495.1 Bacteriovoracaceae bacterium UBA1018 | reverse complement strand
CAGCAAACGTTGAGTGCCTGGAATGCGAGATCCAAGAACATTCAGAAGCGTGGTTTTTCCTGAACCGGTCCCGCCCGAGATAATAGTATTTTTCGCCAAATAAATGGCAACGTCTAAGAATCGAGCCGCATCTTTTGAAATCGATCCCCGATTAATGAGATCAATGAAAGTGGGCGCACCCTTTGAAAACTTACGAATGGAAAGCGTCGTTCCTTTACGAGAACAGGGCGGCAGTACTGCAGCCACACGACTCCCGTCTGGCAATCGCGCATCGAGTGTAGGATGATCTTCATCAATTCGTCGGCCGACGAACTGAGCAATATTTCGTACCGCAGCCTGAAGAGCCTGCTCATCTTTAAAAACAGCAGGAACTCGTTCAAGAATTCCCTTCTTTTCGACAAAGATCTCGCTTGGCCCGTTGACTAAAACCTCAGTCACGGCCTCGTCATCTAGGTAGGGTTTGATGACGCTAAGAAATGTTGAGACTGAATCTTCGAAAACACCCACAGCTTAGCCTAGCTCCTTCACAACCATAGTGCCTTCAGTGCCGTTGACTGGACAGTAAAAGCGGTAGGTTCCAGGAAGACTTGGAGTAAAGGTGATCTCTTCAATCTTTTGGGAGCGAATCTGCTTACGGACTTGAAATGAGTCCATCATGATACAAAGTGCGTTTTTGGATGAACCTGTGACAAATAGTCTTACCGGAACATCACGACTCACAAAGAATGTTTTTGGAAAAAATCCGAGATCTCCTGCAATGATCGCTACTTCTTGAACACCTTTGCGACGAAAATTTGCGGACTCCATCGATGGAAGTGACTTGAGTGGACCTGTTTCAAGGTTTCGATATTGAGTAGGTGAAACGCTTGAGTCTCCACGTGAGGCCAAGATATTTTCGGATCTGATACGAGGTTGTGACGGCTCTGGAGCAAGCCTTGGCCTCGAAGCTGGGTCTCGTGTAGTCTCATGGGTTTCTGTCACCGGGTCACTCTCGTTAATACTTGCTAACGAACGCCCACCACGCGTGCCCTGCTCGCCTGCTTCTTCAGCAGCGTAAGTTTCAAGAGTGGGTTCGACTGCCTCATGGGTATTTGTTTTTTTGACTGCAAAAGTGTCTTTTGGGCTGATGCGCGATGGCTCCGCACCAAAACTTGAGTCTGGGTACTGGCTATCACTTGGCGTATCGTGTGGTGCATAAGCATCCACATTATCCGGTGCCAGTTCAGCTTGCATGAGACTTGAATCCTCATCACTTGCTGGGCCGCGGCCTTTTGCTGATGGCTGCGCAAACACAATACCTGCTTCTGAGATCGTATTACCGATCAAGGTACTGAGGGCTGCAAAAAGTAATGTNNATCGACAGATAAGAAAAGAACTTAACGTAATCACTGGAGATGAGATGTCAGAATATTGCCGAAGCAAAACAGTATAGGATAAAACGTTTGGATTTGGGTTGGGTGGGGGTGTGGGTTTGAGTCAGGGTTGGGACTGATCGGTTCGATTTGGACCGCGCTGAAACTAAAAAACCGGGACAGGATATTAGCCTGCCCCGGTTTCAATTATTAAATCATATTTGCTAGTAATAATTTTAAATAATTAAAGTAGTTCAAAAACTTTCGGCGCTATTTGCTGTGCCACCACCACTGCCTTTGCCTCGACCTTTTCGTGGAGTACCAGCAGTATCAGGAGCATCGTATGCATTTTTCAGCTTCGCGCCTGTCTTAGATGTTTCAGGAGCATCTGACTTTTGGCCGGCTTTTACTGCAGGGGTAAGAACGGCTTTTGCTGAATTTTTTTTGTCANNATTTAATCTTAACATTGTCTCCAAATGCCATCTTTAAACCTAAAAAGGTGTGTACCTGTCTGCATCGGATTTCTTTTACACTTGGGTCGTCTACTGCACTTAAGACAATCGTCCGGGCGTCACCAGGAACGTCATTTTCAGATAATGGTTTGTCGCCTCCGTCTAAAAGCTTTAGGCTTTTTGGATCCAATTTGATTTCTCTTTTCTTTTCGAAATGAAAACTCGGATTGGATGACTTTTTATATTCGGCCTCAAACTGATCATTGAAAAAGACCTCACACATCGCACGCGAGTCCATAGAACTGCCCCGGCCATCCTCGGTTGGGACTCCGCGAACAAAGGAAACCAGTTTTGCATCATGAATAGGCACATCATTCTCAAACGTAATGGAGATTGCTGCAGCACTGTCTTGCTTTTTATATTTATGAAATGGCATTGAACAATCTTCATCCGCCATTGCAGCAGAAGTTAAACTCAAAACCAATATCCCCATCCCAACGCGAATCGTGTTTTTTAGGCTCATGCGTCCCTCCTCGGACTGACACTAGTTTTGAATACCAAACGTAATGAGTCAACGGATATCTTGAGATGAGCCCGACGAATATTCTATGTCAATTATTTAACACTCATTAAGCGCGCCCTCGTGATGAAGCCACCAGTGGTGAGCTGAACATAACGTCGTGAGATTACTTGGATCGTGAGTGCCGCCCTGACTGAGAGGACGCCTATGATGAATTTCAGTAAATCTCGTTTCTCTGCACCTCTCACCCTGAGGTTTGATAAAGGT
>DBAE01000265.1 GCA_002291495.1 Bacteriovoracaceae bacterium UBA1018 | reverse complement strand
GCCAAGCCGAAGATCGCCAACTACCCGTTCACCACGCTGGAACCGCAGCTCGGCATCGTCGAGCTGGTCGGCGACCGCCGCATGGTCTTCGCCGATATCCCGGGTTTGATCGAAGGCGCACACAAAGGCCTTGGTCTTGGACATAAATTTTTAAGACATATCGAACGTACACGAGTATTTGTGCACCTCTTAGATGGAACTAAGCTTCTTGAAGACGCAACTGTTCCGACAATCGAAGATAGCTTTGATCATGCGATTAATGAACTGATTCGCAGATACACTGTGATCAGAAATGAACTTGGTCTTTTTAACGAAGCCCTTTTACACAAGCCTGAAATTGTCGTGCTCAACAAGCTCGATATATTCGAACAAGATCGTGAGCTCATTGAACGTGCAAGGATTGCTCTACGCCAAAGAATTGCATCTATTCGTGGCACACACCCAGGCGCTGAAGAACCTTATGTCATTTCAGCCGTTGCTGGAAAAGGCCTAGAATCCCTTCTGTTTGCCGTTCAAGACGAAGTGTTCAAACAACGCACGCAAGCAGGTTTGGCAATTGAGCCAGAAACAAGACTTCCAGATGACGAGGGAATGCGGGCCTAATGCAGTGGCATCAAGTAACCTGCCTTTTTGGAGGGACCTTTGATCCACCTCACTTAGGACATCGTGAGGCTGTTCGCGGACTATTTGAACAACCTCGAGTAGCTCGGGTTGTGATCATGCCTTCAGCAATCCCACCTCAAAAGTCAGGAATCCTGTCGACCGAACATCGCCTGAAGATGACTGAACTCAACTTTCAGGGAATGGCAGACGTTGAGATTAGCACCTTTGAAATTGAAAAGGCTGCTCGGACCGGTAAGCCTGGGTACACGTATGAGACCCTGCTGGATCTTCAGAGCAAATACCCGAAGCTCGCCTTTGTCATTGGTACAGATCAATTGACCAATGTGCATACCTGGTCCCGGTTTCCAGCTCTCTTAGGATTGTCTCATTGGATCGTTTTAGAGCGAAAGCCGGATGGTGAAAAAGTTTGTAGGGACATCTTAAATAAATTTGAAGCGAGCGGACTGCTTAAAAAAGTTTCTGATCGCCTCTGGGAAGTAACGGGGTCCTCACCGACCAAGTATCTGGTACTCACCCCCACCGAGGCGCCAGAAATCTCTTCGACGACAATACGCGAAACTCTCGCACGAACCGGCCAGGCGCCTGAAGGCACCCTTCATGAACCAGTGGCCAGATATTTGAACGAAAAACTACTCTATGGTACCCAAAGCTAAAGGACATGAAATGACCGAAGATAAAACCACCGCAACTGAAACTAAAGAATCCGTCCAGCCATCCACTCAAAAGGCACTCACATGTGCTCGAGCAGCATTGGACAAGAAGGCCGAAAACCTCAAGGTCTTGGATCTCACCAATATCTCTGGTTTCACTGATTATTTCGTGATCTGCAGCGGGATGTCAGATCGCCAAGTCCAAGCTATCGCTGACTCAGTCGAAGGTGTAATGGAAGCCGCAGGCAAAGAACTGATCTCCGCCGAGGGCTACGGCGAGGGCCGCTGGGTATTGATGGATTACGGCGATGTCGTCGTGCACATCTTCTTAGACGCACTCCGTGAATACTATGACCTGGAAAACCTTTGGGCAGACGCTCCACGCGTTAAGATCCCATCTGAGTTTTACGGTCCTGGTGCAAGCCGCCTGAATTAAGGCTCATAATTGCGTAGTCTCGTGAAATGAAGCTCTATCTCTTTGCTTTTGGAAAGCTTAAAAATCCCGGCCTTCGGGACGCAGCTGACTACTACAAAAAGATACTAAGACCCTGGGCTGATCTCCAAGAAGTCGAACTCAAACCCATTCCGGTTCCAGACAAATCACCTGCAACGCGAGCGCAGATTCAGGAGAAAGAATCGGTTCTTCTTTTAGAGAAGCTATCAGGCGTAGTCTCTCCTCGAGGACGCATCCTCTTACTCGATGAGACTGGCAAAGCATCCCCTACTTCTGAATGGGCTAACCACGTGCGCTCCTGGGAAAGCGAAAGCGTACCCGAGGTAGCATTTTGCATAGGAAGCAGTCTCGGATTTGCTCGAAGTGTGCGCGAAAGGGCACGAGGTGCCTTTAGCTTTGGCCCACAGACTCTATCGCACGAACTCGCTCGTGTGGTTTTGTTTGAGCAACTTTACCGTAGTTGGAGCGTGGTGCGCGGGCACCCCTATCATAACGAAGGGTAGAGGGCTTTAGTCCGTGCGGTCGTTCACCAAATCAACCATCTTGGCCAAATCCAACGAAGCCGCTCTTAAGTCTGCATAACCGAGTTGCTTAGGATTGAATATCAGAGTGGATTTAGATTCGATTTGTTCTTTGGTCAGGGGAATGTCAAAAGTATAGTTCTGAATTGCAGTGGCCACATAAGCAGAAAAAACAGAACCGACGATCGAAGCGACGATAAGTGGGACACTTTCACCTACGGTAAATACTCCAATAACGATCACTGCTATACCACTCAGAGAACCTGAAGCCATTTTTCCCAATAACTCGCTTTCTGGATCTAGGAGATAATTTTCAAACTCTGCGAGTCTGAAACCTTTTCCACCCAAAAGGACGGATTGATCCTCGGAGCATAATAATTCGCCCTTTTGACCTAACGGAGCACATGCACCGGGCACCTTGTGATGAATGTAATAGAGCTTGGATTTCAAATCGTATGAAACAACCACCGACGATGAGTCATGGCGCTCTTGAATTCGCACAACTTCGCGTAGGCTCGACCTGATCGGCTTAATTTGGGTCTGAGCAAGTGAGCTCGACGAAGCTAGGGTTATTGAAAAAAAAGACACTAAGGTCATCCAGGAAGAAAATCTTTGTTGCATAAAAACCTCGGGTCGAAGGATGTATCAGAGACAACAACGCATAGCAATATCCATCTCGATTAATCTATCAAAAAACACTGGAAATGAGCTTAAAATTGCACTCAATCTGACGAAGTTTTAGACAGGTGTATCGAATTTAAACACAACATTTATTGATTAAATATCGATTAAAATATTTGATTACTTTGCTGTCGAATTCTGCTAAAAAGCGCGTCGAAGCTCGCCATCTTCATGAAACTCTCTCACCGTCGCGAGTACAACCCAAAGTACCTGTTATGGAGATTTCAATGAACCCGACGAATAAAAATCAATCTTTAGTACCTGGTGGAATCCTTATCGGAGCCACTCTTGCAGCTCTGGCCAGTACTTGGGGATGGGCGTCCACTAGTTTCGCATCGGCACGGGATATTGGATTAATCAAAGCAAGCGGCGAAACTTATCAAATCGCGTTAGACGAAGAAGACAAAATCAATTTCTATAAGTGTAAACCCTTCAAAAAAATCGACAAAGGTGCCGATTGTGAAGGAGAAGTTATACTGAGCATGAGTAAGGCTGAATTTGTTGAATCAGTAGAGGCCGAACTTCTAGACAGCAGTCAGGACCTGATTCTTTCAGAAGCCCAACGCGTCACGTTCCGTGAAGTCAATACCAACTTCGAGTCAATTAACGATGAACTCGCATATCTTCGTGAGTACTTTCCGCAAGAACAATCGGAAAGAATTGCGACCCTCGAAAAACTAGAGTTAAGATTAAAGGATAAAGAGGCAGTTCAAGAAATTATATCTACCTATACGACCGAGTTATTAAGGAAGATTACTGATGTCCGAGATGTCCATGGTCTAATTGAAAATAAAGACTCAGATATCTATCGAGTCGTATCTAACATCCTATTTAAAAAGTTAAATACAGCTGCAATCGAGAATCTCACTTTTGATGAAATCATCCAAGGNNGGTGCGCACGACAAGACGCTTTTTGAAAACTGTCATTTAAAGATGACCTCAGATTTTTCATTCTTCCAGGTGATGGTTAATGGTGAGTTTAACGGAAATTATGACGCTCGCACCGCACGGTATAGTCTAGCAAATGAACTCAAGAGATTAACCTCGTTACGTATCTGTCGGCTAAAAGAAAAGAAATAAAAGGCGGGATCACTTATCCCGTCTCCAACTTCTAAAACACTTCACACGCCCACCCCTCTCGGGTGGGCGTGCAAGTTTGATATCGATACTGATCTCCGGGTAATCGGTAAACCATTCGTGCAGAACGTGCTTTAGATTCACAAGTCACTCTTCCACCGTCCTTGCCATTCGGTACTCTTTCGACAAGCACGCTCTCTATCTCATCTGAAGGATCATGCATGATGCGGCCTGCTTTTTCAGCGACTGCAAAAGTTTTCGGACACGGATAATTCGCAAATCCATAGTTAATGCATTCCCACTTTCCGTTTTTAGCTGAACAATGAGAAGATTTTTCATCCTCTTTTAATTCACCAGAAAGTAAGACGTCCGGCACTCTACCCTCACAAACGAGTTCGATAGTTCCATCGGATCGAATCTCTTTTCTAGTCGAAGAGGACTTTACGTACTTGGGCTTTTCTATTTTGAAATGTGAATTACTGCTCTGAAGACTAATGTTAGGGCACTCAAAGTTTTCAAGTCGACCTGACTCACCCTTCTTGGCAGTGAATGAATAATAGGACGCATGTGCAGCGTCTGAGGTTTCCTTTTTCCAGTTGACGTGATCACCGTGGCAGGTTTCAGCAAACATGCGATGATATGCAGTTTCTCCGGACTTATCTTTTGCTCGGACGTCGGCACCAGCCCGAATCAAAGCGTAAGTTGCTTCATCATTGCGGTTTAGGATGGCGTTCCAAAGTGGTGTAAGCCCGTTAGCTGCTCCACGCGATTCGGTGTCTGCGCCTGCGGCTATTAATAGGGAGATTACTTCCCCATTCTGATAGGATGAGGCTTTGAAAAGTGCTGCGTTGAGATCGAGCTTTAAACTTTCATTCTTATAGTCGCGAATAATCTCTTTTAGTCTTTCAATATTTTGACCAACGATCGCACTTTCTAAATTGGCCTGGGTGATTGGTTCAGCTGAATACACAGACATTGTATAAGCCATAATAATGACTAATACCGCTGTGAGTATCCCACGCGAAAATGTAACGAACCCCTGACCCATCTCTTTATCTTATCTGTAAGCGATGAAGCTCTAAATGCGTCATCTTCGACCTAGACTAAACGGTCCGTAATTTCTATTTGTCAGAGTTGGGTTCGGATACAGTTAGGTTTTCTAGCAAATGACGCCATTTCAGGGCGGCATGACTAATACATAACCATTTGAAAACATGGAATAATTTTGAACAAACCATTTCCTAACGGACTTCTAACGCGCCGAAGGTTGTCATCCGGCTTATCCGTGGTTAACGTGATCTTCCTTTAAATGGTGAAACGGAACAGCGCTCTATGAAGCTCTTAAAAACACTTTTCATTACTCTGAGCCTACTAGCTGCACAGGCCAGTTACGCTACGCAAGACTGTTCACAATTCGGTGATCAGCTGAGTGACCAGAATCCTTCGGCGACCCCTGCGCCAACGGTAGTTCTCAATTCACTTTCGGTGACTGATCAGTACGCGAAGCATCTTGTGAGTCGCCTTCACTGTGAAAACGTTAAAAAAATTGAAGTTTACCATGTTGGGAAAAAGTCTCCTGAAGAGTTGATCGCATTAATTAGGTTGGTCACCGCATCAGGTATTCGCGTCGACTTTAAGCAAACTCAGATTGAAGAAGTGGAAGAGATTCTCCAAAAGCAGACTGAGAAAATAGCGCCTACTCTTTCTGAACTCGCACTGCAGATCGAATACGCTGCGGATCAGTCTCAGCATCCTGAAACAGCGAAGTTTAGAAATACGACGAGCTTCAAATCAGAACTCAACTCATGGGTGAAACACTTCTTTGGAGTGCCCCATGGCATTTCCTTTATGAGCTATGCTAAGCCTCGTCCTTTGAGTCAGAAAGCGGTCGAAGCAAGTGTCACTGCTACCAACGTCATTGTCACTTCGTTCGTGATGGTCTATGCGCTTTCGGCTAAGCAAGCCATGGGCGAGCAGGTCAATATCGTGCTTCCGGTGGTCGTGTCCGCAGCTTTCAATCTTTTCTTTGGATATTATCAACGTGGCAATAGTGAGTTCAAAGGACAAGGTATCGAGTTTGATTTAGAGAACAATCAAACAATGATGAACAGAAAGTTTTTTCTGCTCACATCACTCATTCACTCAGTGATCGTACGCGAAGCCATCATGGCCGCAGCTCATGTGACCTCTGAAGGATTTACAATGGGGTGGGATGACGCTCTTGCCGCATTTTCTACTAGCGTCAAAGGGCTCCTCGGGAAGTCACCGATCGAAATGTTGATCTATCGTAAAAGCCAGACCAAGAGCCAGTGGTGGACGATCGGCTGGATGACTGCTTGGGGTACTTTTTATGCCTCTCTCCAAGTTTTGGACATGTTTCAAACGGGTGGGGCTGCAAAAGATCTTCTTTTCTACTTCGGGAGTGCGGGACTGGTCTTTGAGGCGTATCGATATCGATCGAGCGTGATGCAGGACATCGAATCGATCTATAACCGCTTGGTCCCACGCTGGGCCAAAAGAAAGCCGGCTTCATGCAAGACGATCTTATCTCCACTCCGCGAGAATGACGGATCCGAATAGACATTTTACAGAATCAATTCAGTCAGGCTTAAGCTCAACAAAACGCACGACTAAGACGACCTGGCTCTAGCGCGCGCTACGTAGATATGCGAAAAAGACTCCATGCAAAAAGCTGTTCTCATCGTGTTGGACGGATTTGGTATTGGAAAAGACTCTCCTTTTAACGCAATCAAAAATGCGAAGATCCCGTTCTTCCAACAACTGCTGAAACATTATCCACATTCAGAACTTCTCACCCACGGCGAAGCCGTAGGACTCCCTAAAGGCGTGATGGGCAACTCTGAAGTCGGCCACATGACCATGGGTGCGGGTCGTATTATTTACCAAGATCTCACTCGCATCACAAAAGAGATTGAGACCCGAAACTTTTTCAAAAATCCTGTTATCCGTAAAGCGATCGAAACAGGCGCATCCAAAACAGGTCGCGTGCATCTCATGGGTCTACTTTCAGACGGTGGGGTTCACAGTCATATTGATCACCTCCTTGCACTCTTAGATCTTTGTGCCGAGATGAAAGTTCCACAGATCTGTGTGCATGCGTTTTTGGATGGTCGAGACACCCCTCCAGATTCATCCAGCAAATATGTTCAGACTCTTTTAAGACACCCAACTTTTACGGGCCAGGCAGGATCCAAAGCCTCTCTGGTTTCGATCGCAGGTCGATATTACGCCATGGACCGAGATAAACGCTGGGACCGCGTAGGTGCTGCCTATCAGTGTATGACGGGCCAAAATCCAGGCGCAACTGTACCGGGTATCGATGCACTGCAAGCGATTGAGAGATCACACGCCAACGGGAAGACAGATGAGTTTGTCGAACCGATTCTCTTAGATCCAAAAAATGCCATTCAAGACGATGATAGTGTCATCTTTTTTAACTACAGAAGTGATCGGGCACGGGAACTTTCTGTCGCTTTTAATCAGGAAGATTTTCAAGAATTTAACCGTGGCTCTAATAGCGGTCGTGGAGTGAAACTTTCATCCTATATAGGGATGACTCAGTACGATGCTAATTTCACTTTTCCATATGCCTATGGGCCGCAAAACCTAAACAACATCATGGGTGAATGGCTTGAGAAGAAAAGCCTCTCTCAGTTTAAGATCGCAGAGACGGAAAAGTACGCGCACGTCACTTTCTTCTTTAATGGAGGAAGAGAGAAACCTTTTCAAAATGAAGAGCGAATATTGGTTCCATCTCCGCGGGACGTGCCCACTTACGACTTGAAACCCGAGATGAGCGCTTATGAAGTCGCACGCGAAGCTGCTGCTCAGATCGGCAGTGGTAAACATGATTTTGTGCTGATGAACTTTGCCAATGCTGACATGGTGGGTCACACAGGTAATTATGAGGCGACTGTCAAAGCAATCCAAACTCTGGATGCTTGCTTAGCGCAGGTCATTGGAACGGCAGAACGAGCGGGCTATCATACTCTATTGACGGCAGATCATGGAAACGCTGAAGAAATGTGCGCACATGATACGGGTGGTATCCATACTCAACACACGCTTAACCCGGTACCGGCAATTTGGGTTGCGCCAGGAAGTGCTATTTCACCTAAATCTTCGAAAAAGGCCCTCTTGCCAGGAAGCTTAGAAGATGTGATGCCTACACTTTGTGATATGATGGGCCTTCCGTTGCCGCCCGAAGTTACTGGAAAAAGCTTACTTCCTAGGCAATGATTAGATACAACAACAACTTAAGTCACAATTATTAAGGTCAACGAATGCTAAGCGTTCCTCATTTGAACGGTGAAAAGAAACACAAATCGATTGCTGTCCTCACAAGCGGAGGAGACGCTCCCGGCATGAATGCCGCTCTCAGAGCAGTAGTTCGATATGCGATCGCGCATGGCTGCGACGTGTATGGAGTCCTCAAAGGTTATAGTGGTCTCCTGGAAGGACAAATCCATCCTCTAACAGCTTCGAGTGTGGCCAATATTATTCAACGTGGCGGCACGATCTTAAAGACCGATCGTTGTGAAGCTTTCCATAAAAAATCTGTTCGAAGAGAAGCTGCCAATATATTGCGCCGCAAAGGCATTGAAGCATTGGTCGTCATCGGCGGAGACGGCTCATTTACAGGCGCTTATTACCTCGAAAAAGAAACAGGTTTTCCGACCATTGGAGTTCCAGGCACGATCGACAATGACATCGCAGGCACTGACGACACCATTGGATTTGATACGGCCGTCAATACGGCGATCGACGCAATTGACCGAATTCGAGACACCGCGAGCTCTCATGACCGGATCTTCTTAGTAGAAGTGATGGGACGCAGCTCTGGATTTATCGCAATGAACACTGGGATCGGCGGAGGCGCTGAAACTATCATTGTCCCTGAAGGCAATGAAACGATCACTTCGATTTGTAAAACGATCGAACGAGGCATTCGCCGAGGTAAAACCAGCAGCATTATTGTTGTTGCCGAAGGTCCTAAACCAGGACTGTCTAACCGAGTTGCGACCGGATTACAAAAACGCGGTTATTATCCAAAGGTTTGTATTTTAGGCCACACTCAACGTGGTGGACAACCGACTGCTCACGACCGTATGCTCGCTTCAGCACTAGGCGCGTCTGCTGTAGCTTACCTGCTAGGTGGCCAATCCCACGCAATGGTTGGAGTAAAGAAGAACGAAGTTGTTCTGGTCCCATTCAAAAACGTCATCGGAGTGAAAAAGAATCTATCCAAAGACGTGATTGGTTTAGCTCAAGTTCTCGCGACCTAAACCGAGCTCAGCCCAAGCATTGAAGTGGCGCTAAAGTAGCACTTGCGCTCCTTCATGTTTCAACAACTCAGTCTATTTCGCTGTTCATTTTGTGAAGCCTCGCAGGCTTTGCCGCTCACATCGCTCTGCCAACCCTGCGAAGAACTGCTCCTAGAGGCTCCTCCTCTATGTCCAAATTGTGGTGGTGTGATTTGTCGCCAATTTCAGGAATGCCAAAGACCGTGGGCTCAGTTTCCACAAGAGCTAAAAATTACATCTGTCAATGCCAGGTACCTTCTCATCGGCCCCTGTTACTCCGTACTCAAGTCCTGGAAAAAGAGGTCCGGGGTCTATTTTGATCGCTCCGTATTTCGAATGGGTAATCATCTGAGCTCCGAACTATCGCGGCTCAACATTGATACTATTGTCCCTATTCCTCAAGACTTAAAACGGAGTTGGGAGCTTGGAGGTAGTCCAGCCGAAAAGGTCGCACTATGGTTGAATGAGTATTTCATGTGCGGCGTAAAGCAAGCGCTCGAAAACAGTTCACTTCTGAAAACACGGCAAGGCGAACTCACGATGAAAGAGCGGCTCGAACACGCTCTTTCTTACACTGTAAAGCCAGGTTTTGATGAACGGCTGAATGGTTCCCGGGTTTTACTGGTCGACGATTTTATGACCACAGGAAAGACTTTGACCACAGCTGCTCGAACGCTCAGGGAAGCTGGAGCAAAAGAGATTCACCTTTTCTGCTTAGGCAAAAAACCACTTCGAGCAATCAAGTCTTAATCGCGAGTTTTCTTTTCGAAGTTGTGGCTGAGCTTATCGATCCAATAAAATAGGAAAAATCGTAGATAGAGTTTGTCTCTCATGCGATCTCGCATTTGATCATACCGTTGTTGATAGTCCTTTTTGATGCTCTGAAAGGTGGCTTGATACTCTTCACGAACATCTTCCTTTTTCAGTTCCCATTCTTCATGGAAGGCCTGAATCTTTTCGAGTTCATCTTTATCAAACCAGGTTCCGTGTTCCTTACAAACATCGATAATCACGCCTGAGCTGTAGCTAAAGTTAAGTGGATTCATTGCTTTGCCACATTTTGGACAAAGCTCCACGGACTGAACTTCTTTTTCTGGGACGCCAGCAAAAGATTCACGAATCGCTTTACGCACAAACTGAGGGGTAAACTTCTTTTCTTCGAACTGGAGAATCTTACCGAGTTCGTCGGTGTCGAGCCAAATGCCCTGACAGGAGTTGCACCGGTCGATCAGTACCGTTTCATAAACTTCTTGGCTAAAGGTTCCTGAGCATCGAGGACATTGCATAGTTAGCTCTGATCTGGTTCAGCAGGTGGTTCTTCTTGAGTCTCAGATGCTGGCGCAACGGTACTTTGAGTCTCGTAAACATCANNACTTAAAAGCACTCCGACCTGCTGCATGGCATTGGTCGGGCCATAACCGTCGGTCAAAAATGAAATGAGTTTCGATTTAGACAAATGGATCGGCTCAACCGGAGCATTGCCCGAAGCAAATACATAAGACTCAATTAATCGAACGCTTTCGTTTTCGACTGTCGAGATAAAGTCTGCTTTACCTTCCGGGAGCCACTCAGGGCCGGTAAACATTTTATCGAGTGTTTGCTTCATGCGACGAAGCTTCTTGGCAATCATGTGATTGTCTTCGACTTCATCGGGTGCCAAAAATAATGACCACACACTCTTGCGACCTTGATCAAAGAAATATCCAAAGACTGATCTTTGAAACTCTTCACCAGCTTCGCGAGGCGACACTCCGAAAAATGCATGATCTGCATCTTGAGAAGTCATGTTTTGAGTATGGGTAAAGACCGCTTGTAAAATCCCGTGGGGTTCACGATTTCGAGTAAATGGAAGTGCCTTTGGCAATCCTTCAATCTTCGAAAGCTCAGCCCATCGGTCAGCGTAAATGATGCCATCGCAAGTCAGTTTTTCTCCTGAACCTAATGTGAGGACACCCATTTGACCGAGTTCGACCGCGTTTACTGGGACGCCATCGATGCGCTTAACATTAGGTAAAGCAATCACAGCTTTTCTGATTTCTTCTTCGAGATCAGCAAGACTGGATTGGAGGCGACATTCAAAGGCAGGGGCAAATCGTGATTCTGGAGCCNNACATCACGTCGAGCCTCTGGAGTCGGCGCCTTATTCCAAAGAGGTGGTCGAAAAGACTTATTTCTAAACTCTCTCAGAAAGGATCCTGTTTGCAGTTTTCCAGCATCAATCCCAAGGCGAGCTGCAAGCTGGACCCACACTTGAGCACCTGGACCAATTTCAAAACTCGACAAGGGAGCTAATGCTCGAGATCCCGTTGCAGAGATCCATCGAACGTCCATACCTGCGTGGCCGAGAAAACCGGCGGCCCCAAGGGCAGCCCATCCATCTCCCACAACAGCTACGACTGGTTTATGTTGATTAGATTCGCTCATTTTTTCTCCGCTCCAAAATACCTTTCGTGCAGCTTTTGAACAGCCTCTTCCACGCGGTTACGTGGGATTGCCATGTTCACAGCGAGCGCTGAGGCTGATCCCATCGTAACCGAGATTCCAGCCTGAGCAAGTGTTTCAAAAATATCGCAGAGCGCCGCGCCATCTTGCGCAAAACGCGACCCCACGACCGAAACCGGGACGCGGTCTGCGTCAATATCAAAGTCTCGGACAAATCCTTCTACCACAAGTTGATTTAAACACTTCTTCCAATCCTGTTCAGCATCCCGATCTATAAAAAATTCAAGTTTTTCGTCCGAAAAAGCAGGCGCAAGAATGGATAAATGAGCGTCTGCTGCTCGATTCCAAACAGAGCTGATCACAGTCGACCGCATGAGATTGATTTTGATTGTGGCTTTGCCAGTGTGTGCAGTAACCCCGGCGACTTGAAAGTCTTCCATTGCAGCATCCATAATGGTTGTACCTTCTTTCTCGTTACGACTGTTCTTGACGACCACGTTGATCCCAAATCTTTTAGCCAACTCAACGCTTCGAGGATGCAAAACTCCGGCACCCCGCTCAGCAAGTTCGATCATCAGATCGTAAGGCAGCTTACTCCAAAAGCGCGCATGAGGAACCTGTCTAGGATCCGCCGAATAAACGCCGTCCACATCCGTATAGATCTCACACGCGTCTGCTTTCAAGGCGCATGCAAGCGCAACTGCAGTGGTGTCTGATCCACCCCTACCAAGCGTCGTAATCTCTTTGGTCTCACTCACTCCCTGAAACCCGGCCACGATTGCTACTTTTCCCTCAGCAAGAGCTGATCGTACTCGATCACCTAGGATCCTTCGAATTCTCGCTCGGCGATGGCTATGGGTGGTGATGATGCCGCTTTGGGAGCCGGTGAGCGACATTGCTGGAACCTTTTTCTCGGCCAAAGCCATACTCAAAAGCGCCATAGAGATCCGCTCTCCTGTGGTAAGAAGCATATCCATTTCGCGATGAGGAGGATTTTTGGAGATCTGGTGCGCCAGTTCAATCAGGTCGTCCGTGGTATCACCCATGGCAGATACGACAACCACCAAGCGATGACCTTCGGCATGTGCTTTTTGAATCCGGTCGGCAACAGCTAATATCCGTTCGGGAGAACCTACAGAGGTCCCGCCAAACTTTTGGACAATGAGAGCCATGACATTAACTTAACTTGATTAAGTATCGTTGTCGACGCGAACACGAGCAGCTTCGCGTTTCTTATAGCTCACTTTGTAATAACGGCGAGTACCTTTGCGCTTACGACGCTTCTCGGGTGGATCACGAACTTCCAAAGACGCTAATGTCCTTGAACGATCGTTTGGAATCGGTAGCACGACTTGAGTGCCTTTTCGCAAACTCACCTTTGAGGAAATACCGTTCAGATCTGCAATCGGATCTACGCGGATACCAAGATGACGAGCAATTTTAGCGAGACTATCGCCGCCTTTTGCCTTGTAAGCCATAAACTGAACCTTACGAGGAAAGGATGGATTATTGTATTCAGCTAAGAATTTGTCCTTAACCGAAGATGGCAGCTTAATACGATAGTTACCTACATTTGGAGGTGTGCACCAACGAAGTAACTCAGGGTTTAGACTTTTAACTGTGTGATAAGAAAGTCCTGCTGCACGAGATACGGCCAGCAAATCTGCTGGGCTTTGAACATCAAACTCGACCAGCTCTTCACCACTGATCTCGCCCTTTTTGCTCACGTGAGGAGTTTGAACTGGCTTAGCCAATCTCTCACCGCCTGCCGAAACTCCATCCGGAGTCACTGTCATCGAAGCAGTCACCAGTGATGCAGCCATAGGTCCAGCTTCCGTAGCGTCTTCAGAATCGACGTCTTCGGTAATTTCGACATCATCCGCTTTGATTACGCTGGAGATCGCTTCTTTCTGAGCAAGAGGCGCAGGTTGAGCGGCCTCAGGTTCTACTTTTACAACTTCGCCATTTCCCGCCACGATCTCACCGTTGCCGGGAACGATTGTTTCAGCAGGAAAGCCAAATTGAGTCCTGTTCTTCGCTACAATTGCAGCTGCAATAATTTTTGGGACATAATCGCGAGTCTCAGGTCTCAGAAATCGATGACGTGCAATTGTCCAAAAGTCTTTGGTACCAAATCGACGGATTGCGCGAGCAATTTTGGCTTCACCCGAATTGTATGCTGCAGCAGCAAGCTCCCAGGACTGAAACATTCCGTATAGATCTCTGAGATACCCCACGGCTGCGAGCGTAGATTTGTGCGTATCGCGACGCTCATCTACCCACCAATTGACCATCAAACCATAGCGCTTGCCAGTGGCAGAAATAAACTGCCATGGACCCACGGCTTTAGCATGGGAACGAGCATGATTATTAAATCCGCTTTCGATCATCGCCAAATAAACTAAATCTTCTGGCAATCCGTTTTGGCGAAGCAGTGGTTTAATATAAGGAATAAAAAGTTCGGAACGCTCGAGGTATTTAATGAAGTGCTTACGACCGCGGCCGGTAAAGTAATCAATCCAGTATTCGACTCGGGTATTAATGGTGACCGGATAATCGAACTTCGAATTTTGGAGCTTCATTCCGCGAACATAAATATCGCCTTCGCTCGAAATGGTGACTGTGCCTTCACCATTCTTAGACGACTCGTTTGCGTTTGCAGAAACCTGATCGCCGGATTCGCTGCCACCTTTCATGGATTGGTGTGCACATCCTGACAAAAGCGCCAAAGAGGCCGAAATGGCAATGACTGCGAGACTGAGTCTCGAGTTAGCGCTAATAGAAACAGTGTTTCTGGTTTGAAGTCTCACTAGTCCTCCTACAACAGGCTTGAGCTGTGATCCTATTTACCGAATTGAACAGCATGGCCCAATTGATTAAGGATAAAATAAAAATATTTATTGGAAACGCCAAGTTAGCAGCACTTCCGGCAACTCTCTGATTGTACTCTGCGGTTTTAATTGTTGTCAAACTTTGAGGCCGTATAGGAATCCACTGGCTCAATAATGAGCTCCGTACTGGTAGAACTGGCGGAGGCAGGCCCTCTCCACTTCTCAGAGGCCTCTACTTTACGAAAAAAGGTCTGCGTCGCAGCTAAATGAGCTGAAGAGGTGTCGGGAGTTGAGTCTATCTTCTCGCTCCACCACGCCATAACGGCGATTAAGAAAAGAAATAATGAGAAAAATTTAACGCTACGCGCCATTCTACCTCTATAAGATGCAACTGGCAGTCCAAAATATAGTGCAAAATTAACAAAGTTAATATTAATTAAATTAATAGGTTAGAAAGATTGTTCAGCAATCATGATCTGTAACTATGGGGAACTTTTAGACATTGTCGAAGGCTTAATCAGAATTAAATGCTTCCTGGATTATTTAATGAGATTACTTATTGAGCTAGACCCGGGACTCCTCGTTTCAGCGGATCGTAGTCACTCTGACAAGTAGCCGCGAAAGTAACGGGGTCATAAACGTAAAGGCATCGAAGTGCGTGCAGATCTCCCTGACTCAGGCCTAAGACTCGCTCAAAGTCTGTCCCACGCTCAGAGGTCTGAAGCTTCCGAAATCGGGTTTCGTCTTTCATCGAAAACGAGCTCGCATGTGGCCGACTCGGGCCAAGGACTTCGCCTTGCGGCTGAAGACTGACANNCTCTCAAAGTCGCTAAATTGCAATAATCCATCACCGAGCTGAGATCGTAGACACCGTAGAGCTCCGCAGTGGACCCTAAACTCTCATAGCCAACTTCTGCAGTTTGGATCCCACATATAGGCTCAAAATCTTCTCGTAAAGTGTGTTCATGCCTGAGCCCTGCCACATGCCCAAACTCGTGCAAAGCCACCCAAAGCAGCATGTCCCGTTGAGAGAGTTTGCCGGCCTCTTGAGGAGTTGGCCAACGTAAAAAAACTGAATGTTTCAAGGCCAGCGGTGAAAAGTCTTCGGGCTTTAATCCCATGCTAGTTCGCCCTGTATACTTCGATACTCCAGACACCTGACGAGCCCTGTATCCAACTTCAGAATCCCCTCCCGGCAAATCCAATTCCTTCGTGCCGCCTTCACTAAAAATCAATACATCATATTTAATAAGATCGATCTCTTTTTGAGGACAGTCTTTCCAATCCGTAAACTCGATCCCAGTTCGATCGCGGGTGTAATTACTTTGAATTAAACTTTGTA
>DBAE01000028.1 GCA_002291495.1 Bacteriovoracaceae bacterium UBA1018 | reverse complement strand
TTGCAGGGGAGTGCAAACTGCGCTGAGTCGTCGTCGATTCGTAACTTTTTGACGACAGCGGTGGCGTCAGTTGTGTCCTAGAAGTTGGCATACTCCCTGCTTATACGAACATCACGATCACTGTGGCGCAGCGTGAGGTACGTAGGTGGAGGGGGCGCAGTGATTGTCTAACAACTTCTTCTTTCTATCTTATCAGCTTTCCATACAGCCGGGGGGTCTCGCAAGAGATCCCCCAGGCATCGTTTTTTAAGCCCGATTTACTTCGCGGAACTTTGTTGGACTGCAGTCTCGGCTTCTGCAGTGGGCACTTACGCCCACTTTAGTCGCCTCGCTTTGTCCGCCTCGTTCTGCTCGTATCTCGGGCTTAAAAAATTTTGCCAATTTTTCCACGGATAAAAATTACTGGGATTTTTTGGGACTGGTGCGGAAAATCACCACAAATATTTGGCGATGAGGGTTCGCTCCGCCGGCGGAGTATGGAGCCAGAAAAATCACTCAGGTGAGTAAGTCTTCGTAGAAAGCTCCAATGGGAAGAGTAGGATGCGCAATCTGAACTTCGAGGATCCAAAGTCCAGCACTCGGATGAAAGTCTACATTCGGAAGTTGATCCTTAGAAAACCTCTTGTGAGGAAAATCACCTAGGCGATGGCCCATAACATTTTCGATCAACTGATACCCAAGGTCTTTGGAGCGGTCTCTTAAGAAATCGTATAGNNTCCTGAAGTAGAACCGGATAACCACATTGACTTACCCATTCTAAAAAGTTCGCGGGCAGCATCAGCGCAAGCCTGTGCGTCTGCATTATCCCCGTTATTCCCAAAAACGAGCGTATCACCCACGTCACCTTCATACTCAAGTCCAGTAGTTCCATCAGCCCATACTGGTCCTAAATCAATCGAAACAGGTTGCCCTGGCTGCAGCCCATCTTCCGATCGCAAGGGGTCATGAAAGGTAAGGGCTGTGCCCACGCCAAACCGAATCGTAGGTTGATGCCAGTGTTTTTCAGCGCCGTGGTCTCGGAGGATTGAGATCGCTAGTCGTCGGGCTTCGATTTCAGTAATGCCTTCCTTGAGGGCACTATAGATATCGGCAAGCGCTTTCCAGCTTCGGTCACGAGCATTGAGTAGGCCCTCACGAACAAAACGTGGGTCGACCATTTCTGCACGATCACGGAATTCTTCTGTGACACCGATTGTGTGCAACTCATTGTGGAGCATAGAACTTACTTCTTCTTTTTAGAGGACCGGGGACCTCGGGTCTTATACCCGCGTGCCTCGGAGAAAGACTTTCTACTGCTGTCGCTTTCAAAGGCATGATCTGGGTTGGCTGGGTATTTCGGCGGGAATTTTCCACGCTTTTTGCGTGCCATAGCTCGACCAAAGAGTTCATCGTCCTCTTCACCTTTGGCTCTAGATTTTATACTAGTGTTATTGACCTGCAGAACGTTGATGATGTCACCGCGTTTGAGATGAGTGACTGGTGGAATTTCTAATCTTCTTGGACGATCTTGTTCACAGAGGAGAATACTATTAGGCAATCCAGGTTTTTTGAGCGGATCGCTGATAACTCGTCGCAAATGTGCTGCTGCTGGTTTCGAAGGATAATCAGGTGAAGCAAACCAAACGTATGAGAACTTTACCCACTGTTTTTCTGTGCCGCTGCTTAAGTTCTTAGAAAAAGTTCGAAACCATTTTCCTGGGATCTCAGCTGGAATGGAGAAGTGACACCAATCTCGTCCACTGGCGAGTGGACAACGACCCGCATGTAAGCAAGGTCCCCAGATGCTTGAGCCTTCGGCAGGCACCAGTTCATCTTCTATGATTTGGTCGCGGATTTGCGAAACCATCTGTGAAGATCTTCGCTCCGCAGGTTCTACGATGAGAACACCTCCGCCTTTCATTTTTGGGAAAAGTCTGCCAAGCGCTTTGACAGGTGATGAGCGATCCACTGGAGCATGTTCATCTGATGATGGTCCAAGCTCGCCACGAGCTGCTTCGTTTAAGACGTGTCCTACTAAAATGAGAGAAGTCTCACCTTGAATGAGATGACCGGCGTTGCTCCATGGGCCCGCATGAATTTTTACGCTGACTCGATCACGTAGACGAGGGAAGTGACTGGAAATCATTTCAACAATGGATTTGCCGTCTTCCATGATGGAGCGATTCATGTCGAACCACTCAAACTCGATCTTAAACTGCGATTCAGGTTTATTCTTTTGGTCGAGTAACCAGAGGAGTAGTCCAATGCTCGCTGTCCCTGGTCCTGCGCCTAAGTCTGCCACTCGAAGCACACCCGTCTGCTGCGCATGTTTAATAGCTGCATCCATTGCCCCTGGGTGGAGTTGAAACACTGTGTGAAATTTGGCGGCCTGCAAGGGAACAAAATAAAGTAAATAACTCGATCGGTATCTCGGGTGATTGAGATAATGAGGCATGTGCTTTGGACGATCTTCGGTAAAGAGTTCTGATAACTCCTTAATCCCTTTGAAGAAAAACTCGGCATCGGGGGGACCAAAGGGTTTATCCTTCCAGCTTGCTTTGGGACTGTAGTGAGATTTGACCCAAGAAGGGATGGCTTCATCGACCAGCCACAGCCAAGCGGGCGGGAAACGAGTCTGAAACGTGCTGTGACTTTGCATGGTTATGTTATGCTTGGAATAGGACAGGAGGTCAATGGATGGATCTCTCAAAAGCGACTTCAAAATCAATCTGGAAAGAGCGGTCAGGTGATGTTTATCACTTTTATTGTCCGCTCTGTCGCGCCGCGCGTAGAGTTGGGCAAAAGCCTAAACCACAGCCTCGACATTTCGTTCAAATTGGCATCACCGCCGCGTTTTTTACGTTACTGACCTGGCAATGGTTCTCGTGGAAGGGAATTGTATCCTACCTTCCTCTTTGGGTAACTTTCGAAGTTCTCTATCGAAGTCGAGTACGTGCGGTGTTGGTTTGTGATCATTGTGGATTTGATCCTTTCCTCTATTTGGTGGACGTTAAGAAGTCCCGCCAAGAGGTTGAAAAACACTGGAAAGCTAAATTTGCCGAAAAAGGGATTCCTTATCCCGGAGCTTCTGAAGAGCCTTCAAACGATCCTGAAATCCCAGCTTGACAGGGGTAAGGCCAGAACGATACTTCTGAGGCATGTCAGTCAATAAAGTGATTTTAGTGGGGAGACTCGGCCAGAATCCAGAAGTGAGATACACTCCTTCAGGCGCGGCTGTGGCCAATTTCAGTGTAGCGACCAACGAAAGCTGGACCGATAAATCAGGTCAAAAGCAAGATCGCACGGAATGGCATAAAGTAGTTGTTTGGGGAAAACTTGCAGAGCTCTGCAATCAGTACCTTCAAAAGGGTCGTCAGGTTTATCTGGAAGGACGCCTTCAAACTCGTCAATGGCAAGATAAAGACGGTCAAACCAAATACACCACTGAAGTTCAGGCTCAGACTGTTCAGTTTTTAGGTGCAACCGCGGGCGCTGGAGCAGGTGCTGGTGCTGGTGCCGGAGCTGGTGGACCACAGGCTTCGCAAGGCAGCTATGGTTCTGGAGCACAAGCTTACGGCGGCGGCCAATATAACCAAGGCGGCGGAGGCAACTTCGGCGGCGGTGGTTATAACGAAGCACCTCCATCGAGCTTTAATGATATGGGCGGCGGCGGAGAGCCATCCTTTACTGAAGACGATATCCCATTCTGAACATGCCAAATTTAAATAAGACGCTTGTCGTCGTACCTACTTATAACGAGATTGAAAATATTCAGTCGCTCGTTGATGCCGTATTGTCTGCGACGCCTGACACTCTAGAGATCCTCATCGTTGATGACAACTCTCCAGACGGAACGGGTGAGCTAGCTGACATTATCGCGGGTCAGAAGCCGCGTGTGCACGTGCTCCATCGTGAAAAAAAGATGGGCTTAGGCACTGCCTATGTGAATGGCTTTCGCTGGGGACTTGAAAAAGAGTACGACGCGATCATTGAGATGGATGCAGATTTTTCCCATCATCCAAAATACTTGGCTCAAATGTTAGATCTCCTCACGCGCAATGATGTCGTGATCGGTTCCCGTTACGTTGACGGGGGTGGCACAGTCAACTGGGGGGTAGGACGTAAGATCTTAAGCCGAGGTGGCAGCCTCTATTCTCGAATGATCCTTGGAGCACCGATTCGTGACTTTACTGGCGGATTTAATGGCTGGAAAAGGGACGTACTCAAAGGTGTAGATATTGGTTCATTACGTTCTGATGGATATTCGTTCCAGATCGAACTCAAATACCGAGCTTTTTTAAAAGGCTTTAAGATCGTCGAATTTCCAATCGTTTTTGAGGATCGCAAAGTCGGCAAATCGAAGATGAGTAAGAAAATCGTTTTCGAAGCTCTTGGACGAGTCTGGGGTTTTAGGATGGGTTCGAAGGAGTTTCAGAACCGAACTTCCACAACACCTACATCGCGTCTATCTCGTACCTAATAAGTCACTCATAGCGGGCAGCTGAATAATTGAATATTCTGTCATCAATAGCAGAGCAAAGTGCTTGATTTCCAGAGCACAGGCTCTACACTTTGACGTAGATGATCAAGTTGAAAATAGGCTTCATTGGTACTTTGGTTTCCATTTCTATTGGTGCGAGTTCAATACTTGCTGACAAGGCACAGGCTCAAGAGCCTGTGGTCAAAAAGAAGAAGCCTATTCCCGCCATCCTGGTCGATAAGAAAACCAACATGCTTTTTGTCACTGACTATGAAAACGGTGAATATAAAACAATTAAGAAGTTCCATACGACTCTGGGCCGAGTCAAAGGCGATAAGGAAGAAGAAGGTGACTTGAAGACTCCCGAAGGGATCTATACCTTTCGCGGTAAAAGAGTACCGCCTTCTTTGGCTGCAAAATTTGGTGTCATGGCGTTTGATATCGATTTTCCGAACACCTTTGATCGCCTGGCGGGTCGAACCGGCTCTGCAATCATGTTGCATGCGACGAACGAGCCCCAGCGCCTAAAACAAAATTACGACAGTGAAGGTTGCGTCGTAGTTGAAAACGAAGAGCTCAAGCAAATCGAACCCTACGTCCGATTTGGATTAACCCCAATTTTGATTTTTCACGAACTTTCAGATGAGTACCTCAAGNNTGGGAAACCAAAGATTTAGATGGGTATATTGACGCGTATCATTCTGACTTTATTTCCCAAGGTAAAAACAAGACTGCTTGGAAAAATTACAAAGCTACTCTGAATAAGCAGTATTCAAGCATCGAAATTAATCCTGAGGATGTGCTCTATTATCGCCATCCAAAATATTCGATGATCACTTTCACTCAAAATTATCGTTCTAAGTTGCGCAACGGCGGTTGGGGTCATCGCTCACGCGGCACAAAGATTTTGTACGTTGCTGAAGAAGCTGGTAAACCTAAGATCATTGCGGAAACCTTTACAAACTTGATGTGGTAACGAGCGGAGGTAACTCACGATGAAGTCCCAGATGATTGACGTAGATGTCTTAGTCATCGGTGGGGGATTGATCGGAAGTAGCCTCGCAATGCATCTCGCCCAAATGGGCAAAACCAATGTTCGAGTCATCGATTTCGATCTAGAAGGAACTCTCAGTAGCTCNNTGCCGGGGGTGTGCGTGCTACTTGGAATCAGCCGATCAATATTGAAGCTTCTCGGATCTCAATTGATTACTTTGCAAAACATGCAGCTGAAGTAGGATACCGCGCATGTGGATATCTTTGGCTTCATCGACCTGAAACTTTTGAGCGGGCGTTACGAGCGCGTGAAAAACAAGTCGAGATGGGTTGGCCAGTTGAAGCTTGGGATATTGCTGAGTTAAAGAGACGTGTTCCCTTTATCGATCGGACGGACGATCTTGCAGGTGCAGTCTTCGGTCCTCGTGATGGATTACTTAATCCCAATCTTTTGAAAAATCATTTTAGAGATTGTGCGCGCAATGCTGGAGTCATGTTTGATGATCGCATTCTCGTTCGATCGTACTCAAAAGCCCAGTATGAAAACGACGGAGTCGTACTAGAATGCGATCGGTTTGCTAAAGAACTTTCGCACGAAGATCGTATGGAGATCCTGTGCACCTCGGGACGAAGAGAGCTTTTAGGCTCGCGAGGGCAACAAGAGGTGAGCTATCGAGCAAAGACCGTGGTGAATTGTGCTGGCGCATGGGCATCAGGGTTGGCGACCGTATTAGGTTATGAGAGCCCTTGCTTTGCGGTGAGACGACAAGCCTGCATCTTTGATTGCCGCGAGGTCGACATGAACGCATACGGAATGATTGTCGATACGTCTGGAATTTATTTTCATCCCGAGGCCACCCATGTACTCGCAGGACTTGCTAACCGGGGAGAGACTCCGGGATTTAGTTATCAATATGATGGTGAGCAGTTTTTTGAAGAACAGATCTGGCCACCCTTAGCCGAGAGAGCGTCGGCTTTCGAGCGACTGAAGCATGTAACCGGATGGGCCGGTCTTTATGAAGTTTCACCCGATGAGTCGGCAGTGATCGGAAGAGTCGAAGATGGAGTGGCTGGAAAGTATGGATCCATATACGAAGCCCACTCATTTTCAGGGCACGGTGTGATGCATAGTTACGCTGCGGGATTAGCTTTGGCGGAGAAGATCTTAGAAGGTCAGTATCGAACTCTCAATCTCTCATCTCTTGCAGGCGCTCGATTTGCTAAGAAGGAATATGTGAAAGAGACTGCGGTAATCTGATGAACTATACTCGCACCTTCGAAACGCTCCGTGCTGGAATTGAGGAAAAAGTTTTTCCTGGAGCCGTGGCCGGCATTTGGCAGGGTCAGGATCCAACGACATTTTCGTATTGCGCACTTGGATCTCGGCGGCTTGTTCCCCCGCCCGAACAGAAAGTGCATATCGACACAGTCTTTGACATCGCATCGGTCTCGAAAGTGATGGCCACTGCAACCTTGACCGCGCTACTCGTCGAGCGAGGATGGCTGCGTTGGGAGACGCCGATACAGCAATTTCTCCCTTCCTTTCCGAATCCCGATGTTCGAATTAAACATTTGCTCTCTCATACAGCAGGGCTCCCGGCATGGGCTCCTCTCTGGGAATCTCTACGAACACGCATGCAGGAGAGATATCCACACCTGGCATTGCACCAGATTTCAGTCGAAGAACGTCAAAAAGAAATGCGTAATCTCGTACTCGCGATCGGGCCGGACGCACCTATTGAATCACGTACTGTATACTTTGATATCTCTTTTCTCCTACTTGGATTTGTCCTTGAAGAAGCGACACAGATGCCTCTTGATCGCGCCGTGCGTGAGTTACTTTGGAATCCAATGAAACTTTCTTTTCCCTATTACCAAAGAATCACAAAATCAGTTCAAGACTCCGTTCATGAAGAAGTTGCCGCTACTGAAGATTGTCCCTGGAGGGGGGGAGTACTTCAGGGACAAGTTCATGATGACAACTGTTGGGCCATGGGAGGATATGGTGGCCATGCCGGCGTTTTCGCGAGAGCACGAGATGTTTTAGAATTTGCTGCGAAGCTTCTAAACGGATTTCTATCTCACGAAATTTTGCAAGAGATGTGGACCCGAGTCGAGCGGCCCGTGGGCTGTGAACGGACTTTGGGTTGGGACACGCCATCCGGGGAGCATCCCTCTTTTACTCATCATTTTTCTCCTCGCTCGGTAGGGCACTTAGGATTTACTGGTACTTCACTTTGGATTGATCCAGACCGAGAATTAGCGGTGGTTTTGCTTACGAACCGAGTTCATCCAAGTCGCGAAAATCCACTGATGAAGCCCTATCGCCATCGCTTTCACGAAGCCCTATGGCTTGATCTCTCCCAAAATAGCGGCGATTAAGCGCTCAGGTGACTTGACTCAATCGCATGAACTCGTCACACTGAATTGGGGAAGAATAACGGGTACATATCACATGAAAAAATTACCAAGTTGGGACAAGCTGAAGCGGGTACACGTGATAGGAGTTTGCGGGACTTTGATGGGTCCGTTTGCTGCTTTTTTGAAGCGTCGCGGAATTGAAGTCACCGGGAGCGACCAAAATGTTTATCCTCCCATGAGCGATGTCTTACAAAACGCGGGTATCCATCTTTTCAGCGGATATAATGCCGACAATCTACTCAAGTTACCGAGTAAGCCTGATCTTGTTGTCATTGGTAATGTGATCAACGCCCAAAACCCTGAGGCACGTGCGGCAATTGATCAGGGTTATTGCTATACTTCTTTGCCTGAGGCGATGGAAAGTCTCATGCTTCAGGATACGCTCAATATTGTCGTATCTGGCACTCATGGCAAAACGACTACATCGAGTATGATGGCCCATGTGCTAGCAGTTGCAGCACGGAAAAAATCTAAGGATTCTCCGAACTATTTTATCGGAGGAGTTCCGCACGACCTTCCGTTTAGCTTTAATTTAACCAGTGTAGAAAGTGGCCATCCGTTTGTTCTCGAAGGCGACGAATATGACACTGCATTCTGGGATAAGGTCCCAAAGTTTACACACTATTTACCTAATCACGTGATTTTGACTTCTGTAGAATACGATCACGCCGATATCTATNNATTGTACGCGCTTTTGAAGGCTTAATGACCAGGATTAGAGACAAAGGACATCTCATCGTATGTCTGGACTATCCAGTGATGAAAGATCTCGTCTCTAAGACCCGTGCAGAGGTAATTACCTATTCTTCTAAATCTGAGACAGGCGCTCGTTACGTACCTAGCAATGTTCGTTCTGTTGTCGGTTCAGATGGTCAGGGGGTCACCGTTTTTGATGTATTAGACAACGGCAAAAAAGTTGATGAACTCAAGCTCCAGATGTCGGGCATGCACAACGTGCTCAATGCCT
>DBAE01000152.1:6074-7057 GCA_002291495.1 Bacteriovoracaceae bacterium UBA1018 | reverse complement strand
GGCCGCCGTATCCCGGAGCGCCAAAGTCAGTGGGACCTTGGACGCTGCCTGTTGGTGCTAAGCCAGCGTCTACTTTGCCAGCATTTTTAGGGAGTGAGGTAGTCGAAGCAGGAATGTTATACATCACCCAGTGCCACCACCCGCTCCCTCCAGTTGGGGCGTCTGGATCATGAACTAGGAGAGCGAAGCTTTTTGTCCCTTCTGGAGCGTTTTTCCATTCCAGTGCAGGAGAGATATTTTTGCCTTGGCAACCAAATCCAGAAAAGACCTGTTCTTCAGATATCTTTGCTCTAGCTTTAATATCTGGGCTTTGCAGAGTGAATGTTGCCGCAGATGCAGAGACACTCAGAAGTCCGACGACTAATACGTGAATAGCAAATTTCATAAAGAGCTCCTTTGATTCTTCTTCTTAGTTCGAAAACAAAAAAAAACGAGAGCAGATTTTACTCTGCTCTCGCCTCTTTTAAATCGAGCTAGCTTTTTAGACTAGATCTTTTGATTTGGCTTTTCGTTGCCTTTTTGCTCAGGTGAGGCTTCTTTGCCTTTAGGTTCTTCGCCTTTTGGCTTTTCTTCACCCTTTGGTTGTTCACCTTTAGGCTGTTCTTTGCCTTTTGGCTCTTCACCCTTTGGTTGCTCACCTTTAGGTTGTTCTTTGCCTTTTGGTTCTTCAACTTTAGGCATTTCAGGAGTTTTTGGTTCTTCCTTTTGGCCTACAGGTTGTTTTGTGTCGTCCTTGCCTTCGTCTTTGCTATCGGTTTGGCCAGCTTGTTGTTCTGGGTTCTTCACGATTTTTNNCGCAAGCGAGTGGCATTCCAGCTTGGTCGTCTTCAGTTCCGTAGATAACTACGACACGGCCTTCAAGGTTCAAGCGAGCATATTCATCATCGCCTTTACCTTCTTGTTTGCTGGATTGGTTTGGTTCACATTTTTCACCATTTGGCTTTTCTTCACCTTTAGGCTCTTCACATTTTTCGCCTTTAGGT
>DBAE01000152.1:0-6069 GCA_002291495.1 Bacteriovoracaceae bacterium UBA1018 | reverse complement strand
GTTTGGCCAGCAGATTGACCTGCAGCTTGCTCGGTTACGATCGCAGCTTCAGCAGCTGGAGCGTGAAGGGCGCGAATGTCAGCCAAGATCGCTTCTACAGAAGCGCTTTGGCTGTATGTGTATGCACCTTTGTCATCAGAAATTGGGGATTGAGCAGATCCACCTTCAACAGAACTCAAGTCGCCATCAAGAGCGAAGAAAACTTCACCGAAAGCAGCGTTAGCTTCTTCAGTGGTGATCTTTCCGTCTTTGAGCACTTCGNNTGGCGGCGTGAATGTATTGAACGTATCCTGCTTTTTCTTGTGCACCGGTGACTGCTACGTCAGCGGTGAGTTGTCCTGCAGCGACGTTGAAGCGAGCTACACCAGCCAAATTTCCAGCATCTTTGTTAAGAGCTGAAATTTCTGCTGTGTAACTACCGTCATCAGACTCTACAGATTCACCCAAGTAGGTGCCTGCTTCGCTGCCAGAATTAGGATTACTAATTTCTGGAACTGAAGGTGAACTATTTGACTTCTCGTCGTTACATGCGGTCCCCAAAGTGGTCGCAAGAATTGCCATTAAAGCAACTTGAACTGGATGTTTGCGCAACATACTGATCTCTCCTTTTGAAAATGTTTGACGCTGTCATAAATGACGAAGCGCGAGCCACTGTGCATCCAGTGTGCCAGCCGGCTATGTTGCATTGAGTAAAATACTGTGCGATTGCGTTAAGTTACGAAGATCGAACTGGAATAGCCGCTCGGAAGTAAAACATCTAATTTTATGAATTTTTCTCGTGCAGCTATGCGTCGTTCAAAAATGCCCCACGCATTTCAAAATACCCCGTCGGATCGTCCATCTTGCATCATGCCTACTACCAAGTCTTGCCGATGCTTAATTTAAAACCGTCGAGACGAAGTGACTGTCCTGCGAGACTACTGCCCACCGAAGAGTAGGCACCTTCCACACGGAGTGCTGCACCATCAGAAGAACCAAATCGGATGTCGCATCCCGCGTTGAGTTCATATCCAAAGCCTAGTCCGAGTGAGTTTGCTTCGACCGTGGTAGAAGTTGTGGTGAGTTGCATATAGTTGGCGCCTAGATGACCGTGCAGTCCAAAGTAAGGTTGGATCTGCCCTTCTTTAAAAACAAAAATATTAGCCCCGTATTGAAATGCCGCTGCATACATACTGAACGGATACTTGGTTGAGCTTAATGTTAAATCGCCTGACGCAAAGTGGAGTTCTGCAGCAGATTTAGGACGAAAAAAGCCTTTCTTCTTTTCATCTCGAAGACTCAAAAAATATCCCTTGGAGCCCCCCAAACTTTTACTAGCCTTTCCCGTGTAAAAATCTATCCCACCCATGACGATGGGGATGTAATCAGCTGCGCTGCCATTATTTGAAACGAGCAAACCAGCACTCATCCATCCGCAAAACAGTATTTGCGTGATCACTTTGTAAGGGCGAAGTAGGCAGAGAAACTTCCAGGTCATCTTATATAGATTCGGATTTTACGAACAATTCATGAGGTCAAAGAAATGACGCTGGCATCTGTGTCACTACCGACACAGTTTCGGTAAGTTACAGCTGTCTAAGTGGTGGTCGAGAGATTCGGCCGGGAAAGATCGTAGCGCATTTGGGGCATTAACGCAGTGGCTTATTCTTTGCTCTATTAGTACATAATTACTATTTAGAGGGGTTAGATCTAATGAAAAAGTTATTCGTTTTTTCGTCGTTAATATCTAAAACAAGCTTATCAATGATGATTGCCGCACAACTTTCTGCCGGATCTAACCTCGGTTATGCACAAACTGTTTTTAAGGGTGTCCCTGAACCTGCTTTAGATAAGGTGGCACAATGTGAAAGTGCTGATCGATTAGCCGCGAGATATATTCGGTACTATCTAAAAGTTCAGGAAAAGAAAAAGAGCCTAAAAGACGTAATGATCAGTGCTGCTGGCTATCCCCTTGGACTAGCAGGTGCATATAAAGGTGCAAAACTCATGGCTCAGGGCACAGCAGAATTGTCTGCAGGATTTCAGATGGCCCAAGCAAATGCCAAAAAATACAAAGAAATATTTGATCAAATGAGAGTGAATCAATTAATGGAGCTCGAAGAAGAAATCTTTTCGTCAAGCTCAAGAGTCTATCATCGATCAAGTGTCACCAATTTGAAGTACGATAAACTCGCCAAAGAGTTCGTAGAAGATCTTGCGACATCAATGCCTGACGAAATCTCAGTGGTGAGTGCAAAACAACGACGCCTTGCTGCCGAAGCAGGTGAAGAAATCGGTGGCAAAATCGACACGAACGCTGCAAAAATGGCCGATACTCAAATGCGTAAAGCTCGTAAGGCGAGCAGACTCCTAAAACTCAATGGTACAGGAAGACTCATGAGTGGACTTAGTTTATTTGGCTTAGGGTTCTTTTTGATCGAGGAGACATTCTCTGTGACCGCTCAACCCGTAACTACGGAAGAGTTGTCTGATTCAAAAAAAGTAATAGCTGATGCTCTATTTAATCCTCAAAAGTTCTGCACCTATGAAAAACGTTATGCTTCAAATACCCGCAATCCATACAAAGATCGTGTAGACTTCCTGATTAAGGAATTAGATCAAAAGGAACTCGATATGACTCAAATGGTTGCTGAGTTGAGCACTGTTTACCAAGGACCTGGTATTAAACATTTCATCGAACCAGAACATCAAGCATCTGAGAGCGTGGGAATATCAAAAGTGACTCCCACAGCACGCCAGGCTGAATCGAAGTAGGATCATTTCCAACATGTTAAGCATCTTAGATTAACGGCAGTGCCTATCGGGGGATATTGAGGCATGAGGTTATCGAATAGATTTGGATGTCTTTTAGTAGTCCACTGTATGATTTTGTTATCATCGACTAATCAATCATTTGCGGGTGACACTTGCCCTGAAGCGGATAGACTCGTTGGGGCATATTTAAAGTATTTCGAAAAATACCTAAAAAATAGATTCATTATTGATAAAAAGATCAATGAAAGCATCAATGACAATTCAGCAATCTCATCTCTAGCTTCTGCCACTGCTGTTGCTGTCGGTACACACCAGGCAACGGCCGGCCTGGCAAAAAT
Organism: Bacteriovoracaceae bacterium UBA1018; assembly: GCA_002291495.1. Taxonomy (GTDB): domain Bacteria; phylum Bdellovibrionota; class UBA1018; order UBA1018; family UBA1018; genus UBA1018. The sequence continues at coordinate 2,977 of DBAE01000152.1, read as the reverse complement.
GTATACTGGTTTAAAGCAAGGCTACATCAGTGCGAAAGAGTTTTCGGACTATATGCAGATCTTTCGTGAAGAAGAACTCGCTAGTTTGCGCCAAAGTGCAATTCAAGGAGCTAAAGCCCCTTCAGTAAACAGTAGTACGGTTTCGATTGAGGCTCGAGCCCTAGCCGAAGCAAGAGCTTTGGCAGAAGTTGAAGCCATCACAGGGGTAAAAAGTGCGCAAAACGCGAGTCGATTAGTCGTTATATCTGGGGGCCGAGCTGCACTGGTAGGAGCTGCTTTGATCTTTGCAGGGTTTTTTATCGTGGATGAACTTTTCACCGTTACTGCACAACCTGAATACGTCGAGTATCTCAAAGATCGGATGACACTTGTTAATTTGGCATTACGTAAGCCACTGCTTTTTTGTGAAAAAACAAAACAATACTCACATCGTTTCAAGCAACGTATCGATACATTTGTTCAGGAGTGGGAGCAGATGGGTAAAGACAATGATTCACTGACATTGGGGCTCAGTGCAATCTATGATGGAGAAAAATCAAAGATCCTCCAGCCTGATACAGGCGTGCAACTCGACGGCGTTTACGTGAAAAAAAACGGACGCATGATTGGCGGAAATATTGGCAAAAATCCGTAGAAAGCTAATTTGAGTCATTAAATTCTTAGCCCGCTTTGCTGCTCAATCCAAGCTATCGTCTCTCGAATGCTCTCTTTGACGGGACGCGGGGTCCAGCCAATTTCACGTGAGAGTCTAGTCGAATTATAACGTTGTTCTCTACAAATAAGATCCTGAACGAGGGCTCGAGTCAAAGTTCGTGGTGATCCTGTCACCATATGTTTCAAAGCATCTAGGTAAGGAAAAATTCGAGTAATCACTGGAGGAATGGTGCGGCTTGAAGCTCGAGCATGAGGTCTATGTGCGATGATTTCGCCTATAAACTGAGACATACTCAAAGTTTCATGTGTCGCAATATAGCGACCCGAGGCATTTGAATTTTCATATAAATCGACGTGAGCCTTTGCGACATCCCTCACATCTACATAACTTAAAGATGTCGGGAGAGCTCCGGGGATCTTTCCTTTGAGGACATCGATCAAAAACTTAACGGTCGCAGTGGGAGCTTTATTTCCCGGGCCTAACATCATGCCGGGAAGTACGCTGACCATCTTAAGGCCTAAATCTTTGGCTAACTCCCAAGCTCGTTTTTCAGATAGGGCTTTTGAGCGGGTGTAGGGATCAGTTGCCTCAAGGTTCCAATGATTTTCATCCCGATGCGGCTCTCCGATCTTTGAAAAGCCTACTGCAGCGATGCTCGACGTATAAATAATTTTCGCCACTTTTGCTTTTGCAGCAGCTCGAAGCACAGTTTCTGTACCTCGGACATTGGGTTCAATCACAGTTTTTTGTGGGTCCTTGCTCGTGAGAGAAAATACTGCTGCAACTTGAAAAAAACCGTCTTGATCACTGAGAGCCTGGACCATGGATAACTCGTCGAGTACATCGGCTTCGACAATTTCGAGGTTAAGCGTTTTTAATAATGGATATTGATCAAGTCTCGACTTATTACGCATAGCCCCGCGCACGTGATAGCCGCGATCCTTGAGTTCCTTTGCTATCGCGTATCCAAGATGTCCGGTGATTCCATTGACGAGTACTTTATTCATGTAATGCCTTTACGCTCGACTGCTGGGAGCGTAAAGGTTCTATAGCAAGAATCTGGCTGATTCTGACACAGAATTATGGCTAAAAATGCAGCTGAGATAAGATCTTATAGATGACTTGATTTGAGCTTGATCCTAACTGAGAGCCTCCTGTGTCGGACTGCGCTGCAAGCCCTACTCGAGCAGTGTTTCCGCGCAGATACCAGTTTAGCCCAGCGACTCGACTAAGAAATAAGAAGGCCTTGTCGTTTCCATAACGGTCCCAACGCTCAAAACGAACAAAAGGTGCAATAAAAGCAAGTTGAGGCAGGGCATATTCACTTGTCACATACCATCCATCCGAGCTGCCTCTCTCGAGATTTGCAGCCGCAAAATCTTTGATCGCTCCGGCAAAATGGAAGTATTCGGACTGTACGAAAAAGCCTTTATAGTGAAATGAGGCTTCAGCGTTAACCAAGGTGCGGTTAGTACTCGCTTGTCCAGCAGTTGCGCTCGGCCGAAAACGAATATTTCCTGTGTGAAACGCACCTAGTCCAAGTGAGAAATGTTGTCCTTGTCCAAAATAGGTCTCTGTTCGTTCATTTTCTTCCCAACCTTGGAATGGTGAAAGAACTAGCTTAGCACCAAACATCGGGTTTTGACTGGTCACAGAGTTTGCTGCGTCGCCACTTGCATCGATAAAAGTACTGCTGTGAACTCCATCACCTACTGCAACTGAATAAGCTATCTTATGTTCCAAGTTTCCAAATAGTTGGAAATTGGTGGCACGACGATTGTGGTTTACATATTGGGCGGCTTCATCTGCAATGGTAGGGCGATCATAATAAACGAGCCAACTTGATTTAGCGGTTTCGGAGCGCGATACATCAACCTTAGCTCGAAATGCTTTAAGATTAAGTAACGACGTTCCATTCAATTTTTTTACGATGAGCTGTGCATCACCCACATTAAAGTTTCGTTCGCCCGAATCTGCTCTATTTGCATTATCGTTACGAAGATCCATTCCGAACGAAACGTCTTTTGAGAACTGCGTAGTAATCTCAAAGCGCACACGACGGGAAAAAATGTCNNTCCGTGAGTTGAGCAGTGCCCTGATATCGAATGCCCAAATTCACACTCATGTCTGGATTGTCTTGGGAGCGAATGACCAAATTTGGACGGGTCGCCTTGCCGAGCGGAAATTCGACGGAGTCTTGGTCAGTGACCTCTGTGATATTAATATCTGCTGCCAGGGCTTGAGTTGCACAAATTAGTTGAAGACAGATGAGTAAGGCATATTTTTTTTGCATTCGAATCTCCCGATGTATCTGCCTTGGTC
>DBAE01000233.1:10843-28300 GCA_002291495.1 Bacteriovoracaceae bacterium UBA1018 | reverse complement strand
GCGAGCTGAGCAGCATAGACGGTTCCAATGAAGATAGATCCTTTCCAAAGCGTCTCAAACCCAAACTCTCCCCAATAACCCCACGTCGATAGTTCTTCAGTCCGGCCAAAACCAGCAAGAACGGCCACGGTGACTAATTGAGTAATGAGAGGATAGCCTATATTTGCAGTAATTCCAGCCCAGATACCGTACTTGGTCCAAACCTTATCATTCCACCAGGCACTAAAATGGGCGAACTGCCACTCAAGACCAGCTNNCTAATGCTCCCTGAGCAAATGTTACGACGTCATGAGTGGAAAGATAGCCCACAGTACCCGTAAGAAGCCCTGCTGCAAGCACAGTAGCAGGAGTCATCATTCTCCAGAACATGAGCTTCTTATATCGAGCCTCGTCACCTGGTGCAGGTTGATTAGATCGCGGCAATACAATCTGATCCAAACTCTGAACGCTCGGGTCATTCACAAATCGATAATCAAATTTAGAAGCGTGTTTCTTTTCAATCGCGGCTAAAACTTTATTCGTCTTTTCGATCTCGTCTTTTAACACACCAATCGAAATCAATTTCTCTGAAGGGTTCTGATAATGCGGAACAATTGTCGATAGTCGCTTAAGGGTTTCTAATTCACCCTGAACGTGCTCGGGAGAATCATTTTTTGAAAGTGCCCGAAAGCGCTCCACTAGTTCTGCCTCTTCATTTTGCACAAATATAATCGCTGTAAGACCTGCGCGACGAAGACGCCTATTTGCCTCGACCACCTTAGATGAAGAATAATTAACTGCAATCTCGAGGGCTCGCTCCCCGTTTTGTTCCAAAACAAAATCGTTCAATTCAAATAGGCCAACTTTTTGAGCTTGCGCAGTAAAAGAACGCACTACTTCAGCCATCTCGTCTGTTCCACCACCAGCAAGGGCCTTCACGAGCCCGTCTTTCAACTTCTCTGCAGAAGCGACATACTCATGAACTTCTCTCGAAGGTCGATCTTGCGCAAAAGCAATAGGCGCAGAGAACGACGCAGATACAGAAACAAAGAGTGCTATCAAAGAAATACGACTCATTATGTGCATGCAGCAGGCGTAAAATGGATGACGCACAAAAGCAATCGTTACTTTAACTTACAGGATCAGGTCACTCTGTTATTAGCCCTATCTTTCATAAATGAATAGAACGTTTACTTTTTCACGACAGCAAAGTAGACCGGGGCCATGATATTTTCACGATTTGTGGTCGTTGCCCTGATCTGTACCGGATTAATTAACTCTGTTTCGCCTGGCACATGGAACGAAGCGCGCATTAGCGGACTTTGCCGATAATCGCAGGTATTTCTCAGACGTCTAATTCTTGGATACCCGCCTAAATATCAATCAAAGTCGCGTATCGGTCATATTTTTATCCTACTAACTTCAAGTACTTACTCACATCAAAACGGCCCACAACTTGAATAATTCATACACAATACAAATTTAGTCATTTGGGGGAAAAATGAAAACACTTAAAACCAACACAATTACGATACTCACTAGTCTATCTCTCTTGAGTCAGTCCACGCTCATACCTAGCGTTTCTTTCGCGCAAGATAAGACTCCAGCAAAAAAAGACGCTAAAAATTGCAACGTATTACACGAACTCAAATCAGGTCTTAAACTGACGACAGTGCTTTCCGAAACAGCTGAAAAACTAAAACTTCTCACTCCTGAGCAAAAGCGTGGATACACGAGCTTAGCTATCCTTGCGGCTTCGCTCACGCTTGATGGGATCGAAAAAGCAACTCACGCGGAAGCTAGGATTCTAAAATTTGGACCGATGATTCGAAAGTACTCGCTCCGAGCTAAGTTCCTGAATCGTTTGAGCTGGACTCTTAAAGGTGCATCAGGCGTACTCGCAGCAGAAGTAGGCTTAAGAACACTCACTTCAGCAACTTATTCGGACGCTGTCCTTTTCAGAAAGACCGTTTCTGAGTCCCCAGCACTCTTGGCTTACATCGATCCAGAAAAGGCATGTAGCTTTCTCCAGGACGATCCGGGTCTGCGAAGTGAAGTGAACGATCTAATTACTAAGATCGGTGTCGAAAATACCGAACTCAGCATGATGATTGCGCGAAATGATGCAATGAAAGCCTACGACCGCATCAACGGAGATGCGATTGTTCGAGAACAGAAGATTAAATCTCTAACAAATGAAGGTCAAAAAGCTTTCGAATCCGAAAAGCAGCCTCTCTCAGTTGCTTCGGACGCAACCAGTGTAGAAAAGCCAACATCGGGCTTAATTGAGAATCAGTAAAGGCCCAGTGCGCAATAACATTCCACTTGCTGATTCGAAAAACTAATTAGATCCTCACCCTCAAACCTGTTTGGGGGCTCTATGGCAAACGGATCCGAAAGAATACCTATTTACACCTATGTTCCTGGAAAAGGCGCGACTGAATATTTTGCGGCTCTTTCAGATGAGTCACCTACTCATTCTCACTTTTATCACGAAGAGCTTGCCTACACGGTCGCTCATGGCGCCTCACTCTCTGGTTCTCCAGGGTTTGTATTTGTAAAATCTCACGGTATCGCAAAAGCAATGAATAGCGTCGTTGCAAGCCTATACTCAGGCTGTGGTGCACCTCTTCTGATTTTCACATTTGAAGATTATGCAGGTGTCAGCTCGGATCATCCGTTTGCATCAAAAGAGATGCTCACTTCGATCGGCGCAAATGTGATTTCGGCCGACTTAACTGATCTTTATCAAAAAACCCGATTCTCTTTTGAACTCGCCTTAGAAATTAGAAAACCGATCTTTCTTTCACTGGATGCCGCTAAGACTCCGGATACATCTCTTTTCGCTTCGATCAAAAGCTTAATTTCTACTCTCATTCAGTCGCACCAAAACAAGTTTAGACCTGCTGCTCGTCATCAAGCTCTGCTCAATCCTCTTCTAAGCCCAAGATTTTTTCATCGCATCGAAACGCTTCCAGAATGCCCAAGGGACCTGCCTCCAGTACTCAAGGCGACGGCCGAAAGCTATGAGCCTTACTTTGATGTGATGACCCAAGAGAGCTACGACTGGATCACGGGAGACGCTGGCACCTCTTCGCTTTTTGGCTTACCCCCTAAAAACCTCATCAACGTGTGCACGCACATGGGTGGCGCCATTCCGCTAGCCATCGGAGCATCACTTTCAGGAGCTGGCAGGACATTAGCTGTGTCTGGAGATTTCTCGGTTGTTTCAACGGCAAATCTTGCGCTGACTGAAGCTTTGCGCAGACGTGCTCGCATGGATTTGGTCATATTCCGAAATGGATTAGCCGCTGCTACAGGTGGTCAAATCGTTGAACAAGCTGATCTGATGAGACAACTTCCCGATGGAGTAAAAGTCTTCGAGGTAGATCAACCTCAAAGGCTAAAACAAGCGCTGAGCGAAAACCCGCCGACCTCAGTACGGGCAGTGGTCGTCAATCTTTATGAGAACCATTAGATGATTCACTTGGTGCCGTTCCAGAATTTGCTTCATTGGCCTGCCTCTGAATGATGGCCTCTTCGAAAGCATCCCGTACATCCAAAATGTATCGATCGAATACCATTTTGAACTTGGCCACTACATCGAGAAAGTAAAAGTGCAGCCTTTGGAACNNAATCAAAGGCTACGCCTTCCATCAAAATATCCGATGCAAATTTTTCCATCGCCCAGTAATGAATTCGATCGTCTTCATTCCAATCGACCTCACGAAGCATAAATATCTCGTCTGAGTGCTGCTCTAAATGACCGTAGAGGGCCTTCAACGAAACAGAGAGCTCTTCCATAGTCGCTTTTTTAACAGACCGAATATTCAATGTCTCCTGTCCGTTGCTCATCTCAAAAAAAACTTTTTCCGACGCGACTACAACAGCCTTTNNTCCATGGCCTGCAAAAAATAAGAGTGAACGACAGAAAGTCTTCTCACGCTTTGATCTTTCGAACGATGAAACGCGGACTCAATTTTGAGATTAATATTTGTCAGAAGCGCGCGCAAATGACCGAGTCGGGTTTCATACTCCTGCGCATAGGTTTCAATTAATTCAAGACTACTCTTCAACCGAACTTGATCGCCCCTTGCAAACAATCGAACTATTCGATTCTTCGATTGAATGGATTCTTTGAGCTTTAGAGTCGTTTCAGCAAGAGACTTAAGACGCTGCTCGTTTTCAATCAGTTGATTCTTTCTTTCGACGTACTCCTTAACCCGAATTCCAACATCAATCTGATCGTCCTCATCCAGAAGTTCGGTGCAATTCAGCGCAAACGCCGAGCTCGCGACAGCGAAACTGAGCAAAACCGAAAGACCTGAGGTGAGAAAAAATTTCGAATTCATCATGGACCGCTCGGTGGCCTTCTAAATGTCATTTCAAAGCCAGTTCGGATCTCTTTCACTCGGTCTAGAATTTTGTTTTCGGTCTTAATACTAAAGTTCTTCACCTTTAAGCTCATTTGATTAAAAGTCCTGATATCAAAATTCTCTTTTCCATCCCGAACTTCTTCCATGTATTGCACAAACTCCTTGAGCGCAATTTCGTCAGTTTCTTCAGTCGGTAACTCCCGAGAGGTCAAGAGATCATGTAGATTTCCGGAGAGATGCTCGTACGTTTTTCCAAAAAGGCTTCGGCTTTTTTCTTGATCAAGGTTCTGAGCAGCTGCATCCTTTCTCAGATATTCATTGGTAAAGAAGATGCTGTAAAAATTCACAAATGCGATGACATTTTTATCATGAGTGTCCAAGATCTCTGCCATACTCATCAGTTCCCTGAGATTCGGCTCTTTAGAACCCTTTTTTGGAATTGGAGAGTTCTTCAGAGCCTTCTTAATCTCTGACTCTATACTGCGATTCAGACGCGCGAGTGCGACTTTCTTTTCATCAATCAGCATAGCCGCCTCAAGTAGCTTATGGTCGATCTTTCGCATTTGCTGAAAATCGAGTTTCCCTTTCAGTTGAGTCTTTTCAGAGACGAGATTTCGAAAGGTTTCAGTTTCTCTTGTCAATTCATAATCTAGATTGAGATAACGCCTGATAAGCAGGGCAACCTCAATCTGATCATCTTCACTTAAGAGTTGATGGCAATCCGTTGCATATGCGTATGTTGGTAGAGTCGTTAAAGTGATGAACGTTGTTAACGCAGAAAGGACAATAGCCATGCGGCGCAATAGCATAGAAAGTTACCCCCAAGGTTTCGCCCTAGGCCTTAACACGCTCATGCCAGCTTTTAAAGACCAAGCGCCTCATTTCCTAACTCGGAGCATCTGTCTCTGCCTCTATCTTTATATCTGGGCCTCTGCATTTTATCCTCACACCGCACAAGCTTGGGATCGCCACGCGCTTCTCACTGCTTGGATTCTCCCAAAAGAACACTCACTTACCAGAAAGTTCGAAAACCACTTGGCTTCATCGAAAAACAACCAAGTTGATCTCAATGATCTTTCCGAGATCGCACAGTCCCTTCAACTCAATGCAGATCAAATGCCCTCTTCCGCGCAAATCAATAAACCTCAATCTGCTCGCGAACTCATCGCATTTGCAGTCGAGGCACCCGATCAAGGAATGGATCAAGATCTGCCTGAATCGGCAGATCCCCATCAAATGCGAAAATTCATGGGAGGTTCGACTGGACCTACCAGCCAAGGTTTTAGACATATGTATTTTGGGGGATGGGAAGTTTCGCGACCGGTCTCAACTTTTCAAGTACCCACTCATGCTCTCGGAGAAGCGCCACTCAGAGTCGAAAAGACCGCGCAGCTTGCGCGCACAAAACTCAAAGAAGCAAGTCCTCGTTTAGCGCTCGAGTTGATTGGATGGGCTTCACACTACGTTCAGGATCTCACACAACCCTTTCACTCAACTCAAATTCCAAATCTTGGAATGGTTCCTTTCTCAGCGCTTCTCATGTGGCCACCGTCCAAAGGATTTGCCAACTTGGTGAAAGAAACGACTCGAACGATCTCCAACTATCACTGGGCCTATGAAGGATATGTGAGTTTACTCCTGGCTCAAGCCGAGCAATCTCCCTTTCATTCTTGCATGCAACAGGCTCCGGCAATTCCGTTTCGCTGGCTTCCAGCGTCAACTTCTGCACCCCGAGATCTCGCCTTTGAAGTATTAAATCGCTCATCCCAAAGAGCATCTGAGATGGGAAGTGCCTTGATGGATTTTGTGGGTACAAAACTGAAAGCTCCAAAATACGATCTCGCACATAATCAAGGAGCTCTTGACTACTTACAACTTTCTACAGACCCTTCTCTCACGTCTGCCCGCGAACGATTGGAAAAAGTGACTTGCGCCGGTCTTCAAGACTCGGTCTCCGCTAGTCGGCTACTTTATGAGTGGTTATTAATCCCGAGCCCTTAGGCCCAAGTCTTTGAGTTTGAGTTGTAAGCCCTTACGAGAAAGCCCAAGTTTTTCCGCAGCCCGAGTTACATTTCCGGCTGTTTCTTCGAGTGCTCTTTCAATCAGTTCTCGCTCAAGATGTTGAGTCTGTTTTCGGACGATCTCTTTAAAGGATGAACCCTCTTCTGACTGCGTTCGATCTTCGCCGGTCGTCGAGTAACTAGGTAGAGTGGCCAGTATTTCTTCGGGCAAATCTTGCAGTCTCAAGACTGTGTGATCGCTCATCAGCACCATTCGCTCGAGTACATTTTCGAGTTGTCTAATGTTTCCTGGCCAAGGATAGCTTCTCAATGCCAGTAGACACTGAGGCTCAAGAGCAGTGNNAAATTTTTCATTAAATTGCTCCAAGAAATATCGAATCAATGAATCAATATCTTCCTTTCGGAATCTTAAAGCTGGCAAGCCAATCGGAACTACATTAAGGCGATAGAATAAATCTTCTCTAAACCTGCCTGCTTTGACTTCGGCATCCAGATCCTTATTGGTCGCTGCAATAATCCGGACGTCTACTATTGTGGTCGAAACTGCTCCGATGCGTTCAAATTCTTGTTCCTGAAGAACCCGCAAAAGCTTGACCTGCATCTCGAGAGGCATCTCAGCCACCTCATCCAAAAACAATGTACCTTCATGGGCTAGTTCGAACTTGCCTGGTTTTGAGGTAACGGCTCCCGTGAAGGATCCTTTTTCATATCCAAAAAGTTCGCTCTCAATCAAAGTTGCAGGTATTGCAGCACAATTAATCTTAATAAAAGGCTTATTCGATCTTTGTGACTTACGATGAATCTCAAACGCTACGAGCTCTTTGCCTGTCCCGCTCTCGCCGCGAATCAACACAGTCGATGTTGAAGGCGCAATCTTTCCAATTACCCTGAAGATTTCCTGCATCTGCCCACTTGATCCGATCATCGAACAATCGGGATCAAGCGCTGAGATAAACGCCGGCTGTAAAGCAGTTCGAGCACTCATCTGAGCTGCGTTTCCAAGGACCATAATGGGTTCTTTTAATCGCTCGATATGGGTTGCTACTGCCTTTTTGATGACATTAATCAGTTCGTCTTGATCAAATGGCTTGGTGATAAAGTCAAACGCGCCTTTTTTAAGTGCAGAGACTGCAGACTCAACTGTTCCAAATGCTGTGATAATCACCACAGGCATAGCCGGGTAACGCTCCTGGCAATTACTGAGGATATCCATACCACCCGGTCCAGGCANNCTTCTTGACTGTCGTTAAAAACTACCGTTTCAAATCCAGCACGCTCCAAAATCGCTTGGATGACAAAGGTGATATTTTTTTCGTCATCGACAATTAATATTCGGCCAGTCACGGACTTTCTCCAATATTGAGTTACCTAGGTACAGCCATATCATTTTCAGGTAAAGAGGGCAAAATGACCTGAAATCGAGTAAAACGCTTCTCTTCGCTTTGAACCTCAATTCTGCCCTGATGAGCTTCGATGATCTTTTGGCAAATCGATAGTCCCAGCCCCGTTCCACTCGGAGAGGTTGTAAAAAACGGGATAAAGATTTTTTCCATATTCTGGCGGCTAATTCCCGGTCCATTATCTTCAACCACAATCAGAGCGTTTTTGGCGTTTCTCCGTCCCGACACCGACACTGTGACTTGCACTTTTGCATCCGAGCTTTTCTCTAAAGCTTTGATGCTGTTTTGGACGAGATTAAGTAGGACTTGCTGAATTTGACCCGGTGCAGCTCGAACCACCAAGGCACCTGGCCCAATATCGACAGTTAAGGATACGTTTTGGGGAATAGTCGGTCTCAGAAAATCAATGGTCTTACGAACGAGTTCATTCAGATCAACCCGCTCATAAGTGGCAGAAAACGGTTTAGAATAATCCAAAAATTGAGTCACTACTCGATTCAGGCGATCCACTTCTTCCAAGATAATTCCTAGAAATTTACTTTCAGGGCGAGCTGCAGATGGATCCAAAAATTGAGCTGCTCCTTTAATGGCACCCAGTGGATTTCTAATCTCGTGTGCGAGGCCAGCGGCCATCTCACCTAGAGCCGCAAGCCTCTCAATCTCGCGTTGTCGGACGTACACTTCGGTATTTCGCAAAGTTTGAGCGGCTTGCTCAAAGTATGGGTAGATGATTTGAAGAAGACCCCAGTTATTACCCCAAGGTTCCGGTGGCGCCGGTATCGCAAGCACAACAAAACCAAGGATCTGATCGGTAGATTGATCTGTATCGAAGAGCGGAATCAGAAGATTGCCACCCAAAGCTTTCATGGCCTGAATTAGCCCAGTCAGCATCGCCTTTTGAGTACGACTAGCCGAACGTTCAACTTCGTTTTCGAGATTTTGATCGAGCAGAATCGGCAAATCGCCTTTCTTATGTAGCTCTCGGCAGTACCTTAAAAGTTTATGATCAACCAAAACCTCTTTGAGTATTGCGGATTCACTCGGCTCTTCTTGTTCGTTGAGCCATGGAGCGTGATAGGTTTTGACGTGTTGATACTTTGTACCATCGTTCTTTAAGATAAAAAGCGCACCTGAATCGGGCCCCAACGTCTGCTCCATCACAATAAAGATCGTTTCAAACAAGCTCTCTAAACCCATTACGCCGGTGAGCTTACGCTGCGATTCGCGAAGGATCTCCTGAAGACTCCGGTGCTTTTGAGTCAAAAGACGAATTGTCAGAAATCTCATGGTGGTTCTGAGCGGATCAAGCAACATGAGGACGAAGAAAGATGCGATAAACGAATTGAGAAAAAATAACCCGGGGCTGTCTTCAATCCAAGCGACCATCAATGCATAGACTGCAGTTAGAATGAGAGACACTGCCAGTAGAACCAAAAATCTTGAAAAGAGCTCTCCGAAATTGAGTAGTCGTTGTTGAGTAATCGCTTGGCTTAAGAAAAAGAGATACACGGCTAAAAGCAGATTGCCGATAACTGGAATCACGTCCCCTAACATAGGCACGTGGTCAAGAACTGAAGTGGAGAGAACGACAATACAACCTAAGTAGATAAGAGTACGCTTTTCGAGCGCTACTGTTTTCCACGAAAACTGAAGATTAGATCGCCCTACTTCAATTGCTTGGAGCACTTTTTTATCAGTCCACAGCAATCTCAAGATTTGAATCACAATCGGAGCTGGTGCAAAAAAGATCCATTGTTTAATCAACGGAACTTGATTGAGTCCGAGCATGAGCGCACCAGACAATAAAAACGCAAAGATAAAACAGATATTCAATAGGAGCTGACTGAAGCGATCCCGCACCCGCATCATAATTCGGATAAAAAGCAACCCGGTGGGAGCAAGCCAGATATTGATTAAAAGGTGCAACCAGTAATAGACACCCGATTCGGGCCAAATCTTATCTAAGAAGAAAAAGACTTCCCATAGACAAATCAGGGCACAGAGAATCGCAAACGAGATAAAAAGTTTATTACGAACATTTCGAGCCAACACCGAAAAGGCGAGTGCAAAACTCGTCACCGCTACCAAAACTGATGATTGCCCTAAGATATCGATCCGGATCATGGACGAATTACAGTCTCCCACTCTTCTTGTTTAAAGCCGACTACACCACGCTTCTCAGTCAGGAGAAAGGGGCGTTTTATCAGTTTTCCGTTTTTAGAAAGAAGCTGAATGGCCTCATCTTTGGACATGGTCGGAAGCCTTTTAGAAAGTTCGAGCTCTCGATACATGACTCCAGACGTATTGAAAAGCTTACTTACTTGCCCTTTATAATGCTCAAGCATTTGTTTCAGTTCTGTCAGGGTGGGCGGATGTTCAACTATCGAAATCGCTTCATACTCAATCTCGTTTGTATCCAGGTATTTCAGGGCCTTTTTACAAGTAGAACAATTTGAATATTCATAAACTTTGATTCGTTTTGACATGATCGGGATGTAACACGATCTCGCCAAGATTGTTAGCATAGTTCACGGACCCTAACAGTCACACGAAAGTCATCGAAGACACATTGTAGATCACCGTTTATTCCGTAGGATTAATAGAGGCAGCGGTACGTAAGTGGACAGTCTTATCCGGGGGGATTTATGAGACTTACTTATCGTTATACGTGTGCCGCTATCGCAGGTTTAATGCTACTCAATCACGCAGTCNNAGCAGTCGCGGAAGCCGCATTCACAGCACCTTCATCAATCAGCGCAGGAGCAGATAAAACGCTCTACTTACCTACGAACTCGGCTACGATTGTGAGCACAATAACGAGCACTCAATGGACATCGATCAAAAATCAAGGTGGTCATCTCTATTGGCGTAAAATTTCAGGGCCAACTAACACCTACAATGTACGGTCTGAACCAAAAGTAACAGTATCTAATCTTCTGGTAGGTACTTATACATTTCGAATCGAGGTACGCAGCAATACTAATGCTGTCGTCAAATACGATGATATTAATATCTACGTAAAAAAATCGGCTAACTTACCTCCAAAAGTAAGCGCTGGAGCGGACAAAACCTTAACCTTACCAACTCACAGCATATCAATCTCTGGCTCCTCGGTAGATCCTGACGGTTATACCAAAGCCTTTAAGTGGACTAAAGTTAGTGGTCCAGCTGCAGGTACCCTATCAGGTACTACAACTGCCAAACTATCCCTCAGTGGATTAGTTGCTGGTACCTATGTCTTTAAACTCACTGCTTCAGACAACTTAGGCTTGAGCGCTTCTGATTCGATGAGCCTAATGGTGTCAAACACTTCAACTCAAACTGCTGATTCTCGTGCTGGAAAGCTACATATTTGGGATAGGTCTTCGGGCTACGATGCAGCAGTATTCTTACCCAATGATTATGGAGTTAATCCAAGCAAAAAGTATCCAGTCGTGATCTCACTTACTGGAATCGGAGGCAGCACTTTAAGCGTCGACCACAAATCAATTCATACAAATCCAGAAGGGTTTATCCGCCAGCTCCATAAGGACGCGACCTTACGTAGCACCTTCCAAGGTATTGTAATTGCTCCACACGGGCGTGCCGCTGGAGTAGCGTCGGGCGATGTATGGTGGAGATCTTACGATTTGCATGACCTCGTACTCGACGCGATCAGTGAGTACAAGATCAATGCGGACAAAGTGACGCTTGCAGGCCTATCATCGGGCGGAGCTGGTGTTAATACCCAGATCAAAGAGCATAGAGACACCTATGCTGGTGCGGTTATCCATTCGATGGGCCCACCATCACTGCCATCGGTTTGCGATGTCGATCAGTTCCCGATTTGGGCGGCTGGTCTAGAGCTAGATGGCATCTTTAAATATACGAACTGGAAAACGTTCCAGACCAAAATCAAAAGCTGCAGCGGATATGCTGGACTATTTAAACTCAGCGTAATTATCGGAGCAAAAGGACATGGAGGCTGGGACACCTTTTATGCAAGGCCAGACGTCCAACAATGGCTGATCAGTCAAGTTCGTAAGTAAGGGAGCTCACTTAGATAAGCCACGGATGGCTAATCAAACAATAGAGACAATTTTTGTCTCAAGCACATGACGCAATCTTACGATAAGCCTTCGTATGAGTTCTGCGCAATTCTATAAACGTTACAGAGTAAATCCGGTCGAAATAGTCGTACTAGCGGTTGTTGGGACGATTTTTTTGAAATCCGTGTACGATTTGTTTCAACATCGAAGCAATTTGCAATTTACCTCGCTTAGCCCAATGTCGGCTCGTCCAACCTACAAGCCTGGATCTACTTTTAGCGTTACCGACCACTCTTTTAAACTGAATGTAGGCTGCGATACCATGCAGGATCAAAATACTGGCGCAGCTAAAGTTCGATTGACGGGTAGCTTTTGTAAATCAGGACCAAAGTTGCTTGAGTCTCAAATCCAAAACAGCACTGCCCAATATAGAGCAACCGTATTTTCAGAAAGTAACGGCAGTGCATATTCGACTGACTACATCCCTCTTTTACCTGGGAAAAACCTTATTCAAGTCGAGTTTCGTTATCAAAACACCCGCTATTTCCAAGAATTTAATATTTATCACACTCCTGNNTCCTGGGCGCCAACCTGCTCAGCAATCTGAAGTCGAAACTAAGTAATCTCTGTTTACTATTTGTTTCGTGCCGCTTTACTTTACCCGCTCTACTTAGACTTATTACCTTCACAGGCTAGTTCATAGGCCTTTTGAGTCTTTTGTCTCACTTGATTGAGACTTGCTACCATTCTATGGGCATCGCCCTTTGTAGCATAACCATGGATAGCGACGAGGGTGTCGCAGGCCTCTTGTATATTTTTTCGTGCTTTAGCGTACTTTTGATTCGACTCAAGCACATCAGCCATGTGTTGTGATTCTTTTAGTCTCTCTTGTGCCCATTCCTGCCAAGCACTCCGATCTAAAGGAGCCATTTCCATCACCGAAGCAATGCGACGTCCTCTTATTCGGGGCTGACCCGGGTGGTCCCACGCCGAAAGAGCTAGGACCGCATTAGAAATTTTTTCATCGTATTTTTGATATTGCCCATTACAAACGGACTCCAGCGTGACCTGGCACGCTGAGAGAGTGATCGTAAGCACACTTAGTAAAACCAATGATGTTAAAGACTTAGTACATCGTCTCACAATAATACGTATCGGTTTTTTTAGCTGACTCTTTAGGTCAGACTAATAACCGACCAAGTAAATCAAGTATAACTTATTGAAATAATTCAAAATTTTTTAAAGTTGGATTCGTTTGCTCCGATGAGAGGGATGTAACTAGGCAGGGATTGCCCGGGAACAAATGGATTAAAAATGAAGATCATGGAGGAGGTGCTTAATAGCTAACTAGGGGGATATTTCAATGGGTTTACGTATAGCAACAAATACACAGGCAATCGCTGCTCAGCGACACCTTGGCATTAACTTTCACAATCAAAACAGATCTCTCGAGAAACTCTCTTCGGGTTCTCGAATCAACCGCGCAGGAGATGATGCTGCAGGTTTGGCAATCAGTGAAAAATTGAAAGCCAACATTCGCAGTATGAAACAAGCTAGCCGAAACGCTAATGACGGTATCAGCTTGGTTCAAGTCGCCGAAGGTGCGATGAACGAAGTATCAAACATCTTAATTCGTCTTCGCGAACTATCGATTCAAGGCGCTTCTGACACTATCGGCGATACCGAACGCGGTTTCGTAGACAAAGAAGTTCAAGCCATCAAAGAAGAAATTAACCGTATCGCAAAAGTTACTGAATACAACGGAGCAAAACTCCTTGACGGCACTTCTCCACAACTTGATATCCAAATCGGTATCAACAACGTGGCAGCAGAAGACCGCTTCGTATTCGATTCAAAAGGTCTTGTAACCTCTCTCGAGTCTCTAGGCATCGACAC
This sequence comes from Bacteriovoracaceae bacterium UBA1018, assembly GCA_002291495.1. Lineage (GTDB taxonomy): Bacteria > Bdellovibrionota > UBA1018 > UBA1018 > UBA1018 > UBA1018. Next base: position 14,600 of record DBAE01000233.1, on the reverse strand, counting down.
GGTGTCTGTGGCTAACAAAGAGGCTTCACAACAAAACATGGCTATGCTCGATAAAGCGATCAACAAAGTGAATGAAAATCGCGCAAGCCTTGGAGCCCTACAAAATCGTTTGGGATCCACAATCAACAACTTAGCTATCTATCGTGAAAACTTAGAAGGCGCTAACAGCCGTATCCGTGATACCGACATGGCTGAAGAAACCTCTGAATTGACCAAGAACAACATCTTGACTCAAGCCAACGTTTCTACCCTTTCTCAAGCTAATTCAAACGCTCAGTTCGCGTTGAAACTCTTGGGATAATAGGGTCCAAGCGACCGAAGTTGGATACGTAAAGTTCAGTTAGATAAGCACATTGAAGCTAGGGGTACCTGATTCAGGCTGAGTTAGGTACCCAAGCTACAAACCATAAAATGGGCTTAAATTTCGGACTTTAGGATTTTTAGCTACAAGCGTTAAAGAACATGTGCGATGACTGGCTAAGCATTATGGCCGACCAATCCACATCAGATCAGACTGACTCAAAACGCTCGAGGGTACCACTTACCCACCCTGACTTTAGATACCACCGTTCGGATAACCCGTACGCTGCTAAGATTCAGGAAATTCCACGACTAGCAGTCGCGGATAACGAAGCAGAAAACCATCGTGGCCGCTGGCATGAGGTTTTCCAACATCAGAATACGACCTCTCGTCGACCTCTTCACGTCGAAATCGGCTGCAACAAAGGCCATGTGATCCGTGAGTGGGCTCATCAAAACCCGCAAAACAACTACATCGGCATCGACTGGAAATTTAAAATCATCTACCAGGCTGCTGAAAAAGCCATCGCCAAAAACATTCAAAATCTATTTTTCATTCGCGCTTATGCTGAGCGAATTGAGTACATCTTTGGAAAAGAAGAGATCGACAACCTCTATCTTTACTTTCCCGATCCATGGCCCAAAAAAGCGCATTGGAAAAATCGTTACATCACTCCAGAACGCCTCACGGCTCTGGCACAAGTCGTTCGTAAGGGTGGTATCTTTCACATTAAGACCGACCATTTTGGATATTTTCAGTGGATGGAAGAGGCATTACACAATCTCAATTCAAAGGATCCAACCTGGGAGATCGTCGAACGTACCACTGACCTGCATGCGGGCCACCCAAACCCAACTGCTCTTCAGATCCCGGAAGTGACTCTTTTCGAGCGACTGTTTATTAAAGACGGGATCAAGATTAATAGTTTGAAGCTNNGCTCAGGATTACAAATAGTCTCGTCACTGAATTGTCGGAATAAAGGAAATCTATAGAAAACCCGACAAGTTTTCATGACTTTAAGAGAATCACTATTTGTCCTTGTCAGCTCGGTATTGATCTTCTCGCAATCTACTTCAGCACAAGACACTACTCCAAATCTTAGCGGTAGGGACCCTTTCGAAATTCTTGGCGTAGAAAAGAATGCTACTTTTGCTGAAATCAAAAGGGCATATCTCACCGCTGCAAAAATCTATCATCCAGATGTCAGCCCTCTCCCATTTGAACAAGCAAACGCGAACATGCAAGTGATCACCAATGCATTCTCGGAGCTCGAAGAGCACCTCTCCGGAAACAAAAAATTTACAGATACAAGCAGCAAGGTGAATCAACGATTCGTTCAAGTCCAAGATCTCTTGAAAAAGGCAAAAAACTTCAATGAACGTCTTAGAGTAATTATTGATGAGACTAAGCGAACCAAGGAAAAGTTTTCAGAATTTGATCAAGAAAAGCTTTTTTTCATGGTTCTCGGGGAAGCCTATTCGGGCGAAGAGATCATAAGAACCTTATTTTACTTATCGCCCGGAAATTCTGAACATTACGCCCAGTTCCTACTCAAATCCGAAAATTCAGATCAATTTCTTGATATAATTCGCCGCTATTCAGTGGATGATAATAGTTCAATCGCTTTACGCAGAGATATAATTGGGTCTGATACTACTGTTGCAAATGTTATTAGCCATTTGGATAAAATTAACCCAACTTTTGAACAGATTTTAGATCTCGGAATTTACCTACCTAAAATTTCAAGAGACATACTGAATGAGCTGATGATCGTAGCAATCAACAGAAGTGAAAACCTCGATCAGTTAAGAGCTATCCAATTACCGCTGACAGCTTCTTTTAGACACATTTATGTAAAAAAGAGTAAGGCACTCTCTGCATACGGAGCAGCACTCAAACGGCATAAAGCATCATTCGGTGATATGTGCGCTTTTAGATTGGGAATTTTTCTCAAACCAAACAATTAAATATCGAAAGTTAGTTCGGATAGAATGTCCTACGGCTGAGCGTGCGGGTCATCCTAACCCGACGTAGCCTAGTTATCTGCCGCAAACTTGTCTAGCGAGAGCTTGAATGCTCTTCTGCAAGTTTTCTTTATCATCATTGGCCTGAAGTGCGGCGTCCATGGCTGGGCCTGCATGACTACCCATATTCTTGATCGTTGCATCGTAATCAGCTACCGTAGCTGCGACTTCTTCGATACGATAAATGCTATCAACCACGTTCGTGGTACAGCTGCCCATTTCGTGGGCAAAAGCGGAAGCAGAACCCAACGCAAAAACTGCAACTAAAAGCTTTTTCATTTCTTTCTCCTAAACAGATAAACAGATAAACAGANNGTGGATCAGTGGTGAGCGAATCAAAGAAGTGGGCGCAATTTGAATCATCTGACTCAAATAGTCAACATTTATTCTTTCAATTTATCGCATTTAAATTCAGATACTTATAGGCGATGACTTCTTTAATTACAGAGCACTACTCAAAAAACTTTGAGGATCAGCAACAAAGCGTAGGAAATCTTCTTCCCTCACCACTACGGCCTTTGATTTTGCAAAACGCTTCCTAAACTCCGTTAATCCGCGTGTGCCTCGAGGTCTGCTCGATTTGACCTCAATCGCATAGACACTTTTTCCAAGCACGTAAACAAAATCGACTTCGTGCTTACCATCTCTCCAATAATAGAGTTCACCGGGAAGGCGATTCAAAACTGAGCCAACACTTAACTCGAGGAGTCGCCCTCTTTCTTTCTTTGGGCTCGACGCTTTGGCTTTAATCGCATTTGTTGAATATTTTTCGAGTGCCCTAAATAAAAATGCACCTTCGTAGAGGGAAATATAGTGCTTAACTATTTCAACATTTCCTATTTCCTGAAGCTGTCCCAATAGCTTGGTGTAGCTAATTTCGAGCAGCGGCCATCCATTTTTCTTTTAACCATTCTCCGGGGTGGACGAGACTTTCATCGGCTGAAGCATAGACAAAGCGATCTTGGCCAAACTGAGCTTGAAGGTTCCGGACAGCAGTAGTTTTTCCAACCTGCCTGGGTCCAATGAGAACTTGAATAAAAGGTGAATAGTCAATTTTGATAGATCAACCTATCAAAATAAAATAAGGCAGCAAATACAATCAGTTAGTCTATTATGAATGTCTGAAATAGGCAAAATGACGCACCCATATGACAAAAGGTGAGGAGCACCTTTTAGCGGGGAGCATACCGAAAGTTCACAAAAACTTTCTTTCCTGGACCAACGACAATGGTGCGATCCGGGAGTTCCGAAGCCCCAGCTGGCATAGCTTTCACATCATAGGTCCCTGGGTCTACCGGGATGCGCGCAATCTGAAGATCGTGCGGTAGCAAATTCCAAGACCGCACATCAGCCTGATCGCTCGCCCACATTGCGATCTTTGCCACTGCGCCTAATAAAGGGCTATCTGTTACATTTTCAACTTGTTTAGCAT
>DBAE01000233.1:0-10838 GCA_002291495.1 Bacteriovoracaceae bacterium UBA1018 | reverse complement strand
TCGAGATTTTCGATCGCGGTACTTTCGATATTATGGAGCATCGAAGTGTCAGCCTCGATAGCGCTAGCTAAAGTACCACCTTGCACTCGGATCTTAGCGCCGCCCACGGGGTTGTACCTCGGGTAAAACTTAGGTACTTGCGACCAATTCGGATGAGGCCTTTTAATTGGGGAGATCCCATTTTCATAAAGCACGATGATCTCACCCCGTTCAGGTCGAGAGATGCGCTTGCCGTTTTTCAGATGAAGCGCCTTAGCACTTTTTTTATCTTCGTCCGAGAGCCCAAATTTCCGCTCCCATCTCTCCATTTCATCAGGCATCCCTAACAACCAGGCCATACGATAGAGATCGAGTCCTACGTTTTTAAACTCAGGCATGAGATCATGGGTAAATTTGTAATCGACGTACGCGTCATTCCAATTTTGCTCGGACTCATAAAGGATCGCTGAGAGATAACGAGCAAAAGCATTTTGCTTATACTTACGCTTTCCTTCAGTCACCATCAGATAAAGCTTGCGATTGACCTTACGCGCCTCGACGAGCGCACTTTCCGTTTCACCCATGAGAGCAAAGTTCATCGCGAGATAAGTGTTGATCAGCACTTTCTCAAAATCTTCGCCTTTATAATCTTTGATATTGTCACTTGTAAGAAGCGTGGCCGCTTCTGTCGATAGACTTGTGTAATCCTTAATCTCGGCAATTTGATCTGCCCTAAGAAAGGCTTTATTACTCTCTTCGTATTTACCGGCCGCGTGCAGAGTGAGGCCTAAATCCAGCAAGTATAATAAAACATCTCGGCCGCTTTCACCTTGTTCTTCGACACCGGCCTTTAATTTTTGGGCGGCCTCTTCGTAGCGGCCTTCTCGAAACATTGAGTCCGAGGCATGGTCTGACATTCGCGCGGACGAACAACCGACCGCACTCCCTATCAGACATAACGCTACAAAGAGACCACCTTTTCTCATTGAGCTCAAACTAGATCTTAGAGACCAACACTACGTTTACGATACTTTTTACGGATCTCACGCTCTTCCACACAATCAATGGTCGAAGTGTCCATATTAGTCAGATTCATTGTGAGTTTGTAATAAATGAACTTATCGTTGCCCACTTGCTGAACGTTGGTAGCCATGGCGCCACTCAAAATATAGTCGGCACCGATTTGTTTGCCACGCTTCTTAGCGGTGGGTCCAGTCACTGCGCCTGAGTTATGGTACTCATACTCTTCGTCCAACGTGCCGCGCTCTTGCTTATTCACAAATCTAATTTTGCCAGACTTAATCAGAGCAGTTCTGATCTTATCGGTCATCGAGACTGTATCGATATGCTCTTCAGTTCGATTTTGGACCTTTTCAACCATCACGACTGGTGGCTTAGGCGCTTTAGCGACATAGTCACAAGCAACCATGGCTTTAATGACAGTGTCCGCCATTTGTTGCATGTCGGCTTCGTTAAATTTGTCATCCAATAGTTCGACACGAGTTGGATCATCGTATTCACCTTTTGTAAAAGCTTTAGGGCCTCCACATCCGGCGACTAGGACTAGGCTTGTCACGAAAAATGCAGCTGATGCTGCAGCTAACGGGGTTCGAAGTGCACTTAGACGCATTGCAATGTTACCTCTCTTCTCTCATACGGTGTTTAGAGCAGTGTATGAATGTCTGCCGTTGATTGCAATGTTTCAGTGGATATGGTCGTATCCAACCGAGCGACATGATTATGAAACCTCTTAAAGATCTCTTTCATCGCCCACTGGTCTTCATTGAAGGAAAAGGTGGAGTGGGAAAAACAGTTATCACCCATGCCGCCGCTCACGCCTTGGCCAAGCAAAAACAGAAGACCTTGCTGGTCACGATTGAGGATCCTCACCTGGACCCCGGCGCGCTAGTCCAAATCACCCCCCACTTGTGGCATCTAAACTGCGAAGCCATGACTGCCTTTGAAGAGTATGCAGGGATAAGGATTGGGATCCCGGCCCTGACCCGCATCTTTCTTCGCAATAAACTGATGCAGTATCTGGCAAAAGCTGCTCCTGGTGTCAGAGAGATCGTTTTACTCGGAAAAATTTGGCACGAACGGAAAAATTACACTCACATTGTAGTGGACATGCCCTCAACCGGCTACGGGATCACCATGTTTCAAAGTACACGCAATTTTGCCAACCTATTTAAAGGCGGACCGATCCAAAAGGACGCACTCGCAATGCTAGAAACTTTCGATGACCCAAACTCAACGGCACAGATCATAGTTTCCCTCGCCGAGGAAATGCCCCTTCGAGAATCGCTCGAGCTTCGAGATTATCTCTTGGACCTATTTCCTTCCAATGCTCCCGGCTATCTGGTTAACCGACGATTTCCGAAGTCAGAGATCGTGTCTGAGCGACAATTAAAAGACTCCCCGGTCCCCCAATCTGCGAGTGAGTACCTAGCGCATCGACACTCGCTTGAGGAACAAAACTTGGAGCTCTGGAAATCAGAGAAGCTCGCGTTTGCCGAACTCCCCTATATCCCTCCAGTTCTCAAAAACAACTTTGATCACCAAGTGGAAATGATTTCGAGCCTACTCATGGAGAAAGGCTTGCTATGAGCTTAGATCAAGTCATTGAGAAAAGAAAAATCCTCGTCACTTGCGGCACTGGAGGGGTTGGCAAGACTACCTTGAGTGCTGCAATCGCTATGCGGGCTGCACTGGCTGGCAAACGGACAGTCGTCATTACTATTGATCCTGCCAAACGCTTAGCCACCTCACTGGGATTTGAGACTTTAGGAAATGAGCCCACTGACCTTACTGACAATCTCAGGACCGCGATTTCGAAGGCCAAGATCAACAAAGAACTTCGAGGATCGTTCTCCGCAGTGATCCCAGATAGTCGAAAAACTTTTGAAGCATTCATTGAATCTCTTAAACTTTCAAAGGATCGAGTTTTAAACAATCCAATAATCAAAATATTTGCGCGCGAGTTTTCAGGTGCTAACGAATACTTGGCCCTTCAAAAACTCTACGAACTTCATCAGGACCCTCGTTATGACTTTATTGTCTTAGATACTCCTCCAAGTCGTAATACTCGAGCTTTCCTGGAGTCGCCTAAGCTTCTCGCCAAACTCTTTGAAGAGAAAATTATCCGGTGGCTGGTGCNNCTGCTAATCAGCTCGTCGCTAGCGGAATGAAAAAAGCGTTAGGCATCTTAGAAAAGCTTACGGGGGCCGGATTTATGACTCAGCTCTTTGAGTTTGGATCCGCTCTTTTTGACATTCAAAACGAGTTTCTGGCTACACTCAAAAAGACAAGCCAGCTCCTTCAGTCTCCACAAGTTGGCTTTATGGTAGTCAGTTCCCCTACGCCCGAAACTATTCCAGAGCTCGATCACTTTCTTGGAAGTATTCGTGAACACGGCTTTCATTTTGATGGCGTTGCTCTGAATCGCTCTCTATCCTATCTCAATGTCGATGAAGATCCTTCGCTCCAAGCCCACTCTGACGGTAAAGAACTACTTAAGGCTTTGCGATCTCGTGAGCTTGAGGCGATTCGAGAACTTCGCCATTTTACAAAAAAACACTCCTTCTCGTCCGATGTATTTCTTGCTCAGCTACCAGAGCTTGCTAGGGACGTTCACTCGATTGAGGATCTTTTCCATGTCGCGATGGCCTTTGACAGCGGTCAACTTTAGTCTTCTTTTTATTCTTGTTTTGGCGAATCCAAATCATCTCACGGTATGGGCCCAATATCCCGTCACGGCGAGAGGAGGCACATCGGAAAGCGAAGCCAAAATTCTTTGGGAAGAAGGCCAATCTGCGTTTCACGCTGGAAAGTTTAAAGATGCATCGCTAGCTCTGCAGAGATATATCGATCGTTATCCTGCCTATCCTCAGACAACGTTAGCAAAACTTTATCTTGGGCTTTCTTACTTGAACTTAAATCAGCCTAAAAAAGCTTTGCAGCCACTTAAGCACTACTCTGAGAGTCGAGATGACATTTATGGAAAATGGATCCTCGGTCAATGTTACATGCAGCTCAAGTCCTACACTCAGGCTCATCTGATCGCTCTAGAGCTTCTGAAAAAATCGCCTGATGGAATCAAATCTCCATCTCTCTTACTAAAAGCTCAGGCACTAATGGCACTTAATCAAGACGACCGGGCTAGAGAAGCACTCGCTTCGTTTTCGAAAGACTTGGCCACGCCATTACCAGAGGAGTTAAGACTCCCAGTGGATACCGAAACCTGGGTACAAGAAGCAAAGTTAGGCGCAAGAAGAACGGACCTTAGCCTTAAACTTAAGCAATGTAATCGTTTTCCTAGCCCCGGAAAACTTTCTGAAGCGCAGGCCAAAGATCAAATCTTGAGAAAAGCAGACTGCTTAGTGGAAAGTAACCAGCAGCTATTGGAGCTTTATTCGACTCTAACACCCAAGGTCAGTGCCGCTACTCAAGAGAGATTTTTCGAAGGCGCCCGTGAAGAATTTGAAAAATCCTACACCAGTCTAGTCAAGAATTGCACTGAACCTCCTCCGCCCATCNNCCAAATTGCAAGTCTAAAATTTCGATGGTTATCGAACTAATGCAACCTGATAAAAAGAAAATCGTGGACTTTGCCTTACCTTCTTTGAAAGGATTAAGCGATTATTTGTCCCGATTATCGCATCAATTAGGAGAGAGCTAATCTATGTCAGCAGCTCAATCACAGTCAGACCTTGTCATTGCTAGCGTGTCCGCCAACCGGCAGCACATGAAATTTAAAAGAGACCTCGCCAAAAAAATTCAGAAAAAAAAACGTGAACTCTGGGATTGGCATCGTGAGCATGCCCGCGTTGCTCCGCCTCCCTTTTATTGTTCCGTAGATCTACGCGACTCGGGTCACAAGATTGTCCCGGTCGATAGTAACCTCTTTCCAGCGGGATTTAATAATATTTGTCCTGAAGACCTTCGTGCTGCTCCAGCTGTAATTCGTGCTCAGATTGATGCACTATCTAGCCGCACCGGACGTACTGTTCCTAAAAAGATTTTGATCATTCCTGAGTCTCATACCAGCAACACCTACTACATTGAGAACTTGTACTATCTGAAACAGGTCATCACAAATGCGGGCTATGAAGTTGCAGTGGGCTGGTACGTAGAAAATGCCACTGAACCAGTCTCTCTTGTCTCGGTAACTGAAAAAACAATTACCGCTTATCCAATTCAGATCAACGATGGACTTCTCAGTGTGCAAACTTCTGAGCAAAAGTTTGTTCCAGACTTTATCATTCTTAATAATGACTTCTCAGCTGGATATCCAAAACCTCTGGATTTGGTTCAGCAACCGATTTATCCGAGTCATACTTTAGGATGGCACTCCCGAAAAAAGAGTGAACATTTCCGGCACTACAATCAACTCGCTGGTGAGTTTGCATCTATCGCGGGGATTGATCCTTGGACTATTCAAATTGATACCTATGAAGTGGATCAAGTGAACTTCAATGATGANNTGAAAGAGTGGCTATTCAAGTTGATGAAGTGTTGAAACGCACGAAAGAAGCCTACGATCGCCTTAAAATCAGCACACCGCCTTTTGCCTTTGTTAAGAACAATGCAGGCACGTACGGCATGGGAATTATGGTCGTCCACTCGGCAGACGAACTGAGAACTATGAATCGGCGCACTAAAAATAAAATGAGCGTCGGCAAAAATAAAAAATCAATCGACAGTGTCGTCGTTCAAGAGGGAGTACCTACCGCGACCTTGATCGATCGTTTAGCGGCCGAGCCCGTCATCTATCTGGTTGGGTGCGATCTCATCGGAGGATTTCTAAGGACCAATACTGAAAAAGGAATTGAGGATAATCTCAATTCACAGGGAATGGTCTTTAGAAAGTTATGCATGTCAGACCTCAAGTCGCCTTATGAGGATGACTCAGCTGATGACCTCGATCACCCTGAAGATGAACCCATTCTTGAATTGGTCTATGGTTCCATCGCCCGAATTTCCGCTTTGGCAACAGGACTTGAGCTGGTAAGCAATTAATATGGATAATTCAAAGTTTGGATTTGGCACTCGAGCAATTCATGCAGGCCAAGCGCCTGATCCTCAGACCGGCGCCGTAATGACGCCCATCTATCAGACGAGTACTTTTGCCCAGAAGTCTCCCGGGCAGCATTCTGGATATGAGTATTCTCGGAGCGATAATCCAACTCGGACTGCCTATCAAGAATGTCTTGCCTCTCTCGAAGGCGGAAAACATGCCTTAGCATTTGCGTCAGGCCTAGCAACTTCCGACTGCATCATGCATACGCTCAAATCAGGCGATCATGTGGTTTGTTGCGATGACGTTTATGGTGGAACTTATCGACTCTTTGAAAAAGTTTATCGACGTTTGGGCCTCGAANNTCCGACCTGAAGAAAACCGAAGCGGCATTTAAGCCCAATACAAAGCTCTTGTGGATGGAAAGTCCGACAAATCCAACTTTGAAGATATTGGATATTAAACGTCTCGCCGACTTAGCTCGCAGTAAGAATGTTCTATCCGTAGTAGATAATACTTTCATGAGCGCTTATTTTCAAAAGCCTCTGAGCTTAGGTGCAGACATCGTTGTTCATAGTGTTACAAAATACATGAATGGTCACAGCGACGTTGTTGGTGGCGCTTTGATCACTAATAATACTGAACTTTATCAAAATCTGAAATTCTTCCAAAATGCTGTAGGCGCTGTACCTGCGCCTATGGACTGCTTTTTGGTGATGCGTGGGCTAAAAACTCTCCATGTACGCATGGAACGGCACGCACAAAACGCGATGGCAATTGCGGAGCTTCTCGAAACTCATCCCAAGGTAGATCGAGTCGTCTATCCGGGACTCAAATCACATCCGCAGCACGAAATCGCTCGCACTCAAATGTCTGGCTTTGGGGGTATGATTACCTTTTTCATCAAAGGTGGACTTCCGGCTGCAAGGACCTTCCTTGAAAAAGTAAAACTCTTTACATTGGCCGAGAGCCTCGGGGGAGTCGAGTCCCTCATCGAACATCCTGCGATTATGACTCACGCCAGCGTTCCAGCCGAAATGCGTAAAGAACTCGGAATTGATGATTCATTAGTACGGATTAGCGTCGGCATTGAAGATTTAGAAGACCTGAAGAAAGATTTGCTGCAAGCGCTCGGTTAAGTTAGAACTTAAGTGTGGGAAGCTTACTTGGGGGTTTGCTGGGGACATTTCTATTTTTGTCGCAGTTATCTGTCGCACTTGCTTGCGATGGCCTAGATGACTACGAGAAAAAGGATACATTAGAAGTTCTAGGTTTTTCTCGTCCCGATATTGAAAAATTAGGGAGATACTTCAAATATCCACTCCGAGATGGCGCGTGTCCTTATGACCGTGTTTCGCTCACGGAAATGGAGCTAGATCGACTCGAGCATCCAACAAAGACTTATCGTATGGATCTTCAATCCGCCTGGGATTGCTATTTTCTCAATCGTAATCTCAATCGCAATTCTCGTACTTGTGATGTCTCTCCTAAGCTTGTCTTTGATCAAGCCATCAAACCTTTTCAAAGAAAAAAGATCGAAGGAGCGATCGCCTACCTCGGTTTTTACTATAAGACTTTTAAGTACGATTTATACACGAACAAAGAAGGCGCGCTTGTAGCCGAAGTTCGTGTGTATTTTAAACGGGGTGAAGGTATTCCAGAAAAGCGTTTTCCGAAGCTCCTTGAACAAATGGATCAACAGTTTTGGCAGGCTGAAGCCTACTGGTCGGAGCGCTCTCCTAACTATAAGAGGTTTAAATTTCGTTTCAAGGTAGTCCGCGATCCTAAACAAGCTCACTATAACGTGACTTTACAAAAGGACTATATCCGTGGGCCCTACGATCAGTACTGGTCGATTAAGACAGCGATTCGCCACGAACTCGGTCATATGATGGGACTGGATGAGGAGTATCACCATACTCGTGAGTACTTTCGTGAATATTTGCTTGATAAGCCTGAGGACGAAACAAAGAAAAACAGTGACGAGAATAATTCAGATCAAGAGGATTCAAACAGTATCCTTGATAAAATCACTGAAACAACTCGGGACATTTTCTCAAATGAACGTAAGACTGAGGACTCAAAGAGCTCAAAAGCCGAAGACGAAGAAGAACTCAATGTTGAGAATCGGACTTACAAAAGAACCCCTGAATCTACCCGGGATGATCAGTATGTAACTCAGTGTGGTCTAAACTCCTTGATGTGTGATCCTCACTCAGGTGACCCGAGGCCCTACCATTATTATTTAATCTTTAGACGCGCTTTCTGCAGCTCAGCACATTAGAGGTCGAAACGAACCGAGGTTTTGCTTGCCTTTTTTGGTCTGGCAGCCTATACCAAAGTAAATGCGTAAACTAAAACAGCTTCTTAAGAAAATGCTTCGGACTTCCTCGCGCCTTGCTTTAGCCTAAGCAAGTTATAGGAACTTTGAATCAATATCGAAAATGACCCCCGTGCAGTCTTGTTCGGGAAGGTCATCAGGTTCAGCAAACTTCGATTTCACTTGGTAAACAAGTTCATTGAGAGCATCTACCGCCTCACGGCTTCGATGCTGGTCTAAGAGTCTGCAAGTCTCCTCTACCCCACCCGCTGCATCAACAAACCCGTCTGAGATCAATGCTAAGCGGTCTCCCGGAGCGAGTTTAATCTCTTGTTCTGAAACTTCGGGCATACCGTGAGCTTTATTTAACGCCCGCGCACTTGAAACGATCATTTTAAACTGACCATTGGCCTGGGCGACGAAGGCACAAGAGGACCCAAAGTTCACATAGCGAAGCTTAAGATCCTTACGCGAGATGATGCCGTAAAATAACGAAAGCTGGTCTTTTTCGCTCAGGGTCATTGTGAGCTCATCATAGATTTTTTTCACGGTCTCAGAGCACGACCGAGCATCCTCAATACTGAGCTTCATCACTACTTTCATCAGTACCGACAAGACAGCGCTGGAAAGTCCATAACTGGAGCTATCTGAAAGCAGAAGTGAAAGTTGAGAACCATCCTTCGAATCGGCGAGATCAAAGTGATCACCTCCCGATTTAAGACCTGCCAGATATCGATGCGCGGCTTTGAAACCTTTTAAGTCTTTAAAGCGAATCGGCAGTTTTGCCTTTTGAAGACTCTCCGCTAATTGCAGATCGTCTTTGAGAGCTAAGATAGTCTCCGAAAATGAAACATTCAGTGCCGACAGCTGTTGCCACATGACGACTTGTCGATGATGCCGGAGTTTACTCACGAGATCGAGCGGGCGAAATGGCTGAATCAAGATATCGTCTACTAACTCAAACACACTTTCAGTCACTAACTCTTCGCGGCCTTGATCGACGATAAGATAAACGGCACGACCAGCTCGATCAATTTGCTGAAGCACGCTGATCAAATCTGGAGTTTCTGCATCCACAAATATCATTTCACCAGCTGAGGTATCTTCAATACCTCCCACAACGTTCAGGGAACTATGTTCGAGTACGCTTGTGCCTAGGCTCTTTTCGATCTCTTGCTTCCAGAATTTTTCACGTCGGCTATCACCCGCCAAAATAGTAATTTTAATGCCTGACTCACGAGTAGTAACAGGTTTTGGATGCTTTGAAACGGACATGTGTACACTCCCTAGAACGCTCTAATCGCGTAGTGTAAAACGTATCTGATATCTCTTTCACTTCTAAAACTATTGCCAGTCTCTTCACTGAACCAAGAAAGACTGAACTCACCCGTCTTTCTTCTCACTCCAAATCCAGCCGTAGGATATCCGGCGCCTAATCCACCGCGAACAAAAATGATATCCCGAATGACAAACTCTAATCCAAAACTTGTACGCATCAACGCAGAGGTACCGCTGCTGTTCAACGCGTCCTTATACTCAAATACAGTATTAAATCCCGTGCCCGAACCCATTTTGGTCGTGAAGCTAAGCGACGCATCGATGCTCATCTTTTCAGTTTCGATCGCACCCGTCGAATTTCTTGCTAACGGCATTAAGGATGTTCTGGTGTACCGGGCACCCCCGATATTTCGGGCCACGATATTGAGCGCTGGCAAATACTCGAAGGGCAGAGTCAGAGCCCACCCCAAGTTATGTGAGAATGCTGCACCCTGAGCTAGGCCCTGGTTGTACCCGAGGACATGAGAGTTCGCTGGCACTGTAATATCACCGGTAGCTTGATTGACCCATTGGAGCGAATATCCGATTCGCATTACGCCAGAAGCAATTCGCACTGCTCCGCCAACAGCCGGAATCATTTGATATCGACTTCGATAACGTATGTTTCCGCCATTTGAGGTAGCAGCAAATCGACTTTGCATCAGTACACCAAAACCAAATCCACGAAATGAAAAATTTGGAAATAATGCTCCTGAGAATCCTGGAAAAGTGCCAGGCTTTTCATTCAAGGTCGGAGCATAAGAACTCAAACTAGAAAACTTGAAGAAGTTAAGTCCAACATTGTTTGTGTATTCGGAGTTTGCTTGTAGCTGTAAATTGATTGGCTCAAGATGAGCTTGTCTAATCTTTCCAAATCCTGCTGGATTATAAAACAATGCACTTGCTCCATCATCGGCGAGCGGAATAAACGCTCCACCTAAAGCAGCTGCACGACCGGATGTATAACGAGAGCCAGGAACACGATGCCCTTCGGCTGCATGAACAGTCTGAATAAAAACCATCCCTACAAAAGACATTGCCCCTAAAGTCGTAAAAACTTTAGACAACGTCTGTAGATTATTTAGACGGTTTTTGATCGTGTGGCTTCCATACCCCATGCCTACTCTTCGGCAAGACCTGATTAAAACGATATAGAGAAAAAACTGCCTACCACTAACGTAATGCGTTATACTGATTATTATACCG
>DBAE01000231.1 GCA_002291495.1 Bacteriovoracaceae bacterium UBA1018 | reverse complement strand
CGTCTATGCTGCTCAGCTCGCGATCGCTGAAATGAAAGCGCGTGGTATTATCGATGAGACACAACGTTTTGCCCGAGAGACTTCGATTTCCTTTATTGGAAATGTTGGACGAGTATTGGGAACCGTCTCTCAACTGGCCAATCTTAAAATCGGATCTGTGATCGGCCACGTGATCAATGGCGGTATCGCGACGTTTTATACAGTTCCATATTGGTTTAGACTTCGAAAAGGGAGCGCGATTTATGACGGCTACACTAATTATCTCGCTTCAGTTCAAGCAGGTGAGGATTACTTAGGGAAACATAAGGGATTCTATAATGGGCTCACGCAGTACCTGGACGCTGAGCAGGCAGGTGAGAAATACACAGGGAAAAATAAGCTGCTTTATAAATTCTGCGGGAAGTTCTTGTCGAAGTAACCTACCGCCAAATCAATGACATTGTAAGTAGGAGTGAGGTCTTCAATACTTAGGGGATGAAGGCTTCGCTTCGTTACATTGTCATTGTCGGAATCCTAATTTCAACTTCAGCCGCTGCAAATCCGCTCAAGATCAGTTTTCCTGGTCAGTGCACCGTCTATAATGAGCCTGTTGGCCAAATGACTCTCAGTCAGCAAATTCTGCTGAAGTGGAATACTTTTGCTGATGCTTACTTTAAAAGCAAAAATTCGAGTCTCGGACTCGTGCAATCCATGTTCTCTGATCCGAGATCGACGCTTGATGACGTTGTGAAAAAGTATCCTGACATCGACATGAATCGTGGGAGTTACGACTTAAACGAGATGATGATTGGTGAGATGGACCTCTCGAAAGCGATCAAGACAAAAAAAGAAGCAGAGGCAATCAAAGGATTGAACTTTCTGTTAAAGAACTACAAAAGTTTAGGTGCGAATAATACGTCCTTGAGCTTTTCAGTCGCGGTTCGAATCGATAGAGTTATCAAAGAAGCTGTTCAGACTTTTCAGGGCGCCAGTGTGGGTTCAGAACTCAAAAAGCTTTTGGACGAGGTCGCTGAGCAATCTCAGGATATGTTAATTGCTGCCGCAGTTGTGCCCTTACTACAAGCTTTCTCGAAGAATCATGGGCAGTTTGCTCAGCTTAGGATTGGCGCGCTCATTCGACAACCCGAGGCAATTAATATCGTCTATCCAGTTATTGAATATCTCTATCTCATGAGTGCAAAAAGCTTCTCTCGAGACATGAGTGATCTGTACTCTCGCATTCAATCAGAACTCAAAGATGCTTATAATAAGTATAAGAAAGATTCATGGAAAGGTGTCTCTCCAGAAGCTCAGGCCAGTTTGACAGGCATGTTTGAGAAGAGTGGTAGGCACGAGATTGAAGGGATTCTGACTTATTTTGCTCACCTCGAAGATCACCTGCTTACATCGAGCGGATCGGTCTCTCCAGAGATTAAGGCGATTCTAAAAAGCCCTGCACTGAAAAGTGAACTGAATGAAAAGGTGGTTAAGTTAGGTCAAAATGTTTTGAAGAGCGGCGACAAATCCAAACTCCTTTCGGCGAAAGACGCAAAGTCTTACATGGAAATCGACGACGAGCTGTTTAACGAAAGTATTGGAATAAAAATTAATAGCGATGATCCAGATGAGAAAGGTCCAGGCCTTAAGAATACTTCTCTTCTCATTCGATACCTCGACTATCCGGAAGGATCAGAACAGAATCTACTGGGTCGACTGAATGCGACTATAAAGTTCAATTTGGATGCGATTATTGCCAAAGCAGGCCTGGGTGAGATGAGCGATGATGCACGCATACGAGTCGAGCGATTTATCAGGAGATAATTACCGCCACCAGCGGCGGTAGTATCTGATTGCGACACTCGGTTTCGACGTCGAAAGTAAACTGTATTTACCAAAAAGCCCTCGGTCAGAATCTGACCGAGGGCTTTTCATTTATTAAATCTATACCGCTGAATCTATACCGCCACCGGTGGCGGCAAAACTGTCGTCACTTCGTTCCGACTACTATGGAAACAATCCGCGCAACAACATCGCGCGATTGAGGCGATCCACTCCGGCGATCAATGCAGCAGTCTTCATGCCACAGTTATAGCTGTCTCGAATGTCGACGACTTTCTTAAAGGCAGATGCCAAAACTTCAGCGAGCTTTTCATTCACTTCGTCTTCACTCCAGAAGAAGTTTTGAAGTCCTTGCACCCATTCAAAGTAGGAAACGACCACTCCACCAGCATTACAGAGAATGTCTGGAATGATGAAACATCCACGCTTTTCAAGTTCCTCGAGAGCGTTCGTGTTGATAGGTCCGTTTGCGCCTTCAGCGATGACTCGTGCTTTGACTTGAGAAACGTTTTTCTCAGTGATCACGCCGTCAATCGCAGCAGGAATCAAGACGTCGACATCCAGAGCAAGAAGGGACTCATTATCGATTTCGTCTGCTTCAGGATAACCCTTCAAGGTACGGTTGTTGTTGTAGTACTCAACCACTTTAGGAATGTTGAGGCCGTTCTTGTTGATAATTCCACCTGCGTAATCACAGACTGCTTGAACCTTACAACCGAGTTGAAAGATCTCAAGTGCTGCAACAGCGCCCACTTTACCGAAGCCATGAACGGCGACCGTAGTGGAGCCATCAATCTTTGGACCCGGCTTACCTTTAGAAGCGAGGTAACGAGCAGCATGCTGAATGGTGTAAACCACTCCGCGGCCTGTACTTTCGTTACGTCCCAAAGATCCGCCGATTTCGATAGGTTTACCAGTGACGACACCTGGGATTGCGAATCCTTTTTCTTGCGAGAAAGTATCCATCATCCAAGCCATGTGCTGTGAGTCTGTACNNAGAGCAGGGATATCTTTGTCTGGACCAATGATCATGTTGATCTCAGTCGTATAGCGACGAGTCAGTGCTTGTGCTTCTTGACGGGAGAGTTGACCTGGATCAACACGGATACCGCCCTTAGCGCCACCCAGTGGGAGACCCACCAGGGAACACTTAAAGGTCATCAGCATCGCTAAGCCGGCTACTTCTGAGAGATTCACTTCTGGATGGAAACGGATACCACCCTTACCAGGCCCGAGGGTCATGTTGTGTTGAACGCGATAGCCTTCGAAAACTTTGATGCTGCCATCGTCCAATCGGATCGGTACCGATACGATCAGCGCACGCTTCGGAGCCTTTAGGCGCTCAGCGATATTCGGATCCAATTTCATGGTGGTAGCAGCTTCTTCAAGCTGCATGACTGCGTTTCGATATAAGTCGCTCGAATCCCAAAGATGTGAGCTGAGAGTTCCGGTAGATATTCCCGTGCCGTGTGACATAAATGTCTCCTTAAACTTAAGTAGTATCAGAGAACTTACTTACGTTTTCTGTGTGAATCAAGAACAGGAATGCTAAACTCGAAAAGTATGAGCAAAAAGATCCGTGTTGCGGTGCTGTATGGGGGACGTTCGGGAGAGCATGAGATTTCGCTTCAATCCGCTGCGTCAGTAGTCAAGAATTTAGACACTTCCAAGTATGAAATCATTCCAATTGCGATTGATAAGCAAGGACGATGGCACTGGAATGAGGCTCCAAAGCTCTTAGCGAAAGTAGGGAAGTCACTCCCTATTGATCCATCCGCACCAGAAGTCATTTTGCCTGCGGGTCCTTCGTCCGAGGAGTCGGGTACAAAAGTCGTTTTAGCACATCAAAATACTCAACTGCCGCAGCCCTTACAAAGTTTTGATGTCGTGTTTCCGGTCATGCACGGTCCGCTTTGCGAGGACGGCACTATTCAGGGTCTGCTTGAGTTAGCTGACGTCGCTTATGTCGGATGCGGTGTCCTCTCTTCGGCGGTGGGAATGGATAAGGATGTCGCCAAACGTTTAATTCGCGATGCAGGACTTCCAATCGTTCCTTATATCGCAGTCAAGCATGGGGATTGGTTAAGATCTTCATCTCAAATCAAGTCTCAAGTGACTCGTGAAATTGGTTACCCCTGTTTTGTAAAGCCGGCAAACATGGGATCCAGTGTTGGAGTCCATAAAGTTTCGAGTGCTGATGGATTTGATGCCGCCATGAACGATGCGCTCAAATACGACACAAAGATCTTAGTCGAAAAAGCAGTTTCAGCTCGTGAGATTGAACTCGCGGTTTTAGAGAACTCCCAATACGGCGAAGAGCCTTTAGTGAGTACGGCGGGAGAAATTGCACCGACCCACGACTTTTATTCGTATGAAGCTAAATACCTCGATGAGAATGGCGCTGCTTTACTGATTCCAGCCAAAATTTTGCCGCATGAGCTTGAGTTGGCACAGTCAATTGCTCGACGCGCTTTTGCTGCGCTCGATTGCGAAGGGCTGGCACGTGTGGACCTCTTCATGGACAAAAACACAGGTGCTTTTTATTTCAATGAAATCAACACTCTTCCAGGCTTTACCCAAATCAGCATGTATCCAAAGATGTGGGAAGCTAGCGGTATTTCTTATCGAGATTTGCTCTCGCGCCTAATAGAGCTGGCGATCACACGTCATGAGCGCAAGCAGAAGCTTTACCGTGAATATTGTCCGTAATATTCGTATATTTATCGGTGACGGGTGTCTAAAAAGGATCTATCCTCAAGAGTAGTCTAAACATTTGTTTAAATTTTTAGGCTGAAAATTCTCATGGAAGAGAGACCTGCGCGTATTGAATAATCTGAGTAAATTCAGAAAATTTGGACCCTTAGCTGTGTTGGTACTGTTTGCGGGCCAACTCATCAGCAGTAGTGTTTCTTTTGCACGCGAAAAGTCGACTTGGGCAATTCGATTTCAAAAAGAGAATCGAATTTCGGGTCTAGTTTGGTCGAGTGAACCGATTAAAGTCGTGAATGAATCGACTGGCCCAGAACCNNNGTATGAAACTAAGTCACAAGAGTTAATCGCGGTCAGTCCTCTAGGTCGAGTCGAAAAAGAATTTGTCCAGTTTGTGTTTTTTGAAGGTGATGACTACAAAAACCGAGGCAAGCCACCCAAGCTATTTCGTTTCTCTGTTGGAGCCGGTTTAGCAAGTATCAGCTATGAACAAACTAACTTGGAACAATTTCATCANNAGTGGGCGTTGTCCGGAAAATTTTCAGTCAGTTACTCCCGCCCCAATTCGAAATGGGATCTCGGCGCCACCAGTTATTTTACCTTGTTGCCGATTGGGACTGACGAGACGAAGGGATCAATTAAGTTTTTCGGCTTGAACGGACGTGTAGGATACACACTTCCGTTTTTGAGCGATCCGTGGAAACTCATGTTGATGGGCGGATTTTACTACGCCGCTGCGGCTGGATCTCGTATTGATTCAGAAGGCGAAGTAGATGATATCGGTTACAGCGTTTCCGGTCCTCAAATTTACCCGGTTCTGTTTCGCAGTTTTAAAAGAGGCGATCGTGCTTTAGCTTATTTTAAATTTTCACCCGTCTCCAACAGTCTCACAGCTCTCAAACTCAACAGTCATGAAATGGCTTTAGGCTTAAGCTATAGCTTTGTACCTAAAGCTGACGGCACAAGCTGGGGCGTGGGTTTGGATGTCTCCAAGCTGCGATTGATCATTGAGGATTCGCATTCCAATTCAAGTGTGATCAGCCTTACCGCTACTTATGGATTTTAGTCCTCGCATGGGAAAAAGTTTTCCTTTCTGATCCTCAATTTTTTCAAGCGCCAAGAGTGATTTGAAGGTTTCAAAAAATCGAGTAGGAGTCCAACCGTTTGAAAGGGACCACTCAAGCAATTCAAAAACTTCGGCCCCGTCTTTTTGTCCACAGATCTGGTCGATTTGCCTAAAGAGTAAATCATGGTCTGAATACTTATGACCTAATGGCAGGGAAGGTTGATGTTTGCTAGATAGTGTTGGCTTATTAATAAATTCAATCCAAACACAACCGAGCGAAAGAGGACTGAAAAGCGGAACAGCTTAATCCCGCTCAAGGAGTATTTGGTTTCCTGCAAAAGCCACATCTCCTGGGAAACAAGGTGTAGTCAGACAAGTTTTTTCCTGATCCCGAGCCCAGCGAGCAGTATTGAGTGCTCCTGATCGATAGCTAGCTTCAACCACCCAAGTTGCTTGAGTCCATCCTGCAATCAGGCGATTACGCCTCAAAAAATGCTTACTGATTGGGGCTTCGTCAGGCGGAAACTCAGTCATCAAGAGTCCTCCCGCTTTGAGGATTTCTTGTCCAAGTGAAAGATGTTCGGCAGGGTAACAGTGATCAAATCCATGAGCCAGTACCGCAATCGTCGGAAGACCTGCATCTAGGGCATACTGATGTGCGTGTTGATCAATTCCTTTTGCAAATCCGGATACAATTATAAGTGGGGATCCTTTGAGGTCCTGAATAACCGTATGAAGATGACGGATAGAACGCGTTTGTGGACGTCTCGTGCCCACAATAGCTAATCCATGAGTGGGCAGGGTCTTTAAGAGTTCAAATGCTTTTGGCAAACCTTGGACATAAATTTCTGAGGGTGGTCCAGGAACATTCCAGAGATGCAGGAGTTCAGGATGAGTAGTAGGTGTTAGTTTTTGAATCGTTGTCGTCATCGTCGTCACGACTCATATCCAAGCAAAATGTATTCGCTTATGTGCTTAAGATTTATTCTCTGGGAGAAATAATCCAGACTCGACGACTGAGAATCGGACTAAGTGCGCATTAACTCCCGTCAAGTGACTCGGGTAGAGGGGCTTCAGGTTCAGGGATCGGGGCAGCGTCAGGTGCCACTTCTGGGAGAGGCGCTTCTGGAGCACTAGCGGTACTTTCTGGAGGATTTTTCTTCCAGTTTTCAAGCTGCTTCAGTTCTCTTTGTTCGTCATCACGCAAGCTTTCGTCTGTGTCCATCTCGTCGAGTTGATCGAGTTCATCCTTAGGCCTAAGTGCCTGAGTTTCCGGAGGAGGAGCAGCGAGTGCTTCAGGTGAAGGTGGCGCTTCCATCGGAGGAGTTTCTTCTGGAAGTGGCGCATCCATTGGTGGTGTTTCTTCAGGCGCGGTTTCTGGCATTCCTTCGAGCGGCATCTCCATAGATGGATCTTCAGGTGGAGGAGCCATGAGATCTGCATTCGGATCTGACTCAGGCGTTTCAGGAGCTAAGTTTTCAGGAAGGGTTTCAGGTTCAGCCACAGGTTCTTCGGCTGGAGGGCCAACTTCAGTACTGAGGTCCGTACGACCATTCAGATCACTGATGTCAGTGAGAAGATAAGCAGGTGTGCGATCATTCATTGGAGCGCGACTACTGAGCACGATCCCTGATGAAAAATCTGGGCTCGCCTGAATCACCATGATGTCACCCACGTAGAGGGAGTTTGACCTTGCAATGGATTCAGCAGTAACAGGATCTTCTTTTTGATAGGCGCGGAAAACCATTCCCGGAGTGATGCCATCTTTGGTGCCACGGTTCAGGATGACCTGCTTATGCTGAGCGGTGACATAGGTCGATAGACTGTTATTTACAAAAAGAGTAGCAGTAAGAGGCTTTGGTCCCGGGATCGGTTTGATCTGTCTAATCTTTGGCGGAAGCACCATGAGTCCTGTGCCACGAGGTACGAAATAATTCGTATTTAGAACGGTTCCGATATAGCGAGACTCTCTTTCGCCAGTAATTTTTACTTTTCCCATCACGAGGTAGGAGTAGCCCGTACGACCTTCGGTCTCGATGATCTGAGGCTCTCCGGTAATGGCGTAGGTTTGTCCAATTTGTAATCCATTGGGTGCATCGATATAGACGGCGTCGCCAAGAGAGAGGTTAACACTCTCACTTCGCGAGTTGACGATTTCTCCTATCCAAGGAGTCTCTCCAGAAAGAGTAACGGCTTCGAGCTCATATCCGGTCGCGCCTGAATAGTCGATTTTGCTTCGTTCATCAAAGCCGTGTGAATCAATTTCTGGTGGTAATTCAGCGTCGGTGGCTTCCCAGGATTGATGGCCAAGCTTTCTCCACTCCTGAGAACGGTTAGGGCTCTTAGGATCCCTACCTTGGCCGGACGATGATGGGTTATTTCCCTGATCAGTCCTGGATTGGTTTCCATCCTGAATGGCTACGTAGGGGAGCGAGGTCCCAGTGCCAGGCATAAATGCGATTTGATACCCGGGTTTGATCGAATGAGGATTGGTGATGTCTCGGTTATTCAGCGCCCAGATCTTTGGCCAATACTTTGGATCTCCAAACAGACGGGCAGAAATTTCAGAAAGAGTGTCACCTTCATGAATCTCATAGGTCTGAGTCACGCGCTCGCCAGCAACCGTGTTCCACACATCATCTGGAATAGGCTTCAAAACTTTACCCAATCGGGCAGCTTCTTGCTCTGGAGAGAGAGCAGCCGTTGCGGCAGTCGCCTGTAATAAAGCTAGTAGTGCTAGGCGTGCCCAACGAGGTGAGATCATTCGCTTTGCCCCGCATGTTCAAGTTCAGGGGCGGTTGGAGGTGGTTCATCTAAAGTAGCTCTCACCGGTGGCTGATCTTGGCTCACTTGAACTTCTTGGAGCTCAGCTCGAACGGTTGGAAGATTCTCAGGGGCAGAAGGGGCCGCTGCACTCGTTTCGGTCTTTTCGACGTGTTTTGGAGCTGCAGTAGTTTGGTTCGACTCTTCGGCAGGTTGAGTTTCAGCTGCTGCAGGAGATTGTGGAAAGAGCGACATCAGCGCTTGTCGGTGTTTGGCAGCATCGTTCTCTAAGCCGATCCGCTCTTCAGCAATTGCCATTTGTCTTAATGCATCGGCGACCCGGCTGCTACGATCGTAGGACGATAAAACTCGATTATACTCAGGGATAGCTAGCTGATACTCTTTTTGTCGAAAGTAGGATTCGGCGATATGAAATTGTGCCGAGCCCGCCATGGGATGGTCAGGGTATTTTTCAATAAAGTTTGAAAAAGTAAGAAGCGCTTCTGGATACTTTTGAGCGAGAAATAGGATGCGGCCTTGCCTGAAAAGGGTAATTGCGCTGTCATTGACAAAGCCAGCTTCTGGATCTTTCAGTGAAGTCGGAGCTTCAACGTCAGAGCCGCCTGAAATCATTCCTCGAACAGGAGCGCCGTGAGAAATTCCAGGCTTTTTAAGGGTCTCCAAGCTTAAAGACATCTCGTTTGATTTTGCTTCAATGGATGAGACTTGGGTTTCAAGTTTGTCCATTCGGTCGGCCATAGCGCGAATCGAATTTCGGATTTCCAACATTTGAGCTTGTTCGGATCCCGGCTCTGGAGTTTCGGAGTTTTTCTTACCGGCAGAACTGCAACCAGTGAGAGTCAAACCAATCGAAAGCAAGCTGATGGTCCGAAATGAATATAATGTGGAGTGTCTCATTTCTTTAGGATAAGCAGACGATTGAAATAGAGCAAGCGTCGAGAAAATGCCGCATTGCTAGGCAAAAGATGCAGTAGTACACATCTGAATAGCATAAGTAAGTAGAGTGCAAATCATGACAAAACCTTTGGATTCAAGTAACCTCTTTAAAGAAGTAGCGAGACGTATCCGGGTCCGGAAGGATCAGCAGGCATACGTCTACAATATTCTCGAATCTCATGAGGGCGTGGCTAGTTATTCGACCCTTGATCATAAGCCAGGGGATGGACATCGTGACCTGCTGCTGAGCATACCCGTGGCGTTTTTGAGCGAGGTTGAGGAACTTCTGACGAGATTGTCCCGCGAAATGCGGGAGGACACCGGAGAAATCATCTATGACCTCGATAACGCCAAAGAGTTTTAGTCAAATTTTAGATCAGTTTGGTCTGGTCTCGCTCACTCAAGAGTCGATTGAAACAATCCTTAAAACGGCACTGAGAAACGGCGGGGCCTTAGCCGAGCTCTTTTTCGAAGATTCAACTTCATCACGAGTTTTCTATGAGGGTGGCCGGGTCGAACGAGTCATCGACGGTACAGATCGCGGAGTCGGGCTTAGAATTATTTTTGATAATCGTTCTGTCTATGGATATTCGACCGATTTAAATGAGAAGGCACTTGTCGAGCTAGCTGAAGCACTCAGTGCTGCCGTTCAAACACCAGATGGCAAATCCAAAGCTATCGTCAGTCAGTGGCAGAGTTCACGCCAGCCGATATCTGAAATAGTACAATATACCGTTAAGAAGTCCCCTAGGGCTGCGAGTTTAGCTGATAAGATCACTCTTGCCGCACGCGCCGAGAAAGCTGCTCGAATCGAACTCCCTGATGCAAAACAGGTGACTGCGATCGTGCTCGACTCGTTAAGAAAAGTATTGGTAATCAATAGTGATGGTTTAATC
>DBAE01000036.1 GCA_002291495.1 Bacteriovoracaceae bacterium UBA1018 | reverse complement strand
TTCAGTGAGTAGTCCCATTCGGGTGTAAGCCTGAAAATAATTATTCAGATTAAATACTTCCGCCACCGACCTATAAATCACGTATTGATAGGGCTCCATGAGTCCCAGCAGGTATCCATCTTTAAAATCGAGATATCTCAACATAAAAGTAGGAGTCGTTAAGATGCCCCTTGAGTACCTGTGGATCATTTTAATTTGTTCTTGCGTAATGCTGGGATGAATCTGCTGTGGAACGAGTGACTTTGATTTTAATGGCGCAGGTATAATATCCGTAAATGCCAAGGTAGGCGGGTTCGCCATAAAGTAGTTAATTTTTTGATTGATCGCCGAGACAATCGCAGAAAGTTCCTTTATATCGGATGGCAGAAGTACGCCTGAATCACTCGAATGAGTTTCAAGGATCTTTGTCCACGTGTTTAAAACCAAATTTAAACTGGACTGAGTAGATTCATACATCCAACAAACTGCGTCCGCCTCAAGTAGCGACAGGAGGAGCCAATGTGCCTCATTCCAGTCCCGCTCAAAGATTGCCATTCTTAACGCCGCACTGATCGCAAAATAATCGTCTGGGTCTTCATTAAGTTTAAGCTTAAAGAGGCTTTTTACAGGTGACGCGAGTAACCGGATACTTTTAATCGCCTCTGGCGTATGCTTAAGCAGGAGGAGTTCAATGGCATTAATACCCCATTTTAACTCTCTGGGCTCAAGATCAAATGCCTCAGTGTAAGCATCAATCGCTAGATTCAGATACTTATCCCGACCATCAAAACTTTTTCCACGGGTCCGAAGCTCTTCAAATCTTTCCTTACTCAGCTTTGCTAGCAATCCAAGATCGCTCGCGGTTGCATGACTACTGATGCGCAACCATTTCAAAAGATACTCCGCATGGTTACGGTCAAAATCTGTGTTTCTATTCAACAGTGCATACGCAAACTGCCGACGCAAATCACTCATCCGCCTTAAATTGGGATTAAGCTCCATAGAAAAGATGCGAATGACTTCATTCCAGTCGCCTGTTTCTCTTGCACGAAGCATCCTCAATACAACCGTAGCGTGTTCAACTAAAGGCTCAGAATGGGTATCAGGAACTTTTTTGGCTTTTGCTCCGTATATCGCTGACATGAGCCCACCTGTGCTTAACTTCGTCCTCAGAATCCTCTTCAGATTTGACACTCCCACCATGGAAAGATCCTGAAAACGAGGATCGGTACCCTCAGTAGCAAAATGAACAATCAGTCGATCCTCAATGAACTGAAATTCAGCTTTGTTTTTCTTTAACATCATCAGAGCGGCGTCATATGCAGCATCTCGAATGGATAAATCCTCGAGAAGGAAAGCACAGGGTTCAGAATAGAGACCGAGAAGTCTTTCCACTTCACGAATCAAGGGATTTGGCACCGTTTGGGCTGCACGCACTGATGAAAGCAGGCAAAAGCACAAGAAATAGAAAATGATACTGATTTTCTTCATCGAATTGCTTGACACCCCTACACTTTGAAACTAAAGGTGTCAATTTTTATAGGTAGATTACGTGGATAGATGCCGGATTAAAAAACTCCTACAGAGAGCTCTGCTGCTCTTTCTCTTTAATCCCCTCTCTGCCATAGCAGACCTGGGCGCCCCTCCTATTATTCTTATCCATGACTATTTTCATGAAGAACAGACTTACTCCATCGTCACAATCATCATGAGGGAAACTGAGAGCGACTACGTTGGAAACTATCCAAATCTGAGTCTCTACACCAAGTATGTAAATGAACTTCTCTCCTACCTCACTCACTGGGTCGCAGAACAGTATATCGATCAAGGCTTAATACGTAGAGGCGATCAGACTCATAAGGATCTTCTTACAATTGAAAAAGTAGCCGATCACCGTTCTGCTATCGTTTTTATTACGGAGCATAATGATCTGACCAAGATCTTATCATTTATGAGGGTGGCGCGCCTAGGATCCGAAGATCTTCCACTTAAGTTGCGCAGACCTGATACCCACCTTCCGCCGGCACCACCACAAGAAGTCTATGTCGATGGAAAATTAAAATTGCAAGGAGAACCTGCTGAGATCAAAAACTTCATTCAGATTGGTTCTGCGAAATACGATTTCTCGGGCTTGATGCTCTGGAGAGCATTCCATTCTGGCATTATGGAATACACTTTTAGAAAATTCTTTTGGGAAGGCAAATGGCGTTTCCTGTTTCCAACATATTTTCCAATTGAAACTTATCCAGTCGCTGCAAGACACTTTAAAACTAAATACGGATTTGAAGAGCTTTCGAACGTGGGCAAGACTGACGGCGTATTTGAAAATTATTTATCCACAGATCTAAACACTCTCTACAAAACAGAATCAAAACTGCAGTCCCAGGAATGGGCAGCTAAATATAAAAGCAGATCCCCCATCCGTGTCGATGTAAATAATTTTAAGCAAATTTTGTGGGAACCCATTCCTGTCGGAGTCCGCGAAGACACTTGCTCTCGCGCACTGACTTCTGTTCAACCTTTTTTTCAGAGGCTCTAACGAAGAAGATCGGCATGTCAAAAGCTGCAGAGAACAAATCAAAGATCGACCCTCTTCTTTTTCAGCTTTTTCAAACCTCTTCCAGCAAAGGAGATTTGAAAAAGATACAGATTATTCAGTCTGCCATTCGATGCATTGCTTCCGAAGGCATTGAGAACGCTTCTTACGAAAACATTGGTCGTCCACTCAAGCTGACCCGATCCCATGTTGCCTACTACTTCAAAAGTAAGGACGATATTTTACTCAAAGCTATTGAGTACGTCATTGCCAAAGGACAAGCTCTGACGGTGGAGCGGGTGCAAAATGCTAAGACCACAGAAGATCGCCTTGTCGCGATGGTTCAAGCTACTTTTGACTGGGCGGCTTCCGATCAGGAAGGGTTTTCCGTCTACATGCTCTTTCTCTACTACTGCATTATCAACAAAGACTATCGGGACCTTCAGTCGAAAATTCGTAGTACTGGGGCAAACCGGATTCAGGCAATGCTCGAAAATGATCCACAAGTCTCTAAATCTCGCGGAACAAAAGAACTTAGAGAATTGGCCAAAGCCCTACAAGACCTAATCACCGGAGCAGCGGTCGATTTCTTCACGACATCAGAAATCAATTCGCCCCTGTTTTTAGCGGCTAAGAGCCGTGCGTCAGATGCAGTTAGACGTGTGCTGCATAACTTTTAGCGTCAAACGCATACAGACGAAATTTGTACAGATGTACAAATTTCGATGACAGGCCAGAACTCTTACGTTAAGAGGTCAGGCAATGGGACGCGTACTATTGAATAGCATTCTAGCAATAGTGACCTTTGCATCATGTTTCTGCGTATTTGCTAATACCACCAGCTTAGAGGACCAACTCCATCGGATAGTTCAGCTCGAGAAAGATCTTTCGCTTAAGGGAATCACCTACGACAAGATCCACTTTCAGGCTTTTCTGATCCGCTCCGCTAAATTTCGCCAACTGTCGTTAACTCGTTTTAGCGGCTTTGAATTTGCCGAGTATAAAAACGAACAGATTAAGCNNAAGTTAGATCTAAAGTTGCTTTCTGAACGATATGCAGAGGAGCAAGGAGCGATCTCAATACAATTGATTAATGGCTCAAATAAAGGTCTCGGTGTCGCATTTCCTTATTTGTCCAAAAAAAATACCGTAGTAGCTGCAATCATGCCGGCTCATCTGCTGGATCGCCACTTTGAAGAATCAAAGACAGGCGGTCTAATCTCACCTCATTTGGACTATTTGTACTTCATTAAACGCGATTCGATCGACGCTACAGATTCACTTTTTGATTTTGAGAGATATCGATCAGTGCACAAGATTAGATGGAATATTTTTGAGGGCGAAGAATCCACGTTCAGAGAAGTCTTAGAATTTATCATGCAAAGGCACTCCGGTCTTTACAGAGCAACACTGCCAAAATCTGAACTTCTCCTCGTCGTAGGATACGAGCCTGAGAACGAAAAATTAAATAATGAGTATTTTGCAGCTACTCAAGCAGCAACTCTACTGAGAGACTACCCCGAACTGCGTCCACAAAACCTAACAGTCAAAATTGCTGTCGCAGGAGATGTGACAAAAACCTATTCTCTGGATGATTTTTTCAAAACTCCCTACGGAAGTTCAGAACGTTTTCAAACAAAGAACAGTAGTAATGACGTATTATCGTCGATCCTCTCAGACTTCTGCGGACGAGCAGTCGAAGCGTACTCCTATTACAGTGAGCTAAAGCAAAAGCTAATCGCCAGTACATCCAATTCTACAATTGCAAATACACTCCATATTGAAAGCTCAGAAAGAGTGATTAATTTAGCGCTTGGAATCCTAAAGAAACAAAATGCGCAAACGCGTAAAAAGGCAGTTTCTCGAATCAACAAATCCCTGCAGTTAAATAATTTACTCAATACCTCGGTACCCGCTCAAAAAACTGCTTCGATTTGGGAACCAAAGATTCGGGAACTTATCGACGATATGACTTACTAGTGCCTACTCAGAAGCACTTTTCTTACTCAGCGCAAATCCCTCATCAAGCCAACCCGTGACTCCACCAGACATTATCTTTACGGGCCTACCCAAGTCCGCAAGCTGAATCGCTCCTCGTATCGCACCGTTGCAATGAGGCCCTGCACAGTAGGTCACAAAGACGGTGGATGGCGGATCGTGCTCTAGCTTTGAGGCGACAATCTTACCATGCGGCAAACTGATCGCACCGGGCACGTGACCTTCATCGTACTTCTCGTGCGACCTCACATCCAACAAAACAAAGTCGGCTTCACCCGATGACATTGCCGAGTGCACATCCCAACAGTCCGTTTCAAATTCTAATAAGGATCGAAAGTGTTCTAAAGCTCGTGATGACCTAGCAGGCGAAATTTTTGTTACAATAGACATACTTAATATATCCTAAATAGTCCCAAAAAATAGAAGTGACGTGAAAGACATTAAGCGTTAAGATCGCGCCATGTCACGACACCTCGTAGTAGCGATTGCCTATGACCAACTTTGCACATTTGAAATGGGGTGTAGCATCGAAATATTTGCCCTCCCTCGCCCAGAGCTCGGAGTGGATTGGTATCGATTTGCCATCTGTTCCGGCGAGCGAGGAGAGCTCAAGGCAATGGGTGGGCTTACGATCAAAGCTCCTTATGGACTGAATATCTTAGATCGAGCTGATACGATCATTATTCCTGGCTGGAGAAACGCAAATGAACGACCTCCAGAAAACCTGCTACGCAAACTCCGCAGTGCCCATCAGCGAGGCGCCAGAATCGCGACTATCTGTTCGGGAGTTTTTGTTCTAGCTCATGCAGGGATCCTTGATGGAATAACCGTGACGACCCATTGGAAATACGTCGACACGTTAAAAACTCATTTTCCAAGAATAAAGCTTAATCCAGATGTTTTGT
Source organism: Bacteriovoracaceae bacterium UBA1018 (assembly GCA_002291495.1). Classification (GTDB taxonomy): domain Bacteria; phylum Bdellovibrionota; class UBA1018; order UBA1018; family UBA1018; genus UBA1018. The sequence continues at coordinate 29,499 of DBAE01000036.1, read as the reverse complement.
ATGTCGAATCTGGCAACATCTTGACCTCTGCGGGCTCATCAGCGGGACTGGACATGCTCCTCCATTTAGTTCGTCAAGACTACGATTCAAAGACTGCAAACCAGGTCGCCCAGCGACTCGTCATGCCTCCTCATCGCGATGGTGGGCAAGCGCAGTTTGTGCCACGACCTTTGCCTCCAAAAGAAAAGAGTCGCATATCTCAACTGACAGAATGGATCCGCAAAAACCCAACTCATCCTCTGGACCTTAAGTCTCTCGCAAAGAAAGCGAGTACAAGCCCGCGCACTTTACAGCGACAGTTTCGAGATGAAACCGGCATGAGTCCACAAATGTGGATTATCCGTGAACGAGTGGCTAGAGCCAAAGAGTTATTGGAAAGCTCCCGCTACTCTATTTCTGAGATCGCAGAGTACGCAGGTTTTAAATCAGAGGAGTCTTTGCGACATCATTTCCGACGAATTGCTCAGATTAGTCCGAGTACCTATCGGAGACAATTTCTCAGTCTATTGGACTAAATATCTTTCATATTGCTGGCTGATTGCAGTCTTTACACGGTAATTTTTCCAATAATTCCAAGACATTGCCGCCCGGACAAATTTTTATGGTCTCTTCACATAATTGTTGTGCATACAAATCGGCTACTATAGCATGCCAACATGCAGTCTAACTTAACGAGTTCGATGGAAATGCCTGTAAAAGAAGAGTTTTTGAAGCAAGGGACTAGCTTCCCTCATGATCTGCTTACTCCTGAAGAGACCAAAGATTTTCGCGACAAACTGGTTGCTTACTTAGAGTCAGTCAACTGGAAACTCGACGCCATCAACAGACACAAACCCCATATGTATTTGAAATGGGCAAATGATCTGGGACGACATCCAAAACTCGTAAACATGGTCAAACAACTTCTCGGAGAAGACGTTCTTCTTTGGTATTCAGTAATCTTTGTTAAGCCAGCACAGAGTAAGGGCCGGGTCCCATGGCATCAAGACAGCACCTACTGGGCGATGAATAAAGAAGTAGGTCTAACGGCATGGATTGCACTCAGCGACGTCAACGTCGAAAACGGATGCATGTATGTTGTTCCAGGCTCTCACGAAACGGGCGGCTACCGACACGAGATCAATAATTCTGCTGACAACATGCTTCATCGTGGTCAGCAAATTGCTGACGTGAATGAAGAATCAAAAGTTCCTGTTGTTCTTAAGCCAGGGCAAGTATCTTTTCACGATCTTCGGTTGCTCCACATGTCTGGACCAAATCAATCCGTTCATCCTCGCTTAGGAATCGCATTCCGCTTTATCCCGGCATCTAATTTCCCTCGCACTCTCAAATGGCTGAAGCGCTCAGCTACTTTAGTGTCAGGCAAAAAAGTGCACGATTACTTTATTGATGATCCGATGCCAAAATTTGATTTCGATCCTGAAGCAATGAAATCCTTCAGACGTTCAATTCGCGTCGCTGCAGTGCACACACTTTTTGGCGATACCAGTCGTTCGGGCTTACGTAAGGCGCTAGATACTGTACCGATCTTGATTTCACGTAAGAGCGCTGATTACTTTAAATACTGGAAAAATTTAGCGGAGTAATCGGTATGTCAGTAGCTATTGTTACGGGTGCCAGCAGCGGGCTCGGTAGAGAACTTGCTCGTATTGTCGCTCAATCTCATTCTAAGGTTGTGCTCACCGGTCGAAACGTGGATCAACTCAATCAAACTGCAACTGAGTTGCGTAAAGAAAATCCCCGCGTCGAAGCTATTATTGCTCAAGCGGATCTCGCTGATAGGAATGACCTTGGGAGATTATTGCAGCAGCTTGATCAACATGGGCCCATTCAGACTGTTGTACTAAACGCGGGAGGCGGACCTTTCGGCAAATTTGCAGAGACCGACCCTGAAACTCTCATTGAATGTCTCAATCTCAATATCACAGCAAATGTGCGTATCGTACGTCACCTCCTGCCAACCATGCTTCAACATGCTCGAAGCTCAGGAAAAACCGCTAAAATTTATTTCATTTCTAGTCACGCTAGTTTTATGCGCGTGCCGCATTTTGCGGTGTACGGAGCTGCAAAATCATTCTTAACCCGTCTGGCGCAGACACTCAGACTTGAGCTTGTTGGTGAACCCATCGATATCCGCATTGCTTTCCCAGGCGCAATGGCCACTCAATTTGGCGCACGCGCCGGGATCCCTCGGATGATCTCTGAGCCCGCCAATCCAGCGGGTATTGCAAAGAAAATTCTAGGAAGCCAGTCACGTGATATTGTGCCGGCATTTATGGATGTAGCGATTTCAATCGTCGATAAAGTATTGCCATCGTCGGCACTCGACTTTGTTGTTCGTAGAACTCAGCAGAGATTTTTAAAGGAGAATAGTACAAAGTGAATTCCGTCAATCTGTCTCAGAAGCATCGAACCTTGATGGCAATTCCTTGTTACAACGAGGAATATAATCTTCCTGCACTTTTTGCTGATCTTCGTCAGCAAAAAGTCCTTGAGAAGTTTGACGTCTGCTTTGTTGACGATTGCTCTTCGGATACAACCGCTCAAATGATCAAAGATCATGGTTTTCGAGTCTTCAGTCATGAAGAAAATCGTGGATATGGCGGCGCAGTTAAAACTGCATTTAAGCTGGCTATCCTCGATAACTATGACTCTTTAGTGATCTTTCCAGGTGATCATCAAAGAAAGGCCGTCGATGCAATCGCTTTGGTGCAAATGCTTCAAGATCGGCACATCGACGTGGCAGTCGGTTCAAAATTTCATATCTATTCTGATAAATACGGACCAGTCGGACGTCGGATCGGAAATCGTATTTTTGCCTTCATAGCTAAGACCATGTGGGGCTCACCCATCCAAGATGTACTCTCTGGATTTAAGGCCTATCGCATTAGCAGCATGGAACCTATTCTTCATTACCTACCTGAAGATTACGGCTTGGATATCGTACTTTCCTTGATCTGTTCGCGGTTTGGATTGAGGATTGAAGAAACTCCGGTGGCGTGCCGGTACGATGAACATACAACCAAAATGAAGAGCATTATTTTGGTTAGCATGAAGCTCCTTTACCGTGCAATGCGAGCCTACGTGATGGTACCTCGTGAACCGAGATTGCCTTCCGTAAGCCAAAACGCCATCGAAAAAGCATAGTTCGTAGCTCATGTTAGGTCGACTTCGTTTCCTAATCCTTCTTCTTGTTATTTTTATCTTTCTCATGAGGGGGCTTAATCATTTTGGTCCAGGAAATTTGGACGATCGCACCCTCCACTATGCAGCTAACTTTGTAAATCAGCTCCAACCTTGGGGCCAAGACGAAGGCGACCTGATCCGAGGAATTGATGCTCAGTTACCTGAACTCTGTAATGGCAGTCCCAAGTGCGTTGAACGTACTCGTTTAAGATTTGTAGGACTCAAAGTTTATCCTTTGACTTCATGGCTTGGACGCCTCATTGATAAAATCTCTTACAGGGAGGCTCAAGTTCGGGAACACATTGTCTTTGTTTTCTCGTCTGCCTTCTTAGCGACAAAGCTTTTGGCGCTCTTGCTGGTTCTATTTTACTTCTGTCGACGATCCTCAAAACTGCTTCTTTCCGAACAGCTAGCTTTTCTCTTATCTACGTTTGTTGTAGCGACCGGTTGGATCGACGTCACAGCCGCGATGCAGGCATTGGTTCAAGGGATTCATTCTTTTTCTCCTAAGATCGCCTCAATATTAAACAGTAGTTTTCCAAACTCAGCGGGTACTATTTTTGGATATGTCCCAAGACACAACTACCCGCTTCTCCTGATTGCGACCATTTTTGCGATCGACCGGGGTCAAGTACTCTGGATTGTCATTTTTCAAATCGCGGCATTTACTATCCATGCTTTTCAGTATCCTCTGTTTGCAGCGGTCACGATGGGACTGATTGCTTTCAAGTTTATGATGGATCGCTTTTTGTTTCGTCTCGAGAGACCTTCTTGGCATTATCCGGCTCTCTTTGTGAGTCTGACTCTGGCTATTGCGAGTTTCATTTTTGTAAAAAGTATTACGATCACCCCTCCAAACGCTATGGGTGCATCCGTTTTGAAAACTTTGCCCTTCGGCTGGAGCAACGTTCAGAGCTTATTCGTGTTGCTTTTGGTGGTAGGTATCGTGGCGTACATTCTCTGGAAGAGAAAAATCACCCACCTACTCGCTTGGTCTAGCGTCCTTTTCATTTTGGTGCGGGGACTTATTAACGTGGCAAGGCAAGGCGTCGACCCATTTAGTCTGCATCCCCTAAACGAACTCAACTACCGATCCCAGGAGTTTTTTGCTTTTTCGATCTGGACCGCTTGGGCACTTCTCCTGAGTGCGATGTTTGTACGATTTACAGTCGTCAGGAAAAGTCGTACCGCGTGGGTTTTGGCTGGGGTGTTACTTTTCGCATTTTGTATTAAACCTTATAAGCGAGAATATAGGTCCGCCCGTGAGCGACTACCGGGGGGTAAAGAAAACTTTCTGACTGTACTCAACGATAAACAACTCGGACCCTCTGAGACCTGGACTCCGCTTGACGAGGTTGCATTTAACCTTCAGGTTGCGGAAGCGTTGAAAAAGATTCGCGCCGCCAGATAAATAAGTTAATAAATTCAAAGATTTAAACAGATGGCGTGCTGACATTAATCATTGACCGAATTAGTCTACATTGATACAAGAGCGCATTCTTTGGAGACTGCATGACTCGTTTGACTCAGTTATTAGGATTAGTTGCACTCGTATCAAGCCAAATCGCACTCGCTGGAGTCTGTGATGGAATTTCGCTATCGAGCGAGATTCAGATTATTGGCGTGCACATCAACCCAATCGAAGCAAAACTCCAAAAAGACGGCTCTATCGATCTCAATGTCTACGAAAGAGTCATCCCTACTAAGCTAGGGATGTTGCTTACCCATTACGGAAAGATCCGACTTGCCGAAGGAGAGCCGAACTGCACAATCCTCTGGGAACAAAGCGACTCTACGCGCGTTCTCGAGCTTGTAGCAACTTCGCCTCAAGGAGACTGGATCATGAGTGACGTTCAAACACCCATCGGCCTAAACGGTGTGCGCTCTCCAACACTGATCTTCAAAAACATTCAGTAGACCAGCTTGACGCAGTATAGCTACAAAAAGGTGCCGGACACCTTTGTCTGCTTTTTTTGCGCACAGAATTAGGCTAAGAACATTGACCTATGCGAATGAGTCAACTGGTCGGAAAAAGAATCAAAGAAACTCCAAAAGACGCTCAAAGTGCGAGCCACGTCTTTTTGATCCGTGGCGGTTACATTCGTCCAGTATCGACTGGAATCTACTCTCTCCTTCCAATTGCAAAAAGGATCACTCAGAAGATTGAAAGCATCATTCGCCAAGAGATGAACCGAATCGACGGCCAAGAAATCTTGATGCCTGTCGTTTTACCACGTGAACTTTGGGAAGAAAGCGGCCGTTATGGATCCGTTGGACCAGAGCTCCTCCGCTTTAAAGACCGCAATGGCAAAGACATGCTCCTTGGGATGACTCACGAAGAAGCTGTCGTGCAGATCGCTCGCACCGAAGTGAACTCTTACAAACAGATGCCATTCATGCTCTATCAGATCCAAACTAAATACCGAGACGAAGCTCGTGCTCGTGCGGGTCTGATCCGCGTGCGTGAATTTACGATGAAAGATGCGTACTCCTTCCACGCAACTGACGACTGTTTAAAGTCCTATTACGAGCGCTGTCACGAGGCCTACGAGAGAATCTTTAAACGCGTAGGAATGAAAAATGTAGTCTCTATCGAATCCGATACAGGAATGATGGGTGGCGCAGTTTCACACGAATTTATGGCTATTGCGGATTGTGGCGAAGACACGATCTTCATGTCCCCCGATGGTCGATATAAAGCAAACAAGGAAGTTGCAAAAACAGCGATCAAGTTTGTCAAAGAAGCTCCTAAGCCACTTGAAAAGGTCCATACTCCTGGACAAAAGAGCATCGAAGAAGTTGCTTCATTTCTTAAAGTGAAAACTTCGGAGACAGGAAAAGCAGTATTTTACGCCGATGACGAAGGTAAACTCTATTTTGTCGTCATTCGTGGTGACATTGAAGTCAACGAGACAAAACTGCGCAATCATCTCAAGATTAGAGACCTTAAATTTGCAACCGATGAGCAAATTAAATCAATCGGTGCAATACCCGGCTATGCTTCTCCTCTGAACATTAATCCAAAAAACGTAAGGATCGTATTTGATCCGTCAGCAGCAGAGTCGTCCAATCTTGTTGTGGGTGCAAACGAGACTGATTACCATTACACCGGATTTAATTTTGATCGGGATCTCGCATCGATCAAATCTCAAGTTGAGATTATTGATATTGCTTNNGTATTGAAGTTGGAAACATCTTTCAGCTAGGCACGAAGTACTCGCAATCGATGGAATGTAATTTCTTAGATCAAAATGGCAAAGCAAAACCCATGATCATGGGATGTTATGGTATTGGTGTGGGCCGTGCGATGGCATCCGTCATCGAGCAATCGCATGATGATTATGGTCCAATCTGGCCGCTTGAAATCGCTCCCTACCAAGTTCATATCTGTGCTTTGAACTTTAATGATGAAGCAGTCAAATCAACTGCAGAAAATCTCTACAAAGAGCTTACCAATAAAGGTTTCGAAGTACTATTTGACGATCGAAACGAAAAAGCAGGATCTGCCTTTAGTGATGCCGACTTAATCGGCATCCCTTACAGAATTATCGTCTCACCAAAAACATTGGCTGAGAATGTGGTCGAGTTTAAGTCGAGAGACAAAAAGATCAATGAGCGGATTGCCGTAGATCAAATCATCGAAAAAATTAGCTCGATCCAAGAGGTCAAGAGCCTACTGAAATTGAGCTAGCAACCATTTAGGCTACCCTAGTAAGTCGTTGCACAGTCGCCATCTCTGCCCGGATTTGCTTTTTGGTGCGAGATAACAAGTACGCGCCAAGAGCAGAAATGCCAAAACCCATGACGATTAAGAACCCTAAGTCATAGGAAAATACGTTTGGGACATTTTCTCTGACATGATGGATCTGCAAAACAAAATGGTTCAGAATGTTTTCCACAATATTGAAGAGTCCAAAGCCAAGGATGATGTAAGAAACCAAAAGCTTTCCTGAAAAGAAGGACTGTTTAGAGCGAATTGATTTCCATAAAAGAAAAACCCCGGCGGCTAACACGACCCACCCGCCCGCGTGAAATATTCCGTCCCAAAAAGTGTTGAACTCTAAGCCTTCTACGCTCTGAGCGGACTGGACATGAGATGCCATGTGGTGCCACTGCAAAAGTTGATGGAGTACGATGCCATCAAAGAGCATACTAAAGCCCACTCCGAGTGTTAATCCTGCTCTTCGAACTGTACGACTCATGACTCTTTCCATAGGTCCATAGTGCGTGCATACAAAGTGCCGACGGAACTCTAAGTTTTTACTGACCGATGTTTTTGCGCAGTTGACCTATGCGATGCACCTCAGCAAGGAAAGAAGCAGCCCATTGATAGACGTTCTTATCGGCCACAACAGTACGAAGGCGTTTCATTCTTTCACGCCTTTCGTTTTGCGACATCGTCAATGCCTGATAGAGTGCGTCAGCACACTCGTCTAAGCTATACGGATTGACGAGCAATGCTTCATTAAGCTCTCTCGCCGCACCGGCAAAATGACTGAGAATGAGTACTCCGTCTTCATCATTTCTAGCCGTCACATACTCCTTAGCAACTAGATTCATACCGTCATGCAACGAACTCACAAAACAGAGGTCAGCCGCACGGTAAAAGCGATGAACCTCAGCAGCATTGTGATGCGCTAAACGCAACATGATCGGAGGTACTTCGGCATGTGAAAATTTCCAATTAATGCGATCAGCAACTTCCTGAACCTCCGCATTCAAATCTTGATAACGTTTGATATGGGTTCTACTTGGCGCTCCGATCTGCACAAAAACAAACTTACCAACCCACTCCGGATGTTTCTCGAGCATTCTCTCTACACCGGTCATCCGCTCAATGAGACCTTTTGTGTAATCGACTCGATCAACACCGACTCCAATTTTTACATGCTCAGGCAAATTTAATTCCATCAAAAGCTCACGCCTTTCTTTATCAAACTCATCGACCGGAAGATCATGACGTGATGGCCAATCGACACTAATTGGGAAAGGTTTGACGTAGCAGACGTGCCCTTTAACCGTCACAGAAAATTGTTCTCGGTCAACGCGTGCTTCAAGAAATCGATCAACCGTATCTAAAAAATTATTACAATGAAATTGTGTATGAAAACCAATCAGATCTGCTCCAAGCATTCCGAGGAGCAATTCTTTTTTCCAAGGACAAATACCAAAGGCCTCTGGATTAGGCCATGGGATGTGCCAAAAGAGACTCGAAACAGCTTCAGGCATTTTTTCTCGAATCATCTGAGGCAATAGCGCAAAGTGATAGTCTTGAATTAAGACAACCGGCCTCTCGGTCCATTTTTCTTCAATAAAATTATCAGCAAATTTTTGATTTACTTTAAGATACTGTTCCCAGTCTCGACTATCAAAGTGCGGACGAGCATGAGCTATATGACATAGAGGCCACATGCCTTCGTTAGAAAATCCGTAGTAATATCCCTGTTCTTCGGCCTTGGATAACCAGACTCTTTTGAGAACGTATTCGGAATTTCCTGGTGGGACTAGGAGTTTTCCACTCAGATCTGCTGTCTCGCGATCTGCCGTTCCGCTTCCATGCGCAATCCAAAGCCCAGAACATGCGCGCACGATAGGCTCTACTGCTGTTACCAAGCCACTTGCTGGAAACAGTACTTCGATCTTGCCGCCTTTTCTATTATGGACATAGGGTTCTCGGTTAGCGATGACACAGAGTTGGGAGTCTCCAAAAAACTTTTGCACATCAGCCCTAAGGCGGCTTGGAGTCCAGGTAGTCTGAGCACTTGATTCGTTCACGAGATCTTTTGCAAAGCGAAGTTCTCGCATCACTTTGGACACGTCTTTGATTAAGTGAGAAAACTCACTTCGCTCAAGTCGTTTATTTAGGGTGTGAAGATCGCCTCGTAACAAATCTTTGACCACGTAACGAAATCGCAAAACCACATTACCAATGGTCCATCGATAAATAATGAGACCCATTAAGGCGAAAAATATAGAGATTCCTACCAGCAAGACGACGATATAGGTTCGGGTGGTTGCATGGCGGCGCCCCATGTAGCTCGTGTCATGAAAAACACTCAGAGTAGCAACTATCTCGCCCGCATCATTGGTGAGCGGATAGTCCCCTCGATGTACCTTGGTCTCGCCAAACTGAAAGAAACTTCTTTTTTTAAGCGCTCCCGTTTGCTCATTCGAAAGACAAAGAAATGTAGCTGATAGCGCATCGGTCTTAGCAAGGGGCACTCCCGCTGGTGAACAAACCAAGGCTCCCATCAAGCGCTCGTCCTTGCTGATGCGATTTAAAAGTCTCTGGATCGAATCCTTTTTTCCTGCCGTGAGACTGTCGACCAAAAATTCATGCACGCTTTCGGTGATGAGAGCTGATCGGCGGTCTAGGTCTCCAACCAACCATTGATCCTCAAGCCTCTCCATGAAGCTTAATGAACCCCAGATCGAGAGAGACAAAACCAAAACTAACAGCGCGAAAAAACGAATACTCATACGCATAACTGGATACTAATCCGTTGATTCGGAATTTCCAATGTGAAACACTATTAAAGTTGGATTTGCCAATCTGAAATGGATCTATCATGAAGCAAGCGAGTCAGATTACAGGAAACCAGTTAAACTGGAATCAGATCTACTATTTTTCGGAGATCGCAAGTTGTGGCTCTATTAAAGACGCCGCTCAAAAACTTGGCCTCAGTCCTTCCACTTTGAGCGAACACCTCTCAGAGCTTGAGGATGACTTGAAAGTTCAACTCTTTCATCGACAACATCGAAAACTAATTCTTACTGAACAAGGTACGCGCCTCTACCTTCACGCAAAACAAATGTTTGAGACTGGGCAACGACTGATTGATGTAGTTTCGCCCATACCCCTCGGCAGCTATCCAGTCGCAATTGGCCTGATACCAAGCCCGGGTATTCAGATCGCCCATCGATTAATCGCTGATTTTTTGGAAAATTTTGGCCCTCTCAACATGAAGATATTTCACACGAGTTACATTGGACTCGAGTCTAAACTCGTAAAAGCCCAACTCGATTTTGGTTTTTCAGATCGGATCTCGGAGAGAAAAGATCTGGTGAGTGTGCCGATCTCTTCATCTTTTATTAAGTTTTACGTTTCGTCCAAATGGTGGGAGCACCCTTTCAATGACTTGATTGCGCGCCTACCGCTACTGATCTGCAACTCAGACCCTTCAACTCGCACCTTGGCTGAGCAGTCTTTGGGTGAATACGACATCGTCCCTCATTCAGTAATCACCTCGGATTACCCCTCAGTACTTCTCGAGCTTTGCCAAAGAGGACTAGGAATCGGGGTTTTTAGCGAAGAACCCATTCGAAAAATGAATATCGAGACACTCAAATCACTTCGTGTTCCTAAGGATGCCCCCAAGCTCCAGGACAATCTCTACGCTACATGGGCGAGAGACGCTGAAAATACTGAGGCAGTAAAACGCATCCGGCAGATTCTGCCAAAAGGAAGGTAAATGGGACAACTCGACTACGCTCTCATCGGAAACTGTCAGACATCTGCTCTCATTGATAAAAAGGGCAAAATTGTTTGGTCGTGCATGCCTCGTTTTGACTCAGATGCACCTTTTGCAGCACTACTCGGCGATGAAGAGAATGGATATTGGAGCTTTGTACCTGAATCTGGAGACTATGAGACCAAGCAAAAATATCTGACCAATTCCAATGTACTCCTCACTGAATTTCATCTGAAAAATGGAGACCGTTTTGATCTCATCGATTTCATGCCGCGATTTCAGCAGCGCGACGGATATTATCGCGCACCTCAGATTATTCGCGTTCTTCGATTAATCCGTGGAAATCCCCGGATTAGGGTCCTACTCAGCCCGAAATTTGACTATGGTCGAGCAGCCCCTGAAATATCGACCTTGAGCGAGGGGATTGTTTATCGGCACGGTTCGTCCCGTCTTTTTCTAAACACTGACGTACCTCTCACCTACATACAGTCAGGTAGTCCCTTTGAAATCAGCGGCGATCGCTACTTTGTTTTGACCCATAACGAACCATTTGAACGACCCCTAAAATTTTCATGTGAAGAATTCTTAGATCGAACCCTCTCCTATTGGAGAACTTGGGTAAAACACTGCAGCATCCCGTTTGAATATCAAGAAGCAGTGATTCGCTCTGCACTTGCACTCAAACTCCATATTTTTGAAGATACAGGTGCTGTCATTGCGGCAACAACCTCGTCTATTCCTGAAAGCACAGACGGGGGACGCACTTGGGATTATAGGTATTGCTGGCTGAGAGATGCTTATTTTGTAATCAATGTCCTCAATCGTTTAGGGCACTTTGAAGAGATGGAAAAGTTCATCCAGTTTCTCCACAATATCGCTGTCACCGAGCCTAACGGAGAACTTCAACCTGTATATGGCATTGGCGGTGAACGGGAACTCACTGAGAGGGTGATTCCATGGCTTAAAGGTTTTAATGGATATGGTCCCGTTCGAGTTGGAAATGCGGCTCATACGCACGCCCAACACGATGTGTATGGAGAGATGGTTCTTGCTGTGACCCCACTCTTTTTCGACGCGCGATTAGATCGAATAGATCTGAAACGCGCTTTCGATAATGTACAAAAACTTGTCGAACAATCTATACGTGTTTTTGAGAAACCTGACAGTGGGATATGGGAGTTTAGATCCGAACAGAAGCATTATGTATTTTCAAAGCTCATGTGTTGGGCAGCAGTTGATCGCGGCGCAAAAATAGCCTCGCGAATGGGCAAGCTTCGTGAATTTGAAGCTTGGAACTCAATTCGAGCTACCATGAGACAAAAAATCGAAACCGAAGGATGGAATGAAAAGGAAGGATTTTATCAACAGACTTGGGACAATCCAGTTCCCGATGCTTCAAATCTACTCATGACTGCTTTAAACTTTCACTCGGGTGAAGACGAAAAACTAAAAAAGACAGTAGATCAGTATTACNNGTATTACAGCCAACTCATGAAAAATGATTTTGCCTTTCGATACCTGTCGGCAGATGACTTTGGAACTCCCAAACACGCCTTCACGATTTGTACTTTTTGGATGATCGACGCCCTCATTGCAATCGGCCGAAAAAGCGAGGCTAGCCGGATCTTTGACAGAACATTGGCCTGTGCAAACCATGTCGGTTTACTTTCAGAGGATGTCGACCCGGCAAATGGTCAGCTATGGGGTAACTTTCCGCAAGCCTACTCTCACGTCGGAATCATTAACTCAGCATTTCGATTGTCCCGATCTTGGGATGATGCATTTTAGTACAGAGGTTGCATTCCCGATATTTATGACGGGAATAAACTCTACTTCTACTCAGACTGAACAAAATGTGGGGCAAAAAGAACGCGTATTGTCCACTTTGGCAGGCAGCCTGCTCTTAGCGACAGGTCTTCGAAAGAAAAGACCTTATCGAATGGCTTATGAATTGGTAGGCGCTGCTCTCATGAAACGGGGCACTACGGGACACTGTATGATGTATGAGTCCTTGGGAATTAATACATCAGGTACCTCAACCTGGAAAAACTCCACTCATAGCATTACGGTCAACTGTTCTAGACAGACTGCTTACGAAGGCTGGAAAAAATTCTTACGGCAAGATTCAGAAATAATTGCTGAGTATCCACCCTCACGCATGCTTTGGAAAATGGCTGGACCAGCAGGCGCAGAATTTAAAGGTGAGGCAGATTTTATAACCCATAGTGACGAAAATCAGACTGAAGTTAAGTTTATACTCACCTATCGCTATTCCACGGGCAATGTAGGAATGCTGCTAGCCAAATTCAAAAAAACAGATCCTGACCAGCTTAATTTAATACATCTCAAGGCCTTCAAAAATTGGATTGAGGGCAAATCACATATTAATGAAACCGAGGCCGCCTCATGACAAATCAAGAAGTTACTCAGACATTTGCAGATGCTTTGATCCATTATGAGAAAAACGGAAAAGTAGAAACCTTGATCCATCTCTTTGGTGAAAACTGCGAGATTGAAACCCGACGTCAGATCTATCGGGGCAAACTCGGGGCAGAAAAATTTTGGCAAGAGTACGCGTTTACGTTCTCAAAGGTCAGTACAAACTTTGTCCGAGTAGACGACCATTCTGGACATTCCGTACTTGAATGGATCTCTGAAGGTATACTCGCTTCAGGAAAACCGTTTCGGTACGAAGGAGTCACATTGATTGATATCGAGGAAGGACAAATTAAACGTTTCAAATCCTACTTCGATTCAGGAGCCCTACACCACGTCGTTCTATCTAACCACTCTGACAAAGAAGTTGCCTAGAACGAACTTATGCCGCGCGATTCTTGACCCTCTTCGGCCCCTGAAAGGCTTGCATATCGTGCTGACTCAAATGATCTGCATACCAAGCTGTGATCGGACCATAGATCAGATGAGCCAAAATCATTAAGCTATGACGCGGCAACCTCGATGGATCATCTGCTGGAGAACGTAAGAGCCCCAATTTTGGTAGCAGACCTAGATAGTTCGACGCATAAACCGCCAATCCAAAGATGCTTCCTTTTACGGCCCAGCTGGTGCTTCGTGTTTTTGAAGAGGTTGCACCATAAATCGCACCCATCGCGGTACCAAATCCAAAGTGCGCCAAAAGAGTCAGGATCATTCGCTCAGTTGCATCCGATCTCTGAGTGAAAGGCTCAGCCACTTGCATCGTTAATTTTTGCGGCGGAAGAGGATCTCTTTGCGAGCGAGGAAGCTTTCTATGCAATGCTTCCATCGCAATAGTCATTGGTCCTGTGGCCAAAAAGCCAGCTGTTGCACCATAGGTCACCTTTTCGATTAATTCTTTGTTCATGCCCTGATCTAAGCAAGCGGGAAGCCAAACCATGCCGTCAACGCGATGACTTGTGATTAAACAAAAACTGTTCACTTAAGCGGTCGGCAGCGATTGCCGACACGTTTTTATGAACAGTTTTGTTGTACGTCGATGGGCACCTTTACTTCTAACCACTCTCCTTTCTCACTCTGCTTTAGCAAATGAACCGGTGACAGGGTTTGCAGACCTGCACATCCATATGATGGCCGAGTATGGGTATGGAGGTGCTTGGTTTCATGGCAGTCATGCGGGACATGAANNATGAACATAAGGCGATGAAAAATTGTTCAGGTAATGCGGGTGGGATCTTTGGATTGCCTCGGGACCACGCACGAACCAAAATTCCAGTGGTCAACGAGTTTCTAGGCAAGATCAAAGGAACAGAAGGCGACACGGGTCTCCATTTGGGAAAACGCAAAGGCTTTCCAAGCTACGAAGGATGGCCTAGATGGGACACCATTGCACATCAACAAGTGTGGGAAGGATTTCTTAAAAAGGCTCACGACAGTGGCCTGAGTTTAATGGTCATATCGACGGTGAATTTTCATCCTCTGTGTTCGGTGATGCCACACGAAAATCGTAAGTACGATTGTAAAGACATGAATGCTGTTGATCGTCAGATCCACGCGATCCATGAATTTACACGAACCCACAACTGGGCCGAAGTTGCGTTGTCTCCGACTCACGCTCGCGAAATTATTCGAGCAGGAAAACTTGCTTTAATTATCTCAATCGAAGTTTCTGACCTCTTCTCTGAAGGCGATTGGCAGAAGCAACTCGACCATTATTATGCGAGAGGCGTGCGAACCCTACAGCCAGTGCATCAACTCGACAATCGGTTCTCTGGAGCAGCTCCCCATCATTTCATATTTGAGTTTTTCCAAGTACTCCGCGACATCGGGAGCCTAGATTTTGATATCAAACGTCTTGGATTTACACGTGGCAAGGATGGAAAAAATGTCAAAGGACTTACACAAGATGGTCGTGACCTTATCCAGGCAATGATGAAAAAGAATATGCTCGTCGACATGGCACACATGTCAGAAAAGTCTGTCGTAGAGACCTATCAGTTAGCTACACAACGTCCAGAAGGAGTTTACCCATTTTATATCTCGCACGGTCATTTTCGAGATATGATGGATGAAGGGAAAATGGATGATCACGAAAAAACTACACCAGACTGGATCATCGAACTCATTAAGAACACCCATGGAATGTTTGGATTAAGAACTGGTCCTGAAAAAGTTAAATCATTTGGAAGTGTACCGAATGATTGTCATGGTTCGACGAAGTCATTTGCACAAGTTTATCAGTACGGCGATCAAAAATTGGGGATCCCAATTGCGTTCGGAAGTGATCTGAACGGATTTATCCAACAACTGCGCCCTCGATTCGGCGGAAACCGAGAAACTTGTGGTGCAGCCTCAACGGATAAAGAGAGAAAACGCCAACAAAAGGCTCAAAGCCAAGCACTCGGCACTTCATTCGACGAAAGTGGTTTTGGTCATATCGGGCAAATTGCAGAAGTCATCCGAGAACTCAAAAACTTTGGAGTAGATACTTCGCACTTAGAAAACTCAAGCGAAGCTTTCATTAAGATGTGGGAACGCGCCTATCCGAACGATGCCACAGTCATTAATCGCGGTCTTGCTTCCGAGTAATTTAAGGATTGAGATACTCTGCGACTCCGTACATGCCATTTTGAGTAAAGATAAAGTAGAGTGAGTCAGTAGTCGAATTGTAATACATTTGCTCACCGGAACACTTCAATGAAGTTATGGNNGTTATGGGCTGGGTCATCGTTGCCTGCGCCGGTGTACCTGTCAGAGTTAACTTGAACAAGAAGCCATTATTACAGAAAAAGACCTTATGCACAGTCAGACCGGCATCTCGCTTGTAAGCAAAGCCTGTGGTTGGCTCATAGGTAGTCGCTAGACTACTCAATGTTCCCACAGTTCCGCCTGGAGTAATTGTTCTAAATATATCTAGGGCGCGATCATAAATAATGAGGCGATTTCCGATCGAATCCCAGACACCACCTCTGCCGAGGTAATTGAGTTGAGCGGAAGCCGCAGTAGTACCATCGGCAGAAATTGTAGAGCCAGTGCCAGCGATACCAGCCAGATGAGTTTGAACCTTAGTAGTACCGTCATATAACTTGATAACAAAATCTTTATTTGGATAAGTTTCGAGACCAAATATAGCTCTCGATCCATCCCATCCATACGGATAGTAATAGGTCGCAGCCATATTAATACTCGTGCCAGCGAGATTATCGCCTGTGAGGTACGATGTACCGCCGCCTCCTACCCATAATCTCCATAGGCCTGAAGATCGTTCTAATTTATAAATCCTGTTTCGATACATTGAAGTGTACACGTCACCATTAGTTGGATTGACAGCAATACCACCACCACTGTTGACATGAGTCAACAGTGGTTGATTGAGCGCCGTAGAGCCATCAGCAGGCAAGCCTTCGACTCCGTTACCGGCAATTGAAGTAATATTATTATTTAACGCCACATTAAATTCACGAAGTCTGATCTCTCGTTCGTCCCAAACAATCATTCTTTGTGTCGCTTCGTTGGTGACACCAAATCCTTCCAACATTCCAAATCGAGCAGATAAAGGACTGCCTCCATCGCCGAACGACATCGATTGACCATACACAGTTCTGACAACACCAGCGCCATCAATCGCCTGGATTTGATTGCGACCCATGAAGAACACTGTGCCGCTTGAAGCGACTGTCATGCCGTTAATTTCAAGGACACACGATGCTGCAGTAGTTCCTGATGCGCACGATCCTTCTAAAAGCGCATCTGCTGCGTTGCCGGCGAGCAAGGTCCAGTCGTTGGCGGTACTGTCATATTTGAATATCCGAGATTGATCGTAAAGGTAGAGCTGGCCTGCCGAAGAAGAATAGAAAACTGCTCGGCCAGGGATCAAGGACGGGGTTTGCCCCGCCGGTAAAGCCGGATGAGGTGCAGTAGAAACTCCAGTACTTACATCGATCGACATGATCCCACCGCGATTGGATGGACAATTGGATGTATCGCTCGTTCGAATCGTCACAAAGATCTTCGTCAAGGCCGAGGTGTTTGGATCATAGCTAGCTCCAAACGTATCCATTCGGCAATCGGACATATTGACCGAGTTACTATAGGAGTAACCTGTTCCAGACGGATAGATACTCGTTACTTTTCCTGTCGCATGCTTATAGACTCGAATCCTATAAGGAGTCGTACTTGTAGGAGTTAAGATCTCGTTCTCTGATCGAAATAAGATATCTCCGTTCGGTAAAACAATTAACGGAGCTTTGTTTAGATATTGTTCGTCCGTTGCTGGAACAGTAAATTGCACATCCGTCGCATTTACATTATCTGCCGTACTAGCGCCCCCACCAATTAAGGTAGTAATGACATTGGTGGTGAGATTAATTTTACGAATTCGATCATAATCACGAATTAAAAGTCCGTGAACGGGGCTATAGGCAATTGCCGCTGCTTCCCTCACTCGTCCTGCTGATGCTTGGCCTCCGTCACCCGAAGCGGAGGTCGAATCCTTGATTATCATCTTGAGAACACCGTCGGACGGATCGATCTTAAAGATACCACGTGTGTCTCGCACGTACATGACGCCGGAAGGAGTAATTGCAAGATTTTGATAGTCGTTGGCTGTACTGTTACTAACTGACCAAGGCAGAAATGCTGCGGACTGAGCACTACCGTCAATTCCAGGGTATGTATTTCCTGCCAATAACTTTAGATAAGGAACGTTTAAGAATGAAGAAAGCGAAGCAGAAGTTGTTCCATTGATATCCTTAGCGGTTACACGAATACGGAAGTAGCTATTTGTCGGAGATCCGTTAACCCAGGTGAAGCATCCGGTATGAGCTGCAGTGAAACTACATCCGCCGTTACTTCCATTCACAAAGGGTCCGGTGATCTCAGTATAGTTTGTATCATCGGTCGTATAGTGAAGCTCAATTGGAGTTGATGCATGAAATCCATTTGCGGCCGATGCATTCCATCTAATAAAGACCGAGCTTCCAGAGGTGATTGTATAGTCGGACTGAACAGGGGCTGTTGCTCCCGTGTAACTATTGGTAGCCCAAACATTGACCACTTCGGGAGGAGTCCCTGGATCGTAAAGAATGCTGACTTTGTCCTGTGCTAAAGTACCTACGCCGGCCGCCGAAAGATCGGAGATCTTACCGACCTGGTCCTTGGTCCAGGCATAGATTGTATAGGTCCCCGGTGCAAAACCCAAAAACACTGGAAAGTTATTCAATGACAAAGTTTTCGCCGGAGTGAGGCTTGGCGGATCATCTGTGACGTCCACCCAGCAGGAGTCGGAAGCTGTAGGTTTAGTACTATTTCCAACCTTGAAACAAAACGCCATCACATTGCTAAGAGCATCGACGGAAGTTAAGGAGACTTGAACGTAGTTACTGTTAGTGCTTGCTGGTGCTCCACCATTGATGAGCATTTGACCAGAACTCAAGTTCGGTGCAGTCATATCGACTGCAAAATCATGGGATGAGGAAGCTGCGGCTGAATTGGTTGCCTGATCTACTGCNNCCGAACGCGTACTGTTCCAGAATCGATAGATGGAACGCTCCAACTATAAGTACCCGAGTTCGCAATCCCGCTCGTGATACTTGTCCAACTACTTCCGGAGTCTGTGCTGTAATCTAAAGAAATAGGATTAGTCGCAATGTGTGTATCGGTTGCGCTCCAAGTAATCGACGCTGTACTACCGCCTAACAATGCTTGGCCAGATCCTGTGATCGCTGTAAGGGTGACCGACGGAACCGTATTATCAAATGTCACAGAGTTGCTGTTCACGGAAGTGCTGACGTTTTGAGCAGCGTCCCGGACCCATACCGTAAGAACCTTGGCATTATTAGTCGTCGAAACAGCGAACGTGCTCGGTACGGTGCCGGCTGTCCACGTACAACCATCGACGGTCGTACTATTTTCCAAAATACAGTAGTCGGCATAAGTCCCGGTGATTGTGCCGTAGGTGAGATTGTAAGTGGTCGAGTTAGTAGGACTCGTATTAGAAACTGTAACTGATGCAAGAGTCGGTGCGCTGGTATCGAGATCAACAGAGTTACTATCAACTGCAGTGCTTACGTTGAGTGCAGCATCTCTCAACCAGACAGTAAGCACTTTGGCATTGTTTGTACCCGATACAGTAAATGAAGCCGGTACAGTTCCATTAACCCATGTGCAGCCTGCTACTGCTGTATTGTTTTCCCGGATACAATAACTCGAATAGGTACCGGTGATTGTTCCATATGTGAGATTGTAAGTTGTAGAATTGGTTGGACTGGTATTTGAAACTGTAACCGAAGCAAGTACTGGCGCGGTAGTATCCACTTCGTAGGACACTGAAGCGGTAGAACAGGACGAGAAATTCCCGGCCGGGTCTTTTGACTTAGCATAAAAAGTGTAAGTGCCCTCAGCAAGGGCACTTGAGGTAAGATTGATACNNGTACCCGCCGCAGTTCCGCTCGCCTTAAGAGAGACGAGTGCACAGGTATTTTCAGTGTGGATTGATATCTCATCCCCAGATACAACGCCGTTCACCGTGATCGTAGGTGTTGTGTCTGTGGCAGGTGAAGTTGAAGGACTATTAAGAGTTAAAGTAGTTGGCGCACTTGGTACTCCGGTATCAAGAGTGACTGAGTTTGTTGCTACCCTTGAGCTCACATTAAGTGCAGCGTCTCGTAACCAAATGCTGAGGACTTTTGCATTATTCGTCGCACTCACTGTGTAACTAGCCGGCAGCGTACCGTTAGTCCAAGAGCAGCTTCCTACTGTCGTATTATTTTCAAGTATACAATAACTCGCGTAAGTGCCAGTAACTGCGCCATACGTTAAACTGTAGGTCGTTGTATTGGTTGGGCTCGAGTTCGAAACTGTAGCAGATGCTAGAGATGGTGCGGTTGTGTCTACTTCATAAGTGACTGAAGCAGTCGAGCAGGCTGAGAAATTACCCGCAGCATCTTTTGTTTTTGCATAAAACGTATATGTCCCTTCAGCGAGTGCACTTGACGTGACATCCACTGTTGTTCCCGCCGCAACCGCGCTACCTTTTTGCGAGATCAGAGCGCAGGTATTTTCGGTATGGATCGATACTTCTTCGCCACTCACTGCGCCACTCATCCTAAGCGTCGGTGTGGTGTCAGATCCAGGTGAAGTGGATGGAGACTGAAGAGCCAATGCACTTGGAGCCGCAGAAGCAACCGTATCGAGCGTCACTGTATTAGTATCCACTCGAGTGCTGACGTTGAGTGAGGCATCTCTGATCCAGATACTCAAGACTTTAGCGTTATTTGTTCCAGTCACGACATAAGTAGATGGAAGCGTACCAGCCACCCACGAACAACTCGCCTCTGTCGTCGAGTTTTCTAAAATACAATAGTGTGTGTAAGCAGGGCCACCCACTGCACCATAAGTAATATTATAAGTTGTAGAATTGGTCGGCGTCGCGTTTGTTACAGTTGCCGATGCCAAAACTGGACTTGGGGCCGCGTAGGTATAAGTCGCACTAGCTGTTGAACAACTTGAAGTATTTCCTGCCGCATCAGTTGCAGCTGCATAGAAGGTATAAGGCCCATCAAATAGAGCGTTTGATGTAACACTCATCGGGTCACTCGTGACAGTCGCGTATCCACTTAAGCTCGCTTGTGAACAACTCGAGTCAGTATAGATAGAAACTATATCTCCTACAGTCAGACCGGCGACCTCGATAGTCGGAGTAGCAAGTGTACCCGGGCTTACAAGAGGATTAATGAGAGTGAGAGCTGTTGGTGCAGAAGGAGGCATCACATCAATCGTTCTAGAAATTTTTACTTTTTTCGCGCCACGAATTTGGGCCGAACAAGCTGTTAGGGCGACAGCCGAAGAACTGAGTGCAGCAATTATAAGAAATCTACCAATGCCCAATAGCATACTAAAATGATATGTTATTTCGCGCCTAATTGAAATCAATTTAAAGTAAAATTTAACTATTTTTTTTCTTTAAATTTCAATGTCTTAAATACTTCACAACCCTGATTGTTAACTCTTTATTAACCAATCGCTATGATTACACTTTCGGTAAATCTATAGAATAAATTAAACTTATTTAATTTATTTAACTGAAAATTGGTCCTCGGTGACACATTCCGAGCCCCTCCGTTTCCTNNCTATTATATAGAGATAAACCGACTCTCTTCTCGAGTCGCAGCGGAACGTAGGTGGAATATGACTGATACAAAATCCAAATGGGTTTTTGCCCTTATACTCTTATCTTCACTCTCTCACGCCGACTCTGACATGACCAAACCTCTGTATGATCCTCTCGACGGAACCGGGAGTACAGGCGTGCGAATCGAAGTTATGAACTGGGTTGGAAACGTAGAATTACATATTTCCCCGAAAGGTCTCTTGAGAGATCTGGCGCTAAAACTCGATATGGATCAAGACGACTATCCAGTTCTTGTAGTTGGATACAAATTTTCAAAAGAACCGAAGCCAGTGATTCAACGGATCCGCCTTGAGAATGAACTCAAAACCGGATTTAAGGTATTTAGGAGTAATAGCGCCGAAAACTCGAGCTCAGACGAAATTATCATTTCAAATAATAGTCTGGTCGACGAAGAAATTACTGAAATCCCATTTGATCCAGAACCTATTGCAATGTTCCCAGCACCTGCCCCCGAGCAGAAGAAGGCCAGAAAGAGAACCCTCGCAAAAAACCACAAGGAGAAAAAAAATAAGAACTCCGCATCAAACAGGGTTCCTGCGTCATCACTCCCGGCTGAGCCAGAACCTCCTATTGTATCCGAATTACCGACAGTGGACGCTGATGATGCTCACACAATCCTAACAAATACGCCGTGACTTCTCATTGCAAGCGCATGGCTTTTTAGGTAACCCATCTCCATGCGTACTCGTCATATTTGGTCACTGGCATTTGTATTATTTTTTCAGACGGCATTTGCAGCCCCCCCATCAAAACCAAAGCTCACTGTAGTACTAGTCATTGATCAATTCCGATCTGACTACCTCATGAGATTTTCAAAACTCTTCAAACCCGCACGATCGGCATCAGGTGAAATCGGTGGCTTTAATTATCTCATGAGTCAGGGCGCCTATTATCCCTATGCCGAATACGACATTCTCCAGTGTATGACTGGCCCCGGGCACGCAACTATTTTATCTGGGTCTTATCCTTACTTAGCAGGAATTCCCCTTAACGAATGGTACGATTCCAACTCAAAGAAAAAGGTCTACTGCGTTGAAGACCCATCCATTCCGCTCGTTGGAGTGGATAAAACACCCGAACATTTTGGAACTTCACCAAAAAACTTCAAAGTTTCTACGGTTGGAGACGAACTAAAAAATGCAGGATATCCATCCAAAGTCATCNNCATTGCGTTGAAAGATCGAGCCGCAATTTTAATGGGAGGTCATCGATCCGATTTAAGTATTTGGATGGAACCAAAATCTTCAAGATGGGTATCCAGTAAATACTATTTGCCTAATGGCAAACTTCCACTTTGGGTAGAACGCCTGAATCAAGAAATAGAGTCCAAGCGTGGGCAGGTCATTCGTTTTGAAGCCAAAGGTCCTGGTATTGGTTACTCAGCAAAAGATCCAATGACACTCCGGGAACCTCACAATGGAAACGCGGGTTTTGAATTTCCTCACGAAGCTAAAGTTGGCGACAAAGCTGTATTTAAGCTGCCTTTTGGGATCGAGGTTACCGGGATCGCAGCAGAGAGAGCTTTAGATGAGTACAAATTAGGCCAAGGTCCTGGGCCANNTTTTGGCGCAGAGAGCCGCGAGCTTGAGGAAATGACTGTTGCAGAAGACCGAGTACTTTCGAGATTTTTCAACATTCTTCAGAAAAAGATACCTGGAGGCCTATCCAATGTCGCAATTGTCCTGACTGCAGATCATGGAGCAGCACATAATCCGAGTCTTCAAAACCAGGCCCGTGTAGACGCAGGTCGCATCAAAGAAAAAGAACTCGCTGAAAAAGTCGAAAAAAGACTGATCGATCGATTTGGAAAACCAACTGGTGGAAAATGGATCTCCCACATTGTCGATCTCAATCTCTATTTTGTACCTGAGGCGATTGCGAGTAAGAAAGGCGAACTTTCTGCGATTGAGAATGAAGTGAAACAGCTTTTCTTGGGCACCGAAGGTATTGCATTTGCTTTCTCGGAAACCGATTACAATGAAAGAAAATTGCCTCCAGGGATGCTTCATCGGCAAGTCATGCAGACATATGTTCCCGGAAGAAGCGGTGACGTTATCGGAATTCTTAAACCCAATTACATCACCTATGGGGACACCACTAGTCACATGACGAGTTATTCTTATGACAGGATGGTTCCTCTTATTTTAGTCGGTCCTGGAGTTAAGCCAGGTAAGTATGCACAAAAAGCTGCAGTGATCGACATAGCACCAACTTTGTCCTTTATGCTGGGGACGATTCCTCCTAGTGGTTCAGAGGGCCGAGTGCTTTCCGAAATTTTGCCATCGATCAAATGAAATTTTTAAGGTGGTTAGCCCTCGCCTTAGCGATTCGCCTGATTGCTTCGCGAACCAATATCGGCACAGGACATCCGGACGAATGGTTCCAAACCGTCGAATTTGGAAATTACCTGGCTTTTGGTTTTCAAAGCCAGACGAACGAATTTTTTCTTCATTTGAGAAATTTGACCTGGCCAATGATTCTCTCACTTCCCCTACGAATGACCGATTGGTTCGGGCAAAGCGAGATCTTAGACCGACTATCGGCAATAAAAATCACTACCGGACTTTTGGACCTCGGTATCATCTGGGGGCTACACCGACTCCTCAACTCACTTGAAGCCACTCAAGATCGATTTTCTGAAAAATGGCGGCAGTTTGCATATGCTCTTTTTATATTGTGTTGGTTTACCGTAAGTGACTCGGTCCGACCAAGCCAAGAACATCTCTCAGCGATTGCTTTCTGGCTATGCATCGGCTTTTCATCAAAAGACTCAGATGGCCTAAGATCAAATCTTCAACTGGTGGCTTCTGGCATCATGCTCGTTCTGATTGGAGCATTCAGATATCCCTCTGGCTTACTTTCAGTCGGTGTTTTTCTAGGATTTATGCTTCACCTCAACCGTAAAGAGCTGGGCTGGACTATTTTGGGGGTCATCGGAGGATGTTTACTGGGAGGTCTTTCAGATTGGGCCATTTATGGGCGCCCCTGGGAAAGCTTCTGGATGTATTTTCAATACAACGTATTGACCGGCTTATCCTCGTCACTCTTTGGCTCTCAGTCCGTCGTAGTTTACTGGGACTACTTCCGCGGGGCTTTTTCGGGGGTTCTCATTCCTTTGGGACTTGCGGTACTCATCTTTGCGCCTATCGGTTTATGGACCGGAATTAAACAAAAAACACCTTGGTCATTTGCCTGGCTCATTTATGTAATTGGTCATTCTCTGATTTCGCACAAAGAACCGCGATTTATGAGTCCAATCCTCCTTCTAACTCTTTGGAGTGCGCTCTATGGAGCTCATCAGAGCCGCGAGACATTGGCAAATCTCTATCGTCATGCGGTAAGCAGGAGGGCCCTGCAAGCATTAGCGGCTCTCTGCATGATTGGGAATGGTGTCCTACTCCTTAAGGCACTCTGGGGTGACACTTGGAAGCTCAATAGCAATTACCTCGTGGTAGATAAGCTTCTGAAAAAGTATCCAAGCTGTGCGGTGATCACTGTCAGAAGACCTGTAGGAACTCTACTTCCTTGGTCAGATCCCAACCTAGCTCCTGAACCTGCACTCGCTTTTTTCCCGGCTCCAAGGCACTCACCGTCCAGTCAAAGTCTGGACGATCGCCCGCTTCTCTGGGTGAGTAAATCCCCTTCCTGTCAACCGACTGACCGGGTATTGCTCCAACCTCAAAGAACTGAAAGTTATTGGACCCAGCAAGCAGGATGCGAGATCCTATCGAGCGGCGTACTCTCCTGGGTTCCTCCCAGTAAGAAGGAATGGTTTATTAATCAAGGATGGGTCAGTGCACCTTGGTACTCATGCCCAGCCGACATCTTAAGTCGATTTTCGAAACAAGAAGTCCGAATGGTCTTAGGACGCCAGATACCTAGACTCACCTCTCTTCCTCCTCCAGGTTTAGACGGCAACGACTTTTTAAAATGGGCTTGGGCAGGTAAAAACGAAAAAGATCCTCAGTTTGGTGANNCTTTTGGAGACTGGTGAGATTTTTTGAGTTACGCTGAGAGTATGACCGCTACTCTCCATTCTTTTGTGATCCCCATCTTCAATGAAGAACTAGTGATTCCAGAACTCTATAAACGCTTTACTCAGTCGGTAGGCGCTACTCTGGATCAGCTGAGTGAGAAGTACGAACTCATTTTAGTGGATGACGGATCTTCAGACCGTTCTAAAGAAATGATCATCGAACTCCATAAGACGACACCTGACCGAGTCAAAATCATCGCGCTGTCCAGAAATTTTGGTCATCAAACTGCGATTACAGCAGGGATCGATTATGCCACTGGCGAAACGGTAACTGTCCTCGACGCAGATCTCCAAGATCCACCCGAGGTCATTCTTAAGATGATTGCCAAGTGGCGTGAAGGCTTTGATATCGTGTATGGAGTCCGTGAAAAGAGAAAACAAGAAAGCCTTTTTAAAAAGTTGACGGCACATTCGTTTTATCGATTTTTAAGATCCTCTACACGCCTAGATATTCCACTCGACACCGGTGACTTTAGATTGATGAGNNGAAGGCTGCCGACGCTCTGCGCGCTATGAGAGAGCGCCACCGATTTGTACGTGGAATGGCTGCGTGGGTAGGCTTTAGACAAACTTCCGTCTTGTACGTCCGAGAAGCACGATTTGCTGGTGAAACAAAGTATCCCCTCAAAAAAATGCTGAGACTCGCATGGGACGCTTTTACTGGATTTAGCTTAGTTCCTCTACGATTTGCTACTTACACGGGATTACTGTCGGCAGCGCTGAGCCTATTGGTTGGCTTCTGGGCTATCTACGTTAAACTTTTTACTGAAGAGACTGTCCAAGGCTGGACATCATTGATGATTGCGATCCTCTTCTTAGGTGGCATCCAACTTTCCACAATCGGAATACTGGGTGAATACATCGGCCGTATTTTTGAGGAAGCAAAAGGACGCCCACTTTATTTGGTTAATGAAGTCCTCGGTTTTCGTGATACTGATCCAGCTAAGTTGAACCCCACTGTGATGGGTTCAGCGCTAAGTCGATGACTCTTTTTTTTGATTCAATTATTACACTATTAGCCACGTTTTGTGGACTCATCCTGATCACCGGCGGAACCGTCTTCGAGATGATGTCTTCATCTGGAAAATTGATCAAGATCGAAGCCTCGTCTCTTGATCCTTGGATGATCGGGCTTTGTGTTTTAATGGGGATCAGATGGCTAGCCTATCGAAAAACTCCTTCCCCCATTTGGTACAAATTCAAATCTTGGGTGGAGTGGGCCTGCAAAGACTCGGCAGCAACCAAGAGATCATTAGTTTTTCTAATCTCTGTTTTAAGTCTACTGTGGATTGCTCATTGCTTAAAACACTTCAACTTTAAAACAGACGCTTACGATCTCACGTTTGTTCATCAATCTTTGTTTCAGGCTTTTTCTAAGCCCCCGCTCGCTTGTGATCTCTGTGATGCAGGCACTTACTTTGGTGAGCATCTCTCTTTCTCGCTCTTCTCAATCGCGCCCTTAGCAATTCTCTTTAAACAATTTCCTTTTCACGCTCAGCTTTTATTCTTACTCCAGGCGATTATTATTGGAGGATCTCTTTGGATAGGACTGACTCGTGGCCCTCTCAAGGAACATCGGAAACTCTGGCTTTTTTCTCTCTTCCTTATTTTTTGTCATCG
Source organism: Bacteriovoracaceae bacterium UBA1018 (assembly GCA_002291495.1). Taxonomy (GTDB): domain Bacteria; phylum Bdellovibrionota; class UBA1018; order UBA1018; family UBA1018; genus UBA1018. Next base: position 2,558 of record DBAE01000036.1, on the reverse strand, counting down.
TCCCCTTAGAAACTCTTTGGTCTGGGACCTGCGAGAGGATCACCTGGCGTTTGCGTTTTTATTGCTCTCGCTGATCAGCATGCATCNNCTTACATAGTATTTTTAGTTCTGGCGTTAATTACTAAAGAAAACGTTGCAGTCATTACCCCGCTCATGGCCGCTCCCATTTTATTTGATAAGTCGCTTGAGCTTTCAAAGAGTTTACGCAGAGGTCTCGCACTTGCCACCGTAGGATTATCGTTAGCTTGGCTGATAGTCGAGTTTGGTTGGCTGATACCTCTCTTGAGCAATAATCGTGAATCGACCAGCGAGATCGTGAAACGATTTCCACAATACGGTTCTACTCCATCTCAAGTACTGATCTCGATCCTGCGATCGCCAAGTGCATGGTGGGAATTATTAACGAAACATCTGCTCAACAATACTTCAGTCAGATACATTTTGATTCTCACTGGGCCATTTTGGTTCTTCTTGCGCGGGATTGGTTGGTGGTGGGTACCGACAAGTGTGGGAATATTGATGAACGTTTCCTCAAACGCACCGACACAACATACTCTCAATTATCACTACGAGCTCGTAGTGCTGCCTTTTATGATCTTTGGGTTATGGCTCACCCTCTCATCAAGACTGAAAAAAGGTCTCCCGATGCCGACTGCCCATCTTGTCCTGGCACTGATGATCGGTCTATCGCTATCGGGTCGCTGGCCTGGGAGACAAATCCAACTCTACTGGCCAACTCTCAATCAGGTCAGAGACTCTTGGTACCTCAATACACTCGCATCTAAGCTTCCGCACGAGTCCATCGTGGCTGCTGATGGACAGGTGCTTGCTCAACTTTCTACCTTTCGAAATCAACGACTTTGGAGCTTCCCGGTCTACGAATCTAAGGATCGCCTTGAACTTCTCAATAAAGAGGATCAATGGACAGGGCTTCCGGGCCGCTCCCCTTTAGATGCGCAAGTGTTTGTTCTCAACCTAAACATCCCGGAGCAAGCCTCATACGCTAAGGATCTCCTCACCGCGGGAGCAGTAAAAATGGCCGATAGTCCGAGCGGGCAGTACGTCGTGCTCAAAAAATAACAAAAAGGTGGTCCACACCTTTTTGTCTAGCATTGCGTCATTTGCCAAAATCAAGAGAGCCTTGTATTGATCTGGCATGAAGAAATTGAGAAATTGGATCGCGGCTTACCTAATCATTTTGGCATCAAGCACCGGGTGCACGAGCAAAGATAAGGCAGTAGCGCCGGCCAACATTTCCGCGACAGAAGCAATGGGACTGATGCGCAATGATTTTGCCGTACTTCTAGATCTCAGAACTGTAGAGGATGCTACGAGGGATCCGTTGAATGGAGTTCGAAATGTCCCAGCGACTCTCATTGAAAAAGAACTAGGCGCACTCCCAAAAGATAAACAAGTTGTCCTGATCTCTAACGATGCAGACCAATCTACTGCTGCAGGCAAAACATTGAGTGAACACGGATTTAAGACGTCGATTGTTACTTTGGACGAGTGGAAAAAAGCCAACGCTCAATAATTGAACTGATATCAATTAACTCAGAAAAATTTTTGGCCTCAGGTTTCTATTCAGTCCATTGAAAGGAAACCTGAGGCCACGAATTTGCCAGTCAGTTCGGTCAATTTAACTAGTACGCTTCATCAAAGATGTCTCCACGAATGGATAACATTCCTGCAAATTCAACTGAAGGATCATACTGCTTAATGAGTGGTTCCCGTACTGTTCCTTGTCCAGACTTCTTAACGAGAAAGCCTTCCTTATAATCGAAGGGCAAACTGATTCGATTTTCGAGATGTACGAAAGGCTTGTTTTTCATCCGTTTGTCAAATGGACGACAATCGTCCTGATTTTCAAGTTTTACAAGAACAGAACGCCCATCTCCCTCTTGTACGAACTGACTGAGTGGGCACGAAACATCTCTTAAGTTGCCGTTTTCAAACCATGTGAACTTAAGGTACAGGCCGCCTAACAATGTTTGAACTCGTCCCATAGGCTGATCAAGCTCTACAAAAGTCGCCCTGCCTAAGGAATATCTCCATTTGTCAGTTTGAGTGACCTTTCTGGTGACTGGAATTCCGAGATTACAAGGAACTTCCTGATTTGAACTTCTTAAGTAACATTTCTCGTGTACGGACCTTGCTCTTTTAGAGACGACTTGAGCACGATTCTCGACTTTGACGTAGTACGGACTAATCTCAAGCACGTCGCCTGATTCGACGGTAAGTCCAGTCTCAAAAGTCTCGCCTTTATTTTTTAGTCCGCCACGCCCTGTAGCGTTTCCAATCGCGACTGCGCTATCAGCCAGCGGTTTCAGTCGGCTTGTCGTTCTGTAATTTTCACCGCCCTCCTCTAAACTCGAGCGTGTCCATTTAATGTAAAAGTCATGCGTCTGCCGCGAATCAATATAACTGGCGCGAACACAAAGGGTCTTCTTACCGCACGATGGAAGCCCGTTTTGAGGGGTAGGAACATATTCTTCAAAAAACGCATCCATCACTTGCTGAGTCAGTAGAGCAATGGGTGCTTGTAAGTCCTCCATGCT
>DBAE01000293.1:935-6281 GCA_002291495.1 Bacteriovoracaceae bacterium UBA1018 | reverse complement strand
TTCATACTTACGACCTTTCGATACGTGGACGATCCATTCTCGAAAGTGTCTCTTAAGATGGTCTTCATCAATTACAAATGTCGCCTTATGACTCATGTATTTTCAATTGTAACAGAGATTTTAAATGAACCTTAAAGAACCTGTTTCCCATCCAGCATAGTCACAGAAAGGTGAAGCCATCCGGTATGACCGCGCGGCCGCGAAATCGAATACCTTTGAATTTTTGACTTAAATTTTTAAGGACTTGAAAGTCGACGTCATTGAAAGGAAAGAGAAAACTTTGGTTTTTAGACATGTACCCGAGTGCTGCACTCGGTTGCGGCGTCGGAAATGCACATGGGCGCCAACCACGCTAGGGCGTAAACCACGCTCGGGCGTAAAGTGCACTTTGACACCGACGGTGGGTATGCTTAGTTTTTACGACCTATAACTAAAGTTATAGGTCACGGAGACAGAGATCAACTTATCCACGTGCACTCGAAGCCAATTTTTCGCATACCACTTTGCTACGAAGCCTCTTTTCCTCGGATCGCATCCAGCCGATCTATTAAGGCTCTCGACAAAAACATTTACAGCGTTCCCTTTCGGGACAGAGTTCCTTCAGCATCCAGGCAACACTGTGTCCAATCGGTATCTCCCCTTGTACTTCCTAATATAACAACCGTGACCGGTTTTGCCTACCAGATAGCTATTCATAATCCATCGAGCGTTTGGAGCATTAAAACAATCATCGAGTGCCTGAAAAAGAGTGGCTCCTTCGTGCGGCAACTGGTGAGATTCGACATTGTTCACGCAAACTGCAAATTCAGACGCAGTAATGTTCATTTTCTTGGGATCTTTAGTTTTACAACCAAAGTCCCCTTGCACTGGAAAATAGAATTCGAATCTCACGTACTCAGCCAGGCAACTTCGGTCTTTCTTTTTTAAGCAGGTCCTTACACTACTTATGAAACTGACTAGTTCGAGATCCTTGATTTTTGCAATCGGCACTTCGTCTGAAGCAGTCGCTTTGAACGATCCTATTAAAATTAAAACCGCAATTAAGAACTGTGAAATTTTTGTCATGAGTTTAGAATATCACAGGCAATCCTACGTTGTTTTATTACTGCAACCCCAAGTAATAAACATCACCACCCTCATGCGACCAAGCTACAGCAGCTGCCTTTCCATTCACTTCAAAGAGTTCAAAACCAGCCATGTTATTCACAGGAAACTCACCATGACTTTTTAAAGTCGATAGATTGGTCAGCTGATCCGAATAGAAGACTTTTCTACGCGTGAGGACATATCGGTCCTCACCTATCTCAAAAACTTCCATCGAGGCTGTGTCGATCGGAAGGCGAGTATTCTTCAGGATATCCCCTTCGGAGTTAAGCTCTAAGTATCGAACGCTATCCGAAGATTTCATTTCCCGACCCACAATCGCAACATTTCCATTCTTTAACGGAGTCACTCGATAGCCAAATACCGAGGTGTCAGCGTAATCATCGCCCGCTGGAAAGATGACCTTTGCTTTCGGCCATATTGCACCTGGTTTTACCCGCGAGCTTCTCATAATAGACGAGATCGCTTCTCGGGCGTCAATAATGGCTAATGGGCGGAACACACTCTCATCAGGAAGCGGATAATATCCTGATGCCACGAAGATACCTGAGTTGGGATGAATGGGCGTTACACTGTGGATACTAAAATTACTCGGAAGCAACGATGACGAGGAAGGCAGACTCAAGCCAACTCTCGCGGATTCGCTGATCCTGTTATTACCAAATTTTCTAAGCAAAAGTTCAGACTTACTATAACCTGCTTGGAGTTCAGACATATTGGGTGATGAAAGAATGTACTTTTGATTTCCACTTTGACCTACAAATGACTCCGCGTGGCTCGATCGAAAGTGATTGAACATTTCCCAAGAAGCGTAAGTCACTTTGAACGTCTTTATATCGATTGAAAAACTCTCTTCCGTTCCTGGAAAATTGGGATTGAAGGCAAATAGATAGTCTTTTCCATTTTTTTTATAAAGCCGCGGCCCTACTAAATGAGAGTACGTCTGAGCAGCTCTTCCTGATTTTCGAAGTAACTCAATGGACGAGCCTTTCATGGTCGTTAAATCAATCTTGTGGATCGTGCCCCCAAATCCAATATCGGGATCTTTATCCTTTGATTCGATCTCTAGGAAAAACGCATGTGGTACCGAATCGACCTCATGAATCAGAACAGACTTTAAACCAATTGTACTTGCATCGTCTTTCGAGGTGAAGAGCGCATCTACTTGGCCGGTTAGCAGATTAATTTTTGTCAAACGCTTCGAAGAAACATCTACCGCATAAGGCTGGCCTTCGATCTTAAATGGAATCACTCTCTTGATCGCTTCGTTATCTAAAGACGAGATCCTTTTCAGAAGTGTAATTTTGGCCGGAGCATTTGACGAGGGGGCAGCGCTGTCGAGCGCATCAGGGCATGGACCTTGAGCCAGTGATGTTTGGACTAACGACGTAAATAGAACCGACGCGACAATTAGGCCACTCGCGCTTCTCGACACCTTCATATGTCACTCCTTAGAATGCGCATGCCTTACCGCAAATATCCTAAGAAGGCACGGACAAATCTTTAGGCGTTACGTCCTCGCTTTGTTTCGCTTTTAAGCGCCCGAATTCTCTGCCAAAGCAAAGCTTTCGGAATCTCATCCATTTTCAAAGCACTCATGCACTCTTCCAGGCGACCTACGCGATTCTTCAACGTCTCGATTGCCTTTCCAAGATCTGTTTCAATACTTTTTCCATAAGCTCTTTCGGCTTTTTTGATCGCGTCTTTCAATATCTTCCGAGGGAGCTCGAGCATCGCGAGATCGATTAGGTCTCGACTAAAGACTGAGTCGTCAGTCCAGCGATCAGAATTTGCTAAAAGCTGAGTTGTAGCCATATCAAGCGGAGTTAAAGTCGATACTCCACAGATTTGGTTTTTGGGTGAAGGACGATCGAGTGAAATTCGACCTTCGAGGACGATCTCAAATTTGATTTCCGATCCCCCTGCAGAGATCAGGGTGCGAATCCCATATTGATCCATACGAACGTCTCGTATGACATTTAGTTTCATCCCTTTTCGAGCCAAATTTTGCAAACCGCCCTTACCGTTTACTAGTTCTCGCAAGTTTCGGTACCCGACCGGATCAGAAACGATGAAGTCGATGTCAACCGACTCACGATATTCTTCATGGGCAAGTACAATCGCAGTTCCACCTCCGAAGTAACATTGATTGCTTCGAAGCAAATCGGTATCAAGCGCCTCTAGGATGGTGGCAATATGAAGATGATGAATGCGCTTAAACAAGTAAACGCTCTCTTCCAAAAGCGGCAAGTAGCATTTTCAGAAAATCCCGTTCGTTTGTATCCATCTTCTTGNNATCGAGCGCCTCTTTCGGCGTGATTTTCTGCGCCCCTTTCAACTGCCAAGCAAGACGCTTTAGCTCGGGATAATCCGCGAGATTAATTTCTGTAGGAAGTTGAGAGGCCGTTTGTTTTTCGATGCGTTCGCGTTCTCCCGGCTCGAGCAGCTCCAGTTCGAGCTTCAATGCCATGATCACACTGAGGTAGGCACCGATCGTAACCGAAGGCTCCCCCTGCTCGATCCGATGAAGTGTTACACGAGAAATCCCAGATGCTTCAGCGGCAGTAATAGAGTTTACCTTCAATTGTTTTCTTCGAGCGCGTAATCGCTGTCCCAGCTCTCGAAGAACCTTTTTTTGCGAAGCACCAATAGGAGGAGATGAGGCCGGCATATGTTTCTCATTATATGCATATCTATGAAAATGTAAATAATGAGAAACTATTTGTAGAATAAGACTTTCGATCCCTCATATTAACAAACAATTTCAATAACTTATGTAAGGAATGATCTGCCAATGAAAATTCATCTATTGCGAAAGGCAAATTTAAATCTTCAAGTCCGCTCGCCGTAGCGTAACTCCAAGAACTCCATTTTCTGGGTCATTCAGCAAAAGTGCTTCGTACGGAAGGTTCGGAAAATCAGCTTTAACTTTTAGATCCCAGCCTAGACGAACTTTCTCGGCTAAGTATTTGGCCAATTGATCAGGCAAATCCAACTGGCTGAAAAAGTACCAATTAAAATCGTAAGTATTAATCCAATACTCAATGGATTGCGGAGATAAACCTTCACTACGATATCGAACATAGTGGCTTTGCTTGGCTTCGAAACGTTCCTTTACAAAGATATGTCCGTCTTGTTGGATCAATTCGGGCAGAAAAAGCTCGGATAACGCGGCCCAAAGATCTCCTGTTAATTTGTCTTTGTGTTCAGGCTGCCCGATAAAAGCAAAGAGATCAAAATAGCAGTAGCCCTCATTAGCCTTCTTTAAAGCCTGCACTTCTGGCAACAAACTTTCGATTTCTTTATTCATTCGCTACTCCAAGATTCCGCGTAAGCTCAGTTAAGAAGCTTCTTTACCTCGTATCGCATCCAATCGATCTATTAGCCACATCTTGATCAGTGCCTGACGAGCCACTCCTCGTCTTGAAGCTTCACGATCAAGCTCTTGAATCGCCCACAGTGGAAGATCTACATTGACCTTCTTTACGCCAGCGTCAAAGTCCAAATGCATTGAAATATCTTCGCCCGCATCAAACTTTCGATCGAACTCTTGAGCAGAAACCTTTTTCTTTTTAGCTGCCATAGTATGCCTCTTTTTCTTCTTCTCTAGAGCGTCTTACTGAGATCAACCGTATCACTGCATTTCTGAATGTGTATGCGGCGGTCCAAAGCGTCCCATCGATCTCACCTAAGGCCAACCAACGCGGTTCTCCGCTTGAATCAGCCGGGATTAACTCGATCAACTGGGGATCATCCCAAATCCGTTGAGCTCTCGTAAAATTGATACCGTGTTTCGCCTCATTTAACTTGCTCTTGGACAGATCAAACTCAAAGTTCGCCATAATCATTCTTTCATGAAGTACATAATAAATATACTTTTTTTATGCATATGTCGTTTTACAACTATACGACGCAGCAGAAAGGAATGCTGGTATCGGGCTGGAATTCAATGAATGTGTTTGCGAAGAGAATCGTTTTCCAAGCCAAGAGTACAAAATCCGGACGGGAAGTATTTGAGTTCGACTGTCGGTTGCGACGTCGAAGGTGAATTTGGACGGCGGGCGCAAAGTGCCTTTTGGCACCAACCGTGGACATGTTTATTTTTTGCCATGTATAACTTTAGTTATAGAGTGTCACATGCAGGCATCCGCCTGAGTGATAGACGGTATTGAATTATTTCGCGCGAGATTCACGCATTCAAAAAATTCAATCCGCACCCCAAACTCAAAACTTAAAAATCGC
>DBAE01000293.1:0-898 GCA_002291495.1 Bacteriovoracaceae bacterium UBA1018 | reverse complement strand
AGCCAGTTCAGATCTTTGCTGCAACGCTGACCATTAGCCGTACTGCAACTCACGCTGGGAGCAATCTCTCCGCCGCCTCGCTCCTCCAAGTACCCTCCATACAAGAAGGCCGAGTTCCGTTCTCTCAGAAGCTTCCCCACTACTTGGAGTATGGCCGGGTTATCTGGAAGGGTGGTGCTAGGTCCCCAAAGTAGGCCGGCAATCCCTTCTGAGGTTGGAATCTTCGCAAACTGCGTGTGCCAAAGTTCCTCGTTCAAGAAGTCGAAAGGATGCAAGGACACCGTCTTGTAAATCTTTGCTCCGCTCTCCCCCGTCAGTTCGAGTTCGTACACGAGCGGACTAGAATACTCCGGATGAGTTTTTAGTGCTTCAGCAAAAAAGGGTCTAATTTTCCATTTTAGAGGATCGAAGTGTGATTGAAGCAAAATGTCACTCGGGACAAAATCCAGAAATCCTCGTTCCGTCACTTTCAGATTACCTTGTGTCAGTGCGATGAGCTGGAGTTCATTTTCATCAATCCAATCTTGCTTACGGCGTTGGGACCAGTAATCCACGATATCAAAGAGGTGATAGTGTTTGACATCCGGAAACGTGTAGATCAACCGAAGGATGTCGATACCAGCACCCACATAGATCGCATGTTCACCGCTCAGGTTGGCGTCTTGTACCGCTTGGGCCTCAGCGTAGACCGGGCCTCCAAACCACCGCGGAATACCTCGGACCTCCATTTCTACCCTCACGGACTTTGGGTGCCTGGATCTCGAGGGGAACATGGGAACTCTTTCGTGAAGACGCCGGAACACCTCGGTGTCACTCCATTGCTTTGCGCTTTCCCGAAACTCACGGAACGTCTTATCTACCACCACTTTGACCGCGGCCGATTCGGAGGTTACTAAAT
>DBAE01000158.1:8404-14848 GCA_002291495.1 Bacteriovoracaceae bacterium UBA1018 | reverse complement strand
TTTTAATGATCCGATCATCGACATCCGTGTAGTTACGCACGTAAGTCACGTCGTAGCCTACCTTTTTGAAGTAACGAAAAAAGAGATCCGAAACCAAAGCAGATCTTAAATTACCAATATGGATAAAATCATAGACCGTTGGACCGCAGGAATACATCGTAAGCTTCCCAGGAATCCGAGTCTCTAACACTTCTTTTTTACCCGTGAGCGAATTAGTGAGCTTAATCTCTCTGATTTTCGGTGCGGACATGAACNNAATACGCTTCATTGCAAAATCGCGTCCCAATAGCGGCAAGATCTTTTTGAGTTCTGGACCATGAGTTTTTCCAGTGATGACTGCACGCATGGACATAAACAGTGCCTTACCCTTTACGCCAGACTCGGTTTGAACGCTCTTTTGAAGCGTTTCAACTTCGGTCGCTGTGATGCTCTCGCCACCTGATCCAAGCGCTTTTACTAAGCACTCGACTACTGGTCGAGCCGCTGCATCAGCGAGTTGAGTTTTTGCTTCTGCGTCTAGAGCAGGCGAACTTCCAAAGTAAAACTCGGCCACTGCCGGCAATTCGCTGAGCAGTGCTACTTCATTTTTTACGGTTTCTAAAACACCTTCAAACCAAGCGTCACTAAATGATGCGTTCTTAAGGAGAGACGATCCAGCCGCCTCAAAGAAAGGACGCGCCCGCTTTGCAAGTTCCGCTGGCGCCATCGCTTTAATATATTGGCCATTCATCCACTTCAGTTTCTGAACATCAAAAACCGCAGGCGACTTTTGTAAGCCGTTGAGATCAAAGTACTGAATCAGCTCTTGGCGAGAAATAATTTCTGGATGCCCAGATGCTGGCTTAAGTTCTCCTGATGGCCACCAACCCAGCAGGGCTAAGAAATTAAGCAGTGCTTCTGGCAAGTATCCATTTTCAAGATATTCATGCACCGAAGAATCGCCATTTCGCTTAGAGAGCTTTTGCTTGTCAGCGCCCAATACCATCGCAATATGAGCGAACTCCGGAAGTTTCCAACCAAAGGCATCATAGATCATCAACTGACGAGCAGTATTAGAAAGATGGTCTTCACCACGAATAATGTGAGTCATCTGCATGAGATGATCGTCGATTACGCAGCAGAAGTTATAAACAGGCATGCCGATGTTGCCGTTAACTCCGCGCTTGGACTCGACCTCAGTCGGTGTGCGCGTAATAAAAAAGTCACCCACCATACCTTCTCTGAATGAGACGTCTCCGCGAACATGATCTTTTAAAATGTAGTCTTTCTTAAATGCACGGAAACGAAGACCTGCCTTCTCACCCTTGGCAAATTTGGCTTGCACTTCTTCTTTTGAGAGGCGAGCACAAGTGCCGTCATAATGTGGAGGCTTACCGAGCTTCATTGCAACTTCGCGCTTCTGAGTTAAGAGGTCATCCGAACAGAAGCAGAAGTAGGCTTGGTCACGATCCAAAAGTTCTTTCGCTTTTTGAGCATAGATATCCATGCGCTCAGATTGGCGATATGGCCCATACTGACCACCCGCTACATCTGGACCTTCTTGGTAAGGAAGATTCAGGGCACGAATATCTTCGAGAATCATTTTCTCATGCTCCGGAGTACTACGAGCTTGGTCGGTATCTTCGATTCTTAGAATCAAAGTGCCGCCATGCTTTTGAGCATAGAGCCAGTTAAAGAAGAGTGAGCGAGCGCCGCCTACGTGGAGAAATCCAGTAGGGCTCGGAGCAAAGCGAACTCGAACCGGTTCAGAAGATGAAGAATTTTGTACTACGCCATTTCCAACAACGGGTGCTGATGTCACTGAGACGCCTTATTAGGAAGCAAAAATGGTCTGAATTTCTTGTTCAATCACTTCTTCGCGAGTTTGTTTCGCAAGGGAGATTTCTTTCACCAACAAATGTTTTGCTTGGTCGAGCATCTTGCGCTCACCGAAAGAAAGATCTTTGCTATGACGCAAAAGAAATAGATTTCGCAAAACTTCTGCGATTTCGTAAACAGAACCAGTCTTAATCTTTTCCATGTATTCGCGATAACGACGATTCCAGGTCGTTTGGTCGATTTTAACATCGCGCTTTTTAAGAATTTTATAAACGTTTGAAACGTCTTTAGTGGAGATGATTTCACGCAAACCTACGGAACCAACGTTGTCGGTCGGCACCATAATAGTCATCTGGTTGTCGACGACTTGAAGGACGTAGAATTTCTTCTTCTTTCCACCAACGTCGCGTTCGTCGATACGTTTAATGACTGCAACACCATGGGCGGGATAAACTGCGCTGTCGCCTACTTTAAACATCATGCTGAAAAACCTCCAAAAACTGCACCGAAAGACATGCACGTACATCTTTCTGCGCTAAGCCGCCGCTCCTACCAAACAGTTGCCATACGCAACCGATTTGGCCGTTCGCCGTTTAGAGTCAAGAACACCCTTCAGAGACGATTCAAATTTTTGAACCATCTTTGAGGCTTAAAACAAACGTTGAAACGTTATGGGCAGACTTTTGACCCGTCGGACACTATCATGAGCATCCGTCAAAGTCAATTTACCGGCCTTTGGCTGGCTGTACCTACGCGGAATGAAATACTGTTCCATCACGCTTCATCACAGTGTCGCCGTGCGCCTATGAGCAAGGGTGATGCCGTTTGTCACGGTAGTAATGTACTGAATTTACTAGAGACTTTTTGCTACTACGCGTGAATTTCGCAATCTGCCATTTCAAAATGACCTACAAGTGTCTAAATCTTAGACAGTTCCTGCTTTCCTTTAGTGGCGTGCGGAATTAAACGAGGCGACCATATGCGATCTCGTTTTCTCCTATCGAGACTGTGGCTCATTACTGAGTTCATGAACGATTGCGGGTGTCTTAGTGTTTTAGGCCCAATACTTTTTGAGCATCAGATATTTTGGTCTTACTTTCGGGAGATACCTTTTCAAGCACGCAGAAAAAAGAAGTCGCAAAATCGACGAGCGGAACTTGCGCGATGGCACTACCGCCAACGATATAATCAAACTCATTCAGTAGCTTCCAGGTGAGCGAACATTCGCCGTTTTCAACCGCCGCTTCGGCTTTTTCTCGAATCGCAGTGTATTTGATAGGTTGCTCATGGAGCGGTAAAAAATATTTGCTGTCGTCGTTGTCACCGATTCCAAAAATGTATTCGTAATCTTCCATTCTCTTTGGAAAATTCGTAGGCGAAATTTTGAAGAAGTATTTTTCACCCTTAAAATACAAATCATCTGCTTGTGCCTTAAAAGAAAGCTGAGGTAAGACGCACATCAGACAGACAAATAGGGTAAATCGCTTCATGCGGGCCTTTTATCAGAAATGACAACAATTGACAATTTTGGTTACTTATTGAAAGCTCGATTATAAATCATGAAAACAATTCGACTCTTAGCGATTTCCGGTAGTCTTCGTGAAGCTTCTGCAAACAGCCGCCTGATACAGGCACTGAACGAAATGGCTCCAGACAAAGTCGCGATCAAAATCTATCGCAGCATGGGAGATCTACCCCATTTTAATCCAGATCTAGATCGAGAGACTCCCCCGATACCTGTGCTTGATCTTCGTGCCTCGGTAGGTAATGCCCATGGACTGATCATTTCCAGTCCTGAGTACGCACACGGAGTGCCAGGCTCACTTAAAAACGCACTGGATTGGCTTGTGGCAAGTTCTGAATTTCCAGAAAAGCCGATCATGCTCATTGGCGGTGGTGAATATGCACAAGCGCAATTGACAGAAACTCTAAAAACAATGTCAGGTCGAGTTTTGATCAATGAACTCATTCAGTCCCCCATCATGCGAGGTGCATTCAATCAGGAAGGTCAGCTAACCAGCGAAGAAATGAAAGAGGTTCTCCGGAGAACCTTAAACCAATTTATCATTTCACTCTAAGAACCGTTCGCGCTCGTTCGCATTTGGCAATCGACAACTTTCAGCTTTGCCAAACAACCGATACCGAACACTCGCAAATGCCTCATACAGAAGATCTGTAAAACCGCGAGGCAGGACAGAAAACATCAATAATACTTTCCAGGGCCAGCCCAAAATTCGCAGCACCTCGAACACTGCCCCAGAATACGCATAGACTCTGCCGTCTATGACCAGGATGACAGTTTCAACATCATTAAATTCCGAAGACATGCCTGCTTCATTGATCACACGTCTACCGGCTTCAGATTGAAGTGCAGCGAATTTAAACCGTTTTTGATGATCAACCCTCAATAACAAATTCACGAGCCAGTTGCAGGCGTAACAATATCCATCAAAGAGAAGCGTCGCTGATTTTTCCATTCTCTAAATAAAAACAGCCGAGAAGAAGTAGTTCTTCTCGGCTGTCCTTTTTTCCATTTCTTATTCTTTTGAGTTACTGTTCCTTAGTCCCTTTGACACTTTGCCAGATCAAGAAGATCGTTAAACCAGCAAAGACTAACGCTGCAGTCACCATGCTTTGAGAAACCTGTGGAATGAGCGATCCAAAATTAATCGCTTTACCCCAATCTTCTTTGACCATGAGCACAGCCATCAAGATACCAGCAATGGAGCCTCCAGCGATCAAACCAGAGGACAAAAGAACACCAGGTCCTGAATCGTCTTGCTCTTTTTTCGAGATTTTATCAGTAAACAGTCTTGCTAGACCCCCGACAAAGATTGGCATCGATGTAGAGAGCGGAAGATACACACCTACTGCGAAAGTCAGCGAAGGCGCGCCTGCAAGCTCAAGCACTAAAGTAATAAACACGCCCAAGAGGATAAGTCCCCAAGGTAGCTTTTGAGCTAAGATCCCGTCGATAATGAGCGCCATCAGACTTGCTTTAGGTGCTTCGTACTTCACAACAGGAGTGCCGTCGTCGCGAGCGTTAAGTCGTCCGTTAATGCCTGGATCAACAAGATAACGGATTGCTCCGCTGTCATCGACCAAATATTTTCCGTATGGAACTTTCTCCAAAGCGCCTACCGCTGTGGACTCAGTCACGCGCAATACGTGATAAGTATTTTTATCGGCAGCATTCTCAGATCCAGCAGGTTGGGCCATTTCGGTAAGTTGAGACACATTCTCAACGCGAACTTGCGGAAGATCTTTTGTAGAATAGATCGTTGAAGCGACGTTCAAAAATTTAAGTGTCACACCAATGATCAAGGCCGAAGTCAGAGCACCAATTAAGATACCAATCTGCTGATACTTAGGAGTACCACCTACGAGAAATCCCGTTTTGAGATCTTGTGCAGTTGTACCAGCGTTTGAAGAAGCGATACAAACAATTGCAGCAATACTGAGTGCGGCTAAACGATCTTGAGTACTGGTCCATCCCAATGCCAAGAAGATCAAACTCGTGATCAAGAGAGTCGCAACAGTCATCCCCGAAATCGGATTTGAAGAGGAACCGATCTCACCTGTGATACGCGAACTCACAGTCACAAACAAAAATCCGAAAGCCACAATTAAAACTGCGGCAAAGATATTGACGTGAAGAGCTGGAACCAAACAGATCGCGACGATAATGGCCAGGATCCCACCGAAAACTACTTTCAGAGAAAGGTCCTTCTGTGTACGCGGAGCGCCTGCAGAACCCACTTGTTGTTTTGTCGTCGATAGCTGACCCATCCCCGCCTTAGCAGCGCGAATAATCACCGGAAGACTTCGGATCAAACTAATAATACCGGCAGAGGCGACCGATCCTGCACCGATATAAAGGACATAGTTTCTCCAAATTTCGTGTGGAGCCATGTCGTTAATGAGTTTGGTCGCGGGAAAAAGAGGCTCTTGCGCCAAGGATCCAAAGAGATAAATGGCCGGAATCAAAACAAAGCTAGAAAGAATACCTCCGCCAACCATCAAACAAGCTGCGCGGAAACCAATGATATAACCAACACCGAGCAGTTCTGGAGATACTTCAGCGGCGACAACTGCTCCTCGTAAGAACTTAACTGGAAATTCAGTAACCTCGTGCCAGAGCTTCATTCCAGCGGTCATCAATTTATAAGCAAGGCCGACAAAAAAACCTAAAAACACAGTGGCAGCTGTGGCTCCACCTTTTTCACCTGAGATCAAAACCTGCGCACACGCGGTGCCTTCAGGGAAAGGGAGTTCTTCGTGAGCTTCATCGACGAGTGCCCGTCGTAGTGGAATCATCATTAAGATACCGATCAATCCACCCAGTACAGAAACTGTAATGACTCGGCTTAATTCCATGTCAAAGCCAAGAATCATCAGTGCAGGCATCGTTGCTGCCACACCGAACGCAATCGACTCACCCGCTGATCCAGTAGTTTGAACGATATTATTTTCTAAGATAGTTGCCGAGCGGACTCGGAAGACTTTCGCAATGCCACGAAAGAGCGTGATCGACAACACTGCGATCGGGATCGAAGCACTGACCGTCATCCCTACTTTTAATGCGAGATAAAGAGATGAGGCTCCAAAAACGATCCCGAGAATCGT
>DBAE01000158.1:0-8375 GCA_002291495.1 Bacteriovoracaceae bacterium UBA1018 | reverse complement strand
ACCGTTTTGCAAGGGGGGCGGCCATTTTATAGCGAGGCGCCCCATTAGTTGACTAATAAAGTTTGAATTTAAAAATCACATGAGATACACGGTGCCCAGCACTTATGCCCGTTTCAATATTTGCCTCTCTCCTATGCCTACTGGCCTGGACTCTCCTACCTATTCCTGGTTTAGCCATGGAAAAGCCAACCTTAGTCATCCACGGGGAATATCACCGCGACGGAGACTGCATACTTCAGCGAAGTTCACTCGCGCGTGCTGCTAGCCTCAAGCAAATCGTACTCGTGAGTGAAAATGTCGCATACGACGCTGTCGATAACGGAAAACAGGCCAAGAAGTTTTTCCTAACAGACGATCTCCAGTCCATCTATGGACTGGAATCCGAATTTAGCCACGCGGTTGCCGAATACCTCTTGCTCAAAGACCTCTACCGAAATGCGCTGGTAAATTTTCAAAGTGCTCCCAAAGAAAAAGAAGGTCTCCACTCCTATTTTGTTCTTTCGGCGCTCACTCACGTCATCGAAGGCACGTGCTCGTTTCCTATCGTCAGTCGGATACTCAATTGTCCTTTGCACACTCAATCTATCTCAAAGATATATGACCTCGATATTGACGACCTCCCGGCTTTCGTCAAAAAAGATGCGACTCAACTCTTCGAAAGCTTTGAATCTGAAGTATTACACAACGTACACGATATGTCCAAATCTCTGGGGCTTTCTATGAGTCCAAAAGACTTGCCCGAAAAAGAAATATTAGATCCGGTGTACAAGCTTGAATCTTTCGCCACAGCCCAGGAAGGCTTTCTCATTATTGGCTGGCGCAACTATTTCATGCTCCACCGACTTAAAACCCTTCTAGGCGACGAACTTAAAAATAATGCGAAAGATATTCACGCCGTATTGGGACTCAGGCATGTCGATCACTTCAAGTATGTACTAGAGCGCGACTACCCTATGATCGCTGAAAAATATCAGATTAGGGTGAGCCGTGAATGTGATTGGGATGAATTTACCAAATAACTCTGCGACAAATATTTTTCTGAGACGCTGAATAATAGGAAACCAAAAACTCTTCATTCATCTTTTCGTCTTCGTTCCAAACGATGTCTGAGCGGAACTTTTTAGCAATGACCTTCGGAAAGAGATCAGACCCCGGAAGTTCACTGAGTTCTTTAGAAAAGTTTTCTCGAAGGATACTGACCGCCTCCTTCAGATCCCTGCCTTTGCTCTCAAGAGGGATCTTTGTGAAGATCAACACTCGAGCGTGAGGACCTGTCGGAGTTGGGCTATGGATGATCATCGTGGCTTTACATTTCCAATGAGGTTTTGCCCACGCAAAAGTAGGAGTCACCAGCAGACAAAAAACACCTATAACAATAGCTTGGAAATTGATGCGATTCACGCATACCTGTGTATTTGAAATGCTTTACACAGTCAATATTGACTATTTTACTGACATTGCATGGGGTTATAGAGCCGAAGATCGTCATTCAAGGTAGATCCGCCGACATTTGAGGTCACTCTCTTAATGCGCCTATGCTCTTTTTTATTAAATTTGAAATTCTTAGATGCTTCAAGCCCAGGTGAAAGCCAGTACCGGTTATTAAAGCTTGTACGCATGTAGAAGTATCCCGTCTTGACAGCTCCACGAGTCGGATCAAACTTGAAGAGATAAATCTGAGAATCGGATAGGCGTGCCGGCTCTACCTTACCGCCATCAAATCCTACTTCTTCAATCACTTCTTTTTCTTCAAGCGTCTTGGCATAAACTACAACTTGGATTTCCGGCGATCCGTCAAATCCTTCTACCGCATAAATATTCTTTACGTAGATCTGGCAATCTGTTGCAGGTAAATCGGTCGCGAAAGCCTGATGACTGAAAAGGATCCCCAGCAAGGTCAGTTGAATTAGTTTCATGATTAAAGAAAAGTATCCTGCTCACCTACTTCATACAATTTGTTTTTATCAAATTTCTCATTTATAAGGCCCACGGGAAGTCAGCATTCGATCGCACTTGGGGGATTAGATCATGATGCGCGGGGCCGTAAATTTCTTTCTTCTTTTGTCATTCAGTAGTCTTTTTTCATCTTTTGCGTCTGCGACCACTTACTATGATTGCCTAGTATACGAACAATTTGCTTCAAATCCGTTTTCATTAATCCAACACTTTCAAATCCCGCTCGATAAACCGCTCCAATACGGTGCGTGGTCGATGAACACAGCGATCGAGATCAAAATCGATATCTGGACGCCAAATCCGCCTGTCGGAAATGAAAAGCTTTATGTCGAGATTTATACTCCAAACCATTCAGTCGATGAGGAGGGCAACCCGGTTCTGGATGATAACGGTGATCCGATTTATAAGATCCCTAAACACTACGTCTATCCCAAAGACGACAATCAGTTTGGAGCCATGGTTCAGTGGGAGGGATACTTTTACAAAATTAAGTGCAGAAGGTTAGCAGACGATGATCCCTTGGTTCCCTATCAATCCTAGGTCTTCTTTGATCTGTCTAATAAGCTTGGTTGTTAGCTTAACTGCCAGTACCGGCTTCGCGGACGCAGCTGTTACCGGTGAAGAATTGCGCCCCATCATGGAGTCCAACTTAAGGAGCCCCCGGACAAACCCGGTTGAAGTAATGCAGTTCTTTCTGCAGCTCTACCAGAAGTATGGGCGTACAAGTATACTCAAACAATCAGAGTGGCGGTCTTTCTTTTCGCGCGCAGACGATGCTGCTGAGATGAGATTCGCTCAGCTCGCGTATAACTCCGAGGAGGACCCGCAGAATCTCGTGCCAAAAATGATCCGCGCACTCTATCAGATCCGATCTGAAATACCTCGACATCTTTATCCGGATTCCAAATTAAATAGAGCATTCGATTATTTCGAAGTTCTATCCTCTAAGGCCCGAAACGAAGTTCTCATTGGACTTTCTAAGTTCAGCAGCCTTCCTCCCGCCCTTCTTCAGGAATTAGTGTCAATCCGTCTCAAGGGAACTCAAACTTCACTGAAGCGTGGCATTTTACTCAAAAACAAAATGATCCCGAGACATGAATACTCCTTAACGAAGCGTGCCTACGACGCTGCTGTCGTTCTCAGATTTTATAAATTGCGATGGATTCCACAACAAAATGAGCAATACGTCTACCAGACAATCACAGACCTCTACCAGCTCTCCATAAAACAACTTCTCGATTTTGATAAACTCATTAGCTTTCAGTTTCACACTGAGATGAATGGTGACGAGTTTGCACCCGAACATAAAGTGGTAACTCTATCTAAAAATCCTAAAACAGGCGAGACGCAGGCCACTTACTTAACCGAACTCCCCTACACCCCCTATCCAAAGATGAGAGAAATTCCATCAAAATATAAAATGCATTTGTAAGGACTTCGACGAGTTCCCTCTAATTACACGCATTAGTTTAGCAATTCAGGCCTACAACTATCAGACAGAGAGCTCTTCAGATCCAAAATCTTTCATAGCTCCGGAATCGGCATGGAAAGAGTACTTTTATCTTGCAGGAGTTGATTTGGATAACGAGCTTCATCGCACCCTCACACACGTAGACAGCATCGATGAGGACGCACTCGAACTTAAAGTATACTTGCGAGCAAAAAATGTATTCCGAACTAAGCTTGCCTTAGCTCAGCTTCAGGATCCGCAATTTATAGAAAATTTGTCAGAATACGTCTTCGAGCAGTTATCGGAAGATGGTCAATGGATCTGCTTAGCAGCAATCAATTCCCCATTCAAATGGGCTCGAAAACTCAAACTCGATCAGAGATTCTGGGCTAAATTGCCACTCATGCTCAGAGAAGAAACTCACTTCGTTACACGTGAGACTTTCCTCAGTATGTTCGAAGAAAAAATCGTATCGATGGGAGAAAACGCATCAACGATTGAAAATAAAACCGCGGTTGAGACATTACTTCTTAATTACATCAGTCAAGCCATCGACATGGATAGTGAATCCCATTCTCGAATGCGAGCATATCGGATATTAACGAAGGTCTCGCCCCATCAAGCCAATAGCAGTCAATTATTAACCGCCATCATGAAATCTGTCTCGAAGGGCCACCCCGAAGACGAAGTGTTGCGTGTTTCTTCTGATGATTTAAGACGGGCAAATATATTTACGGATCGAGATATCACTCGAGTTATTACACTCCTTTCACTCTATGACAAACTTGGACATGTCACGGTTGCATTTACTGAAGGGCTTATGATCCAGATTCAGCGAAATTCATTCGTACCTGAGAAGAGCGAAAAACTTATTCGGATACTTCAGGAAATACTCGTGAGACAGACTGCACTCTACAGAGATCATGGTAACTTGAAGGATATCGAGGTGATTTATTCACTCTTCACTCGAGTCGCAGAACTTCCTCATAAATTGGAACTCGCAGCAGAAGTCGAAAAAACCGAGGCCAGGCTCCTCAAGGACCCCTTAGTCACTCCGGAGCATCTGTCAGCGGTTCAGAAGCTCAGAAGCCAAATGAAAGACACCTTCCCCAAGGGCGTGGGCAAATCAGGTATCTCTTGCGGAGACCTACTGGAGATCTTTCGAGGTGGTTTAGAGCGGCACTGAGTGATTAATTGACCAGTCCTTGTGCTTTGGATATAGCACCGCACTAAACAGAGCACTACAAAGGAAATAAATATGGTTACATTGAGATGGTTTTGGGTAATCTTTTGTATCGCAGGGCTCGCACCATCAGTCCTTTATGGCCAAGACAAACCTAAACCGGTTTCGTCTCACTGCTCGCGAGCACTCACTTATAACGGTACACTCTATTCGGTGCCGCGGGTTGAAAGCCATGTTTTACCAGATTATACGACTCCGATTCGCTCGAACCAAGAACTCGATCGATATCGAAATACTCTAAAAAGCTACTACGAACAGTTAAAACTCTTCAATGGCCATTCGAAGCACTATTCCTACCAGGACCTTCAAAACTACTTCCAAAAAAATATTCCCATTCCTCAAAACCACGAACGTACCTATACCTTTCAGGATAATGAACTTAAGGAGATTAACTCCTGGATCGATCGCGTCAGAATATACCAACTAAAAGATAATGTTCGTCCCGCAGACGTGATCTCAGATCTTATCGTGACTCGCAAAGTGCCCTTCTGGAAATGGATCACCCCATATACCGCGACTTTATCCGTTTCAGGTTACGCACATTTTTTCGCACAGGCAGAAGGATGGATGGCTCAACAGGACGTCATAGGTGCGATCGCCGAAGGCGGACTTTCATTTTTTCTAATGGTTGCTAGCACAAAAATATTTGCAGATGAGTATTCCCATGCTTCAGGACGCAGAAACAATCGAAAGATCGTAGACGATGTGAAAGATTTCGAACGCGCGTTTATCGAAACTCAAACCGATGCCGCGATCTACTCATTTTACGTGGCCCGAAACGCTAGTATTGCTGGAAGGACCGGCTATGCCCCAATGGTATTTGGCGGATTTGATTTTCTCTTCCGCAAATCCGAAGTTAGCCTGAAGCCAGAAATTTATGTCATCCCGTGGGAATTGGATCACAAGGCTCTTGATAGCGTCGTGAAATCATCTAGACGTTAATCCAATCGGGTGCCGAGTCTTACGTTGCCGGATCAGTCACTATCGGCTATAGCACCTCTCTCAAAGGGGATGCGACATGAGAATTCCAAGTTGGATACGAATCACTATTCTGCTCTGCGGACCGGTATTTTCCTCTTCCGGTACGGCTCAAGACAATCCCAATCGACTTCGAGCGTTCTGTGGCGAAGCTCTTGCCTACGAAAACGGTGGCTATTCGGTTAAGTATGCAGAAAAACTCTTAATCCCTGATTATACACAGCAGGTTCGATCCAATGAAAATCGAGACTATTATCGAGCGATTCTAAAAGCCTATTATGAAGTGTTAAGTAGGTTCGACGGGCTCGATAATCATCACTACTCCTATGACGACCTTCAAAAGCATTTTGAGAAGAATGGTCCTATTCCGAGAAACAAAGACAGACATAAAGGCTTTGTCGACCGCGTCCGAATTTACGAAAAAAATCAAAATATCTCGACGACAGATTTCCTCAACAAACTCTTAGGTTCTGAACGAATATCTATCTGGAAATGGATCAGCCCTTATACTGCAGCAAGTAGCGCGTTGGCATTTGGTCATCTCGTTGCTCAGACGGATATCCCGACTACTTGGGATGATCTACCTCGTATCGGCGCTGAAGGTATCTTTGCATTAGTATCAGGGGTTGCCAGCGGGATCATCTTTCCAACCGAGTATTCGAACTCTCAGGTCCGTCGGCATAATCGACGCATGATCGGTGATATCCAACGGATTGAGCAAATAATAACCGAGAAAGATACGGAAGCCGCCATCTATTCATTTGCGATCCATATGAAAAGAGGCACAGGAGGCGCCATCCCTCAAAACTTTGGAGGATTTGATGTTCTTTTCCGGAATCTAAAAGATGGAAACCCTCCGAGCGTCTACGTGATCCCGTGGGTATTCGATGCAATCACACAGGAGCGATGGAAGAAAAAAAGTTGGGTCCCGCTGTGGAAAAAACATAAACGGCTTCCGGACATCGACTAATACGTCTAGATGGCCATACCCAATTTATAGAGGAGTAAACCCACTCATCGAAATAGGCTTTTAGCCGAAGGCACTTTTAAACAGTACATCTGAAGTTTCTCGAGCGTGTGCAGGATGCACCATAAGCGAGAGTAATATAGGCCTGGATGGCCGTGCTTTCAGATGTACTGTTTAAAAGTGCCTTCGAATAATCGAATTTAGCGATGAGTGGATTTACTCCGCTATAAAATCAAATGGATACTTCCCACTCTCATACGCTTTATCAGCGATCAGATTGATATATTCGTCATCATTTCGATCCAGAGACTTAAAGTTTGACCGGACTCTTCGGTTTGCTCGCGTGAAGAAAGACTCCGCAATTGAAATCTCAAGCTCACATTTGTCTGGTCCACCCCGATCTTGAATTGCTCGAGTGACACGAGCCAAAACACAGGTCATCCCATAAAAATCGATGGCAATATCTGCAATGCGCTTCTGAACAAATTGCTCGAGATAGATTTGTTTTCCATGACGACGCAACAGAGTTTCAATTTGTGCGGCAAACTCAACTGAGTACTCCTCAAGGATCCCAGCCAAACGTTTCAACGAAGGATGTGCTTGATTAATCGATTGGCCGACAACGTTTTGTTTAATCTTTCTAAATACGAAATCACTGACAGGTCCTAGCCCCTTCAATGGGTATTTGATTGCCTCAGCTAGACCTGCGAGTTCTTGCCCGGGAGCCTGCATCCCAGAAAGAGCGATAAATGCACGCAAGATTTCGTTCGTTCCTTCAAAGATGCGATTAATACGCGCGTCTCTGAGCCATCTCTCGTATGGATATTCTTTCATGTATCCATTGCCGGCCCAGATCTGCATATTTTCATCCACGCATTCCCACAAAGTTTCAGAGCAAAATATTTTAGCGATCGCACTTTCAACAGCATAGTCGACATCTTTGCGATCAATCAGCGAAGTAGTCATGTAAACCATGCTCTCAGCAACGTAAGTGTTGACCATCATTCGGCCAATCTTTTCCTTGATCATGCCGTACTCACCAATTTTCTTCTGAAATTGAACACGCTGGTTAGCATGCTCGATAGATGCCTTCAGTGCGTTTTTGGATCCTCCTACACATCCCGCGGCCAATCCGAGACGACCATGATTGAGAACGCCCATCGCGACTTTAAATCCTTGGCCAATTCCACCCACAATATTCTGAACTGGAATTTTGACTTGATCGAAATGAATTGCGTTAGTCCAAGAAGATCTGATCCCAAGTTTATGCTCGGCGGCACCTATGGTGACTCCATCTGCGGGCATCTCAAGAATGAAACAAGTAACTTTGTCTTTCTTGGTCCCGCCTTCGAGCACTTCGGTTTTTGCAAATATCGTCATGAAATTGGCAATGCCACCATTTGTAATCCAAAGTTTATTTCCGGTCAGAAGGTAGTGAGTACCGTCGTCTGAGAGCACTGCCTTAGTTTTGATCGAAGCCGCATCCGATCCACTGCCAGGTTCGGTCAAACAGTAACAGGCGATGAGCTCGCCTGAGGCTAAACGAGGAAGATATTTTTCTTTTTGATCTTCGCTTCCAAAGAGCATCAAGGCTTTGTAACCAATACTTTGATGTGCACCTAGGGTGACCGCGAGAGAGCCGTCCATTGAAGCGACTTCTTGCATGACTCGAGCGTATCCGGATTGAGGAAGTCCCAATCCTCCCAGCTCTTCAGGAACAGCGATGCCCAAGATTCCAAGTTCTGCCAAACGAGTGACGATTTCACGTGGCATCTCCCCTT
>DBAE01000106.1 GCA_002291495.1 Bacteriovoracaceae bacterium UBA1018 | reverse complement strand
CAAACGATGCGGCTCCTCACTTTCGCGAAGTCGGATTTTCCTTTCCGGTCATTCAGGATAAAGATGCGAAAATCGCAAACCAATTTAGAGCGCTTAAGACACCTCATGTTTTTGTCTACGACGCGCGTGGTGAGCTCGCTTATCAAGGTGGGATTGATGAATCTCACGTCGCACAAAACGCCAAAAATCATTATTTGAAAGATACGCTTCAAGCACTATCAGAGGGAAAGCCGGCTCCGCGTAAAGAAGCGCGAGTTTTAGGTTGTACGATTCAAAGACCGTAGGAGGTAAGTGACATGAGATATTTAAAATTAGTTTTGTTTGCGATGATGATGGTGACAACGGCTTGTAATGAAACAACCAAAGCTCCTGGCCAGTCCAATGCTTCAACTGGCACATGCCCACTTTCTTTTCCAAAGAATGGATTATGCGCTGAAATCATCTGGAAAAATACACCTGCTGCCTATTTGGACAACTCGTTTCAGTTGAGATTTTGGAATGCAGCTGCAAGCACTTCGAGCGGGCCTTACATAGCTCCTCATCATGAAGTGAGCGTCAATCTCTGGATGGATTCAATGGGGCATGGGTCTACAAAAACACCAGTAGTTACCAGTGCAGTTGATGCAGGGGGAGTAATCCCAGGTGTTTATGAAGTTTCAAATGTCTACTTCACTATGCGTGGGGATTGGCAAGTTCAGATCCAGCTTAAAAATGGAAGTGAAGTAGTCGAAGTCGTAATTGACGATCAATATTTTTGATCCGCATACTATGAATCCAAAATGGCTCCTGTTCATTGCTTTGACTTTACCTGGATTGGCGCAAGCCGCACCTTGTTGCGGAGGTGCATCTGCAATTCCGTCCTTAATCTCTGGAGATGATCGGGCGCAGATGGCGCTCAGCTACTCTCAAGCACAAGTCATTGGAGACATGCCAGTCAGTGGTCCGGCTCGAATGAGACCCTCCGATGATCTTGAGCAAATTCATACTCTTCGAATCGATACAGCTTACTTATTGACCGAGTCAGTACAGCTGGGGTTAGTAGTCCCTGTCGTGAAGCGATCCAGAGATCTTGGCAATCAGCACCCCGAGAGCACAGGACTAGGTGATGTACGGATTAATGCGGGATATGAGTTTTTGCCCGAAATTTCTTATTCGCCATGGAAACCTCGCGGGTTTATTTTCCTGACGACGACGCTTCCTACAGGACCTTCGATTTATGATGCGCGAGCTGATCTCGCAGTCGATGCGCGGGGTAGGGGATTTTTGTCAGTGGGTCCTGGAGTCGCATTCTTTAAAACCTATCGCTCATTTGATTTTACAGCGATGGGTGAGTTGCACCAAGCGTTTACAAAGACAATGGATGGAACTGCGGGTGGTCCAATGAGGCTTTCTCCAGGATGGGGTGGCAGCGCTCTAGTAGGAGTAGGCTACAGTCCGGGAATGTCGGCTCTTCGATTAGGTGTGAGTGTATCGCCAGTTTATGAAGGTCCGATCGAAGTTCGAGGACAATTTAATTCGCAGTCACAGGACCAGCTTGTCTGGAATACTTCTTTTCAGGCCGGATATTTGATCAATGATGAATGGACGGCAAGTGCTTCTTATGCGGATCAGACGTTATTGGGGCAGGCAAGAAACGTAGAACTCACTCGAAGTGTGGCCATGCTCCTTCAAAAGCGTTGGCAGCTTTAAGTTTTCTTCCACTGAGCTTTTCTAATTTCGTACGTGACTCTCACTCCGTCGCTGAGAGCGCGATCTGCTTCAGGAAGCCATCGTGCGCCTAATTTCTCCACAGCACGTCGCGAACGTAGGTTGTCTTGGCCGATATGAAAGTGAACGGAATCCACGAATTGAAATGCATGATTAATCATGAGGTGTTTCATATCGCGATTATGTTCTTTTCCCCACACACTCCGACTCAAGAAAGTGTACCCGATCGATATCCGGTTATGTTCTGGCTCGTACTCGTAGTAGCGAGAGGAGCCCAATGCTTGTCCTGACTGACGATCTACAACGAAGAATGCTCCACGAGAATCTAACGCACCCTGAAAGTAAGTCTCGAATACTGCTTTTTGGTAGCGGTTCTTAGCGGGATGCTGTTCCCAAATCAATGGATCCGATGCGACCGCGTAGAGTGCATCAAAATCATCGTGTCTCAGCGGTCTAAGTGTGACGTATTGTCCAATAAGAGTGGGTTGAAGCATGAATATCGAATTACATACGATTGGCCCAAATAACAGGTGAAATAATAAATACTCAGATTTATTCTTATGGAATGAAAAATAGCTTCATTCGAGTTGCTGCGTTGAGTGTTTTGGTTCCGGTTACTGCTCTAGGAGCTCTGGTTTGTCCAGAGTCAGGGCACGCTCCCGGAGATCAACCAGCGCTCCTGGTGCGCGCCGATGCTGGACATCGCTTATTGGTTTGCGGTGCTGCTGAAGGAGTTGAGAAAAAAGCCTATTTCAGTGAGTTCGATATTTACTCTGAAAAAGCTGGGAAGATCTCTCCATCTCTCTTAAAAGTTTCTGCGCTCGAGCATTATCGAATCAAGCATGAGTCTAAAAAACTTTCTCTTGAAGAACACATCACGGTTCNNGATCAAAAGTATCCCGCCTTTCAGTCGACAATTGAATGTACAAATTCGGGTTGCAAACAAACTGAGCCAGTGTGCATTTATAAGGCCCCGACTCCAGCGGGAACCAAGGTCTTAAAGACTATCGAGTCCTACGTTTCAGGCAGCCAAAAAGGCATGGCCCCTGATGAGACCTTGATTGAGGAGCTAAGTGACCTCGCACTCAGTGGAAATAGAAAAGCTGCTGAGATCTTTATTAATAACCCAGGCCTTCAGCTCGATGGTGCTTCGGCAGAAGCTTTTACTTCGACTGCCCAATTGATTAAACGGCTTCGTCAGGGCAAGTGTCTAAAGTGAACTGCAATCGATCGGGTTAGCTGCATCACTTGCTAATACTCGTCCATCTTTGGGTGAGTTCGAGCTCACGCAGCTGGCGATCTTTAAAATGACGTCTACGTACCCTTGTGAACGATTATAATGAAAGAGGGCTTGTTTTTGTGCATCAGGCTCACCCGACTTCCAACCATTCGAGCTGAGGTAAGAGGCAACGCTGTAAATTGCGTCCTCCATTTTGAAAAGATCTGGAGAAGAACCTTTCTTCGAAGCTTTTGCCCATTGACTATAACTCGATGGAATAAACTGGGGGACACCAAAAGCACCCGCGAAGGAACCCTTGAGTTTCGAAGTGTTCTTTTTCTGAGTCTTTTGCAAAGTTTCAAGCGCCTTGAGTTCACCCAGTGCCCATTGAGCTTTGGTCTTTGATCGCTCTTTGAGTTTAGGTTCGTACTCCGGAAGCATTTCAGTGACTTTTTCAGTGAGAGCTTTATAAGAGCTTTCGACTAAGCTGGGGTGATCGGCCTGAAGCAAGCTAAAGTAGACGCTTGATACTGGAAATTTTCCCATCATCTTACCGTGCTTAGTTTCGACCCAAAGGAGTGCAGCAATTACTTCGGGTTCAACTCCATAAATCTTCTTTACATTCAAAAAATGCTTTCGGTGCTTTCTTAAGACTTCGTGACATTTTTTGATCGCGTTAGGACTCAAGTGAGCTGAGTAGTCTGCTTTTTTTAAGAAACCTAGGACATTCAGCTGAATGACTCGCTCGGTAGTGGATGCGTCATACGTTTTAATGACATCTTCGATAAAAGATTCTGACAATCCTGCTTCTTTCATTCTTTCTATTCCGAAGGTTTTCGGATCAGGAGTAGACATTGCATTGCCATAGGCTAATGAAGGTAGGGAGTGAAGGAGTATGGCTGCAAGAAGTGAGGCTGATTTAATCATTATTAAATACATTAAGATTAAATTATCTAAACTCAAAATATTTTCGGACAAGCAGTCTGCTTTCNNGAAATACATCAATCGATTCACTATGATTTTGACACTCGTCTTTAGCTTATTTTACTCATACCTGAGCTGGAGACTCGACTTGGCTGGTATTTCTAAGCTCGTGTTTGTTCTTCCTTTTCTTCTCGTGTGGATCACTCCGGTGATCTTATGGAATCTCGATCAAGACCTACCTAAGTCCTTAGAGCGTCCACTGCAATGGTTGAGTTTTCTGAGTATGGGGCTATTGAGTTTCATCTTGCTCTTTACCTTGACAAGAGATGTTTTTTTCCTACCTCTTCAGTGGACCGGCGCTATGACTCCGGGTTGGGCGTTTTCTGCTGCATCTCATCGGGTAGTGCTCCTCATCTCCGCACTTACACTGAGTTTGGGTGTGCTGAGAGCTTTGAGAACTCCAAAGGTAAACCGTATCAGAGTTCCAATTACAAATTTACCTGAAGGTCTGATTGGATTTAAGATTGCTCAAATTAGTGACCTACATGTGGGCCCTACGATCGGGAAGCATTTTGTAGAAAGGGTAGTAGAACAAACCAACGCACTGAAAGCTGATTTAGTGGCGCTGACTGGAGACTTTGTCGATGGCAGCGTGAAAGAGCTGGCTACATCGGTGGCTCCCCTTGGAAAACTGGATTCTAAGTGCGGAATTTTTTACGTCGTTGGAAATCACGAATGTTACTGGGGTCCAGACTCTTGGATTGCCGAATTTAAACGGCTAGGGATGAAGGTCCTTCAGAACTCGCACGAGCTCGTTCATCATAAAAACACGGAGATCTTGGTAGGCGGTGTTCTCGATCCGGCCTATGCATTACACTCTCCAAATAGAACTCGTCCTAGTGTGGAACTCGCGCTAAAAACTGGCACTAATCCAAAGAAGGTCGGGCTTAAAATTCTACTCGCCCATCAACCCAAGTTGGCTGAACAAGCCNNGGAGGCCAGTTTTTTCCATGGACACTGATCGCCAAAAAAGTGCATGGCAATCTCAACCTCGGACTCAATCGAGTAAAAAGGCTATGGGTATATATTAATCCGGGCACAGGGTCATGGGGACCGCCTGTGCGGATCGGCACCACTCCAGAGGTTACTCTGCTCGAACTCTTTCCTGTCTAATGGCACCAACATTGCTGATTGGAAGACANNTTGTGCTTGGCGTCTTTCTTCTAGCGCTTTCAGGCGTAGGTCTGCCTCAATGTGATC
Source organism: Bacteriovoracaceae bacterium UBA1018 (assembly GCA_002291495.1). Lineage (GTDB taxonomy): Bacteria > Bdellovibrionota > UBA1018 > UBA1018 > UBA1018 > UBA1018. Next base: position 7,467 of record DBAE01000106.1, on the reverse strand, counting down.
GACGGGATCAAATGACCCCAGATCCGACCGAAGTGCCTCAGCCTAATACGAACGTTAGTCAGTAGAAGTGTCTAGGTCGTTGCCCTGGCTCGTGAGTACACCTTCGCCCGGTGTACATTGATCGCGCCCGGCGCCCTTCATTACCTCTTCAGTCGTTACAGTCTTTTCAGGTTCATCATCCTTCGACTTGGCTTTAGTTTTCGGCTCCGCCTTCGGTGTTTCTTCTGCAGGCTGAATAATTTCTTTGAATAGACGTAGTACGTTACCCATAGATCCCTCCTAAACACTCTGACAAGCTGCAATCAACGTTCCGAGCGATCACGAGAGAGTAGGACTGGCCCAAGAGGCCAGTCCTATTAAAAAACACAATCAGGCGGCCTTATGGCTTGGTTGTGAAATATCTTGGAGTGTTTCTCCCGAAAGCTGCTCGTTCTGAGTCTTCGCGGCAATGTCGCCAATTGAGACTACTCCACACAGCTTTTTATTTTGATCAACGACGATCAAGCGGCGGATCTGCTCCGTCTTCATGAGATCAGAGGCTTTACTGATATCATCATCTTCGAAACAGTATACGGGGGTATTCTGAATAATTTCAGTAACAGCTGTAGTTTTAACATCCATATCTTTAGCGATGCCGTGCACAACAATATCTCGATCAGTGACCATCCCCAAGATTTTGTCGCCATCGCAAACCGGGATAGCACCCACATTGATCTCTTGCATCTTCTTAGCGCAGTCCACTAGCAGGGTGTCTGGCGAAAGAACTTCTACATCAGTAGTCATAATATCTTTAATTTTCATTTTAGATCCTTTCTAATTCTGATTCGTTTCTGATTGTTTATGAAAGATAAACAGGTTCTATGCCAATTTGGTTAAGCAGCTCGTTTTTCGTGAATTTCTTCTTCGGTCTGNNGTCTGAGTGAGTTTAGAAAATTCAAGTAGCTCGACTAAATCTCTTTGCTGAATTATTCCTATAATTTCACCTTGATCTGAGACCGGCAAAATTTGAGAGGTAGAAAGTTCTACCAGGATGTCATCTAAAGACTGATTGATTTCAACTGGATTTACAGGTTCAGTGACATCTCGAACTCGAACATGCGACCAATTGCCAGGAGAGATGCTTCTCACGGTAGACCATTTAATTACTCCGTAAAACTTAGATCCCGACATGACCGGAAGACCCTGATAATGATTATCCGTGAACTCCGATGCGATGGTTGAAAGCCACTGGTTTTCTTCTACAGTTGGCGTTCGTCTCACGATTTCACTGACCTTTCGTCGAGCGAGCAAACGTTGAGTCACAGAATAGATCAGTTCTGAGGATGCGGCAGAGTGAATGAAAAATGCGATAAGCATCATCAAGATATTAAAGGTGAGGAACCCCAGTGCACCTAGGGCCCAGGCTAGTCCTCGGCCAATTCGCACAGCAATTTCAGTTGCTCGAATTGAACCGTATCGTGCTGCAATAGCCGATCTAAGTGCTCGACCTCCGTCTAACGGAAAAGCCGGTAAGAGGTTAAATATTCCTAATGTAAGATTAAGTCGAGCCATCCAATAAGAAAAGAGCGCAACATTAGCGGAAGTGGCACTCGATTCTAAGATAAAGAATACTGCGGCTAGAAGGAAGCTCACAGCAGGTCCGACTAAAGAAACTTTCATCTCTGCATATCGTGTATCAGGCAAGCGATCCATGCGAGTGACGCCGCCGATCATCATAAGCGTCACACTTTGCACTCGAACACCTAGAGACTGAGCAGTAAAGACGTGGCCATATTCGTGAAGTGTAACGGAAAGGAAAACTCCGAGCGCAAACGCAATGCCCCAAACAACAGGCGAGCCTGAAACTAGATCAGGATTGATTCCTGACTCCGTAATTACCATTGGAAGCCGAGCACTCGCGAGAGCCACTACGTATATTAGTAAAAATAGCAAACTAAAGTGGATTTGAAGTGCCACGCCCCTGATAGATGCGATTTTAAAACTCCAAGTACTTTTTTTAGTCATGTGATTTCCTATGCCGAGAGCAAATGCGGATAATAGCTCTCGAGTTGATCAGCCACTTTACCTAATGCTTTTTCAGCTTCGTCAATTTCACCAGGTTCAAGTATCTCCCAATTAATCCGACTCTTAGAGATCTGAATATGTGTTTTGTTATCACTGAGTTCGAAGAGAGTTGCACTGCATCTGAAGCGACTGTGAACAAAAGGGTTTATGTGGTCTGAAAGCATATCCTTTGAGCGGTAACAGGCCCGGATTACAATGTACTTCTGGTCTTTATCCTTCATATGCAGTTGTGAATAGACTCTNNCTCTTTAAGAACGTCGCTCACCACATGGGATGCGTCTCGAATACTTGCGTTGATTTTTCGGTCGAAAATTTCTGATTTCATTCTATTGTCCTACTGGCCAAGTTTCAGGTAATTCTCTGCGATCGTTAGGTTGAACAAACGGAGTAAGAGCTTTCGTTTCATCAATGAAAATGAAAGCGTCATAGCGTTTTGATAGCGACGTCGGTACGTAATTGCCCCATCTTTCGTGTTCAGGATCATAAACTACGCCGATCGCACGGTGGCCTTTCATATCGGCGAGCGGCCCTTGGCGAGCATCTCGATCAAAGACCATAGTAAATCGCGAGTGCCCAAGAGATTGAGTCACCGAGTGTAAAATAGCTTCGTAAGAACCAGATTTTCCGGGAGGAACACGAAGTGTCTCAATGGGGCCATCCCAAGCGTGTGAAGCGATGACACTTCCTTGATAAGTTCCGAAACCAACAAGAGCGACATTTTGGGGACCGTAAAGTTGGCGAGCTAAGCCCCCAATATTTACCATTCCACGTTTGACCATGTCAGTGGCGTGATGATCTCCAATATGAGTGTTATGCGCCCAAACAATGCCTTTAGCTTGCTGACCTGATTTACTGTAATGCTGTAAGAGTTGATCCAAGGTTTCCATCATATGGGTATCTCGGACATTCCAGCTGTGATCGTCGGCATGAATCATTGCACGATAGTAACGTTCGGCATTTTTAACGATTCGAGCATTTTGTTGAACGTCAAATAGAGTAAATTTTGAAATCTCTTTCATTCTGATTTGAAGGAGCTCTTGAAGAGTCTCCAAGACTTCAGTTTCACAACCTGCTGGTGCTTCGAAAAGAGACCTTAAATAGGCCTTTTCATCCATTTTGTATGGATTAAAACAGGCATAGCGATTCTTGGCTCGTCGAGCGAGGAACGGATTCAGTTTTTCAAGTTGCGCTACAACTTCGTTCATCGACTCAAAAAATGAATAGACATCGATCCCGTGAAATCCAACGTGTTCGTCGGGTTGGAGGCGGCTGTTATGACTGCGCATCCATTCCGATAGACGTAAAACTTCAGTGTTGCTCCACATCCAGGTGGGCCATCTTCGAAATTTGACTAAACTCTCTCGAGCGCTATTTCCGTCATGTCCTCGAGCATATTCATCTAGGGAATGACAAGCGGGCCAGTCGCCCTCGACTGCGATGAAATTAAAGCCGTGTTTGACGATGAGCCATTCTGAAATGAGACGTCGCCATTCATAGAACTCTTGTGTGCCATGGGTGGCCTCACCGAGCATCACGACTTTTGCGTCTTTGATACGATCGATGACCGTATCCAGATCTCGTACCTGGTCCAACGGTCTGGCGTAATCTAAGGCGCTTTGAAAGATTTCCAATTCTCGACGACTCACTCGATTACGGAGTGCATAGAAAGGACCACAATAAGGGGACGGCCATAAAGAGGCGCGGAGCATAAAATTTTAATGTTTTTTCTATTCATTTCGTGTACTTCAGGGGACGGCTTATCTAGAACACAACCTATGAATTACATACGAAAGACCATACTTACTGCAGCTGTTTTGTTTTTTTGTCTGCCTGGTGCGTGGGTTCCTATTTCATTTGCCGCCGGAAACGTTGTAGTCAAATGCAGCGAGCTTTTGGACGAGGATCACTACGGTTGGTTTCGGGTCGGAGACTACGGTTTTCAAGTTAGGCTTAAAGAAGTTCACTCTCAGGTGACCCGCGGTTTAGACGAGCTTAAGAGTGTCGTAAGTTGGTTCCCTGGATTAAAAGGGGAAATCCGACTCAATCCGCGATTTAGATTAAGTTCTACTCCGGTCACCGATGTACTCAATGGGATAACTTACGAGCCTATTTTCAAACGAGCCTGGCTTATAATCGACTGGCCATTTCATCTCAATCCACTTGGAAAAGAGTCCCTCGACGGTTTGGAGTCACTCCAGGATGAAGCAAGCTTCAGGTCTCAAGCTGAGATGATGAGGTCGCGCATAGAGCAAGACCTAATTTGGGCGAACGTTGTAGAATCGTCCATGCTACAGGTCCCCTTGTATCACGAACTGGGACACGGAATCGCTTATCTCTATTTTATCGATTATGTCGAAAGAGTAGGGGATCTCAAATTTAATGAAGTCTATCTGAATAAGCCTAACAGGCATACAAAGTCGCGACAGTGGTTGGAAGAAGTTTTTAGTGATCTCATGGCCGTACTTGCAATCCAGGACATCACCTCTGTCGCGCAATTCGCTGATCTCTTTTATCAGCAACTATTCGGCTTAGAAACTTCAGCCAAAAAACTTGAAGTACAGATTGCGTCGGATACGCGGTCTTTTGATCCAAATATTGGCGTAGTCGATTTACACCAACCCAATAAAGANNTGATGTCCACACTTATCTCTATGAGCTTCGGCAACTCCTCGGACAGTTGATCAAAGATGAAAAAGTCTTTGATTCACCCGAACGAAGGCAAGCACTGGCGAGAGCCTATCTTGAGGAGATGACTGCACAACTCATCCATTGGAAGAATTGGGACTTTCAACAGCTCGAAGCGATTCAACCTGATTATCTCAGTATTGAATTTATGAATCGACTGACTAAAAACTATAAGTCCCGCTTACGCTAATTAGATTTTCGGAACCGTTCTCAAAGGATTGCGTTTTTCTCTCGCTGCTTTGCAATCCAGACAGAGGCGAGTTGATGGCAAGTGCATGAGGCGCTCTACGGCAATTGGATTTTCACAGCTTTCACACGTGCCGTAAACACCACGATGCATACGATCCAGTGCTTCTTGAATTTCAACAAGTTCTTTTTGATGTGCGTTGGCTAAAGTCAAAAAGTAGTCGGCACTGGTATCAATAACAGACTCGTCAGCAGCATCACCTGGAACAGTCATGATTTGTTCATCGAGGTGGGAGCGTGCAACGTGAGTTCGTCCAATGATCTCATCTCTTCGTTCCAATAAGATCTTTGTGAATTCAGGATATTTCTCGCGGATCTCCGGGGAAGATTGTTCTAGTGTTTCGTCTTCATATATTCTTCGTGCTTGTGCCATAAATATCGCCTCTCTGTTTCTTCACGAGTCGCGTATGAGTCGCCAGCTTGGCTCCCAACGCGACAGACTGAAGACAATCTTTCAGCAATCCCTGTGCCTAACTGGGGTGCACCAGAATTGAAATAATTGTCCAATTTTGCCACCTTTTAGGCCAAAATGCACTTCAGGCGGCTTCGCCCGAAGGATCCTCAGCATGAATGGGTTTAGGCTGTTTGATCTTCTTCTTTGTGATTTCTTGCTTGAGTCCAGGGCGTTGTTCCTTATGGAAGTCGACTAGTTTGATAGGAGTTCGAGTTTCAATCGACCGATAGATCGCTTCGATAATTCGGATATCAGCATATCCCTCTAAACCGGACGGCTCTGGAGTTTTTTGTTTCAAAATGCAGTCGGAAAAGTAAATGAGTTCTGGGGCAAACTGATCACGCGGTTTATAGACCTTTTCTTTTGTTTTTCCGCGCACGGTCACACGATGGGTAATTTCGCCTGTGTAATCGTAACCATTTTCGACGAAAAGATCTCCCTTGGTTCCGACTAGATGGTAGTTTCCTACGGGCGCGCACCCGAAACTCACAGTAAATGATGCGATCCTTTCTTCTGGAAATCTCATGATCGCAGTGATCGACTCTTCGACCTCACGAAGTTTTTTACGGTCGCTTTGAGTAGCAAAGGCTACAACTTCAGTAGGTTCATCTTGAAAGAGATATCGAGCCGCATTGATGCAGTAAGGCCCAATATCGTAAAGAGGTCCGCCTCCGGTTTTATCCAGGAGGCGGATGTTTCCTTCTTTAGGGGTAAAGCCAAAAGTTGAATTAAAGAAACGTAAGTCTCCTAATTTTTCGGATTTAGCCAATTCGATTGCTTTGAGATTGGATTCTTCAAAGTGAAGGCGATAAGCGATCATGAGCTGAGAGTTTGCCTCTTTTGCAGCTTGGATCATCTCTTCGCATTCGATCGTGTTGAGCGCCATGGGTTTTTCGCAGAGAACATGAACACCAGCCTTTGAAGCTCGAATCGAATAGTCTTTATGCAAGTGATTTGGCAGAGCAATATAGACTGCATCGATTAATTCGCTCTGCAGCAACTCATCGTAATTCTCATAGGAGTAGAGATGATCAACGTCATACTTTTTTCCTAATTTTTTGAGCTTCGTGAGATCACTTGAAACCAGGGCAACAAGTTCCGAGTTTTTTGCATGTTTAAATGCAGGCAAAACTGCGGTTTGTGCGATGTGTCCAAGACCTACGACTGCGTAGCGAATTTTTTTCGATTTCATCTGAACTTTTGACCTTCCTATTTTAATTAGGCGACACGAGCCTCGCGCATGACGAGTTCTTCATGAAGCTTTCTAATATTCTCGAGATGTACCCTCTCGTGATCCAAAGCCACTTGAAAATCGCGTGCCATATCTTCCATTCCCATCTCGAGAGCTAGCTTAGTCAGCAAAACCCAGCCGTCATTATCAGTTAGCTCCGCGATCAGAATTGCTTGAACCGATTCAGAAAGAGATGTTCTGGGATCATTTACGACCTGCAGTACTCCCATACTTGCCACGGCATTGGTGTCAGCTGAGGGTGTCATTGTGGTTGGATCAGCTCCCAGGGTCTCGATCGCTTTTTTGACCCAAACCATGTGTTGAAACTCTTCAGAACGGATCTGTTCTAGGATCGGGATCCAATCTGCGACAATTTCATTTTCGCGTGTTTTACATTTATTAATAAAAGACTCATAAAGCCTCGTTCCGGTGCGCTCAAATGCGAGTCTTTCACTGAGTTTATCAATAAATACCTCCGGTTTTTTTCCAGTGATCTTTTTGAGACTGGTTTTAGCCATGCCCTTCATAGTTCCAGGAGGAGGTACGCTTCCTATGCGTTCCGCTTGCCGAATATAAAATGACCGATCTTCTCTGAGATTGCTTGAATCGCCTTCGGAACTGGGAGGTGTACGTAAAGCCTCCGCAGCTACTTCTTTGCTTTGAATTGGAGACATGTCGATCCCCGTTAAGTTAGTTCCCATCGTCGTTGGACTTTTCATCTTAAGCTCCTTTTTTCAACAATTCGGTTCCTGGCGCCCATTGATAGCCAGAGGCAACAGTCTGAGAA
>DBAE01000068.1 GCA_002291495.1 Bacteriovoracaceae bacterium UBA1018 | reverse complement strand
AGCATAGATAAAGGAGGAGCTGTAAACCATCAGTAGCCCAAACAAGACCATACCCATGACTATTGCCAGCAACATCACATCGATGCCTTGTGCTGGTAGGGGCCATGGACAAGTACGACCGATGTCTTCCGTGACTTCTTGGCGTTGCGCGATGGAACTCATTATTTAAATGATATTAACTTTTGTAATACTTCTCAATCGATTCGAGTAGAAGTTCCAATTCGAAGGGTTTGGAGAGTGTAAAGACAACCTCGGGAAAGCAATCTTCCCTACGGGTCGCCGCTGAGATCATGATGACCGGAATTTGTTTGAGGCGCATGTCCGACTGTCGGATCGCAAGAAACTCCTGACCATTAACCTCAGGCATTTTTTGGTCTAATATAATGAGTCCGATATCAGTATTGCTCGCGAGGCTATCTAGTGCTTCACGCCCATTTTTAGACATGAGCACGGTGTAGCCTTCACTGAGTAGGGAGTCCTGAAGAGCTTCACCAATATCAAGATCGTCCTCGACGATTAGAATCGATCTATGCATCGCGAACGAGCTCATGAACTGGCTTTTTAAAAACTTTAGAAAGCCGAAACAATGTCTCCAAGGTCACGTTGACCTTTCCTGCTTCGATATTTTGATAGTGGCGATAGGAAAGACCGCTTCGGACAGAGACTTCCAGCTGATTCATGCCGCACTCAGCACGAACAGACTTCAAATTACGTCCCACCTGCTTAATGTATCTACCAAAGATGTCGCTCAATAGTAACAAGTNNCAATCTTCGACTAAATCTCGGATAGAGACCTTAAAAAGACGAGAAAGTCGGCACAAAGTCGTGATGGTCATATTGACTCGCCCAGCCTCGATGTTTTGATAGTGGCGATAGGTTAATCCGATCTTTTCATTTACGTCGATCTGACGCATCCCGGCCTTAAGTCTTGCCTCTTTGATGTTTCGCCCGATTCTTTGTAAATATCCCGTGATCCTCATCGTGAAGAAATCGTTGCACTTGGGGCGCCAAGGCAACGTGCCTCCAGTGACGTATAAGGTAAATATTTTTTATTTTTTGTATTTCTAAAGGAGTACTAATCTAAATTAGTCGAAAAATTAGAGCTGATTCACTAATTTTTTGAAATAATCGCCTCGTTCTTCGTAATTGCGAAACATATCGTAGCTTGCGCAACCTGGAGATAAGAGGATGATGTCTCCACTACGAGACTTTTGATATGCTAGCAAGATTCCTTCTTCGAAAGTACCTACGAGGTAGGTCTCTGCAAAATCCCCAATAGCACGATTAATTTTTTCTTTAGCTTCGCCTAAGAGAATCAAAATTTTACAGCGTTGCTGAACAAGAGACACAAGCGGAGTAAAGTCCATGTTCTTGTCTTTACCACCTGCAATCAAAATAATTGGATTGGAGCTAAACGCTGCAAGACTCTTCTGAACACTCATGACATTGGTGCCTTTGGAGTCATTAAAGAAATAGACTCCATCTTTTCTGCGCACGAACTCCAAGCGATGGGCAACACCTTTAAATGTATTGATCACGCTTTGAATTGCCTTTGGGCTCACACCCATGACTCTTGCTGCACAAATGGCTGCCATCAAATTTTCTTTGTTATGATCACCGAATATTCTGAGTTGGGAAACGTCGTAAACTTCTTCTTTACCAGTAACCTTAGCGATCACTTGTTTTTTTGCGGCACTGTAATAACAGCCGAAAAAGTTTTCTGCAAATTCGCCGCCAATCTCCATTGGGTTTCGCTTTGTAAACCAGATGAGCTTACCCTGATTCTCTTGGGCAAACTTAGCGATATTGGGATTGTCGAAATTGAGAACAACGTAACTGTTTTTATCACAAGCCTTGAGAAGTCGTTTCTTCGACTCGGTATAGGCCACCATATCAGGATAGCGATCTAAATGGTCTTCTTCGAGGTTAGTAAACACGGCCACAGCTGGCACAACTCGTTGACAAAGATCGATTTGAAAACTCGAGAGCTCAGCACAAACAACATCAGCTTTTTGCGCTTCGGTTACATAGTCGAGAAGTGGCTTGCCAATATTTCCACCCACATAACAAGGCTTCTCATCTGCCTTGAACATTTCACCAATTAAAGTGGTGGTTGTGGTTTTTCCATTAGTGCCTGTCACTGCTATGAGCGGTTCCTTAAGAGCCGCCGCTGCGAGATCGATTTCACATGAAATTGGGATATTAGCTTCGCGAGCAAGTTGAAGAGGTTTTAAGTTAGGTGGAATGCCAGGGCTGACGACGATCAGTTCGGCCGAGGTGAAAGTTTTTTCATTATGTCCGCCTAGCTCATACTCGATCTTAAGCTCAGCGCAGGCGTTAACTGATTCGGTAAGATCAGTCTTTTGTTTCATGTCAGTCACGGTGACTTTTGCACCTTGCTTTGCCATGTATCGAGCTACTGCAGCACCTGAGAGCCCAAAACCTACGATTAAAACCTTCTTACCCTTGTATTTACTCATATCAAAAAATTCCCCAACCCACCCTGCTCATGCAGTTACTACGGTAATTCTTAGCGCAACTTCAATGTTGAAAGTGTCACTAATGCCAAAAGGATCGAAATGATCCAAAATCTTACAATAACCTTTGGTTCCGCCCATCCCTTCAACTCAAAGTGATGATGAATCGGAGCCATTCTGAAAACTCGTTTTCCGGTTAACTTGAACGAAGCTACCTGCACCATAACGGAGACAGCTTCCAATACGAAAATTCCGCCACAGAGTGCAAGAAGTATCTCGTTTTTTGTAATCACAGCCACTACAGAGAGCGCTGCGCCCAGGGCCAAAGACCCCACATCACCCATAAAGACCTGTGCAGGATACGTATTAAACCATAAAAAACCCAAACAAGCCGCGCCAACGGCCCCCATAAAGACGGCTAACTCGCCTGCTCCCGGGATATGTGGGATTTGGAGGTATTCGGCAATCTTAAGGTGGCCTGCGCAATAAGCTAAAATGAGAAAAGTCACGGATGTGGTGATTGTCGGACCAACTGCTAGCCCGTCTAATCCATCAGTCAGATTTACAGCGTTAGAGGATCCAACAATAATAAAGACTGCAAACGGGATAAAAAGAATTCCAAGATTGAGACTAAAGTCTTTTAGGAATGGAAAGTTCAAAACCGGAGGAACCCCTGCACGATAGATAAAATAGGCAGCAACCAATGAAATCAGGGTTTGGCCTACTAGTTTCTGTCGGCCTGATAGGCCCTTCGGATTTTTTTGAACCACTTTTTTGTAATCGTCGATGTACCCGAGAACTCCACAACCCAGAGTTGTCAGTAACGCGATCCATGTAAACTGATTGCTCAGATCTGCCCAAAGAAGTGTCGAAGCTGTTATCGCTAAAAGAATCAGTCCGCCACCCATGGTCGGAGTACCCTTCTTTGAAAGGTGACTTTGGGGTCCGTCATCTCGTACCACTTGCCCCATTTGCTTTCGCTGCAAGAACCGGATGAATGCTGGTCCGATTAACATCGAGAGAAGGACGCTCGTAATACTCGCTCCGAAGGTCCTAAAGGTGATGTATTTGAATACGTTCAGGAACGAATAATCCGTGTGCAATGGATAGAGCAAGTAATAGAGCATGACGAGATGCTACAGAGTTTTAAAAAGCGGTGTCAAGAATTTGCAAAGCTTCTTTTGCAATTTCTCGGTCATCGAAGTGAACTTTGGTCGTACCAATGATCTGATAGTCCTCATGCCCCTTGCCTGCAATGAGGACGATATCCCCTGCCTGCGATTCACGAATTGCTTCAAAAATAGCTTTTTTACGGTCAGTTTCGACATGAAAGTTTGAAAACTGCCTCATTCCTTTTACGATCTCGTCCACGATCTGCTGCGGATTTTCGGTCCGCGGGTTATCAGACGTCACCCAAACCAAGTCGGAGTGCTCGGCCGCTAGCTTACCCATTACCGGTCGCTTCGATCGATCCCGATCCCCCCCACATCCAAAGACAGTGATCAAACGATGAGGGCCTTTGATCTGTTTGAGGTTCAAGAGAACTTTTTCAAGTGCATCGGGTTTGTGAGCATAATCTACCAACACCCTTCGACCGTGAGCATTGGGAACACTCTCAAGTCGACCTGGAACCGTTCCCAAAGATTCAACCCCTTCCCGGATCAGTTGAGGTTCGATCTTCAAAGCCACCGCCAAATGGATTGCAGCCGAAAGGTTCGACGCATTGAATCGACTTGTTAATCGTGAATTAAATTGGATTGATCCGATCGTACCCGAAATCCCATCAAGCCCGATAGAAATCTCTTTGGGGACACTAAAACCCCGGATGGTCTTAAGATTTTTGGAACCTTGAAGGTCCATAAGGAGTCGAGCACCGAAAGGATCTTCTTGGTTAATCGAAGCAACCGGACTTTTGCCGCGCTCGGATGCAAACTTTGCCAGGTCTTTGAATAGGATTGCTTTGGATTGGAAGTAATCTTCCATATCCGGATGATAGTCGAGATGTTCAGGTGTGAGATTGGTGAAAACCATTCCGTCAAAGCAGAGTCCCGCCGTCCTCTTTTGCTTGAGTGCATGCGAAGAAACTTCCATGACTACTGCAGTGCAACCTTCATCACGCATCTGACCCAATAGTTCCTGCAACTCGACTGCGCCAGGAGTAGTGTGAGTTGATGGCAAAACTTTATTTGCAATCCTGAACTGGACAGTTCCGATGAGACCGACCTTATGACCTGCTGACTTGAGGATCGATTCGATAATATAAGTAGTTGTAGTTTTTCCGCTCGTTCCAGTCACTCCAATCAGGAGCATGCTGCGCGAGGGATGATCATGAAAAGCAGAAGCTAAGATTCCTAATGCTTCTTTGGAATCCGAAACCTGAATGAATGGAGTTCTTGAATTCAGTGCCGCTTTGCTTGAGTGCTCACCGATTACTGCTATAGCGCCCAGGGAAATAGCTTTGTCGATAAAGTCATGGCCGTCTGAGCTCACCCCTTTTGTAGCGACAAATAGTGTCCCTGGTTTAACTTGTCGGGAGTCTGAGGTGATCTGAGTCACCGTTGTCACCGATTCAATTGGCTTTAACGGATTAAGAACCAACCCCTGCGGGAGCGAGCTTACTAACTCGGACAAACTAGGAGATCGTAGCGCCTTCATTTATCCCGAAGGATGACATAACTCTCGAAAATTTGTCAGGGGATTTTAGAGTGAGCCAGCCTTTGACTCACCCTTGCTCGTCGACCCTGGATAAACAACTGCTGGTGCTCGAGATGCTGGTTTTTGAACGGAACTCACAATTGCCTGTGGATCGTAGTCTTTACCGAGGCGGTCTAAATAGATCTTTGCAACAGAAGGATCCAGTTGATCGCTCAGCTTGATGATATCCGACATGAGTTGATAGCACTGCGGATTTTTAGCACGGTTTAAATAAGCTAAGGCACGAGTCCTAGTCACCCCGGATTTCAAGACATTCTTAACCGTGGCACCGATTGCGTCACGATTGATAGATTTTCCGTCAGAAGAAACATAACTTCGAACTTTTTCGGAGATCTTTCCATCTAACACGATATCTTTGGTACGCCCCATTGCACGACTAATTGTTTCTGGTCCACTCCCTAAGATGTCTTTACTAATTGCTCGATTCTTTTGCGGGACATCAAGTCCCTCGCGACGGGCTAGTCTGCGTTCATTTTCTGCAATTTCAGGCGCGTAATTTTCGTCATAGATTCGTTGAATAGGGGGAGCAATAAATTCGGCGATAAATCCCAGCGAATTAGCAGCGCTTTGAAACGCGCTCAACTCACATACGGTTTTTGACCTATTCACCAAATTAGAAAGATCTCTTTCGACTTGTTGGACTTCTGGATCTCCGGCTAAAGCCTGATTGCTAGCCACCTGAAATAAGACCATACAAATCAACGAAATTTTTGATTTAATCCCCATATCCGCTCCCTACAATAAATAGAGCAACGCATATGCCATGGGAATTAAGGCCTACTACACTGTAATAATTGAATAATTTTCGCCTAAAGTGTCTTAATCTTAGACTGTTGTATAAATTACAAACAGCTTTAACGGCTTGGAAATCCAAAAGTATATACTGAGTCGCCGTTTTTACGCACAAGCTCAAGCGTGCGTACTTTTTCAAGTTCAATACCTAGATCTCTTAGATACGCTTGAGCCGCATCTGTGCTCGCCGTATTATTCCAAGAATCACTGTGCCTTCCCGTATCGCATGCAGCAGAAAATTGGGGGATCATACCCTTACCCTTGAGCGAGTATCGTGTAGGCTTTCCTTTAAAAAATGTACCTTTCTCGACATAGGCACTTATTCTGAGTTTTCGAAGCAGAAACTCCTTTTCAGAAAGGCTCGAATCACACTCAGGTCCAGATCCTACGCAAATAGCACTAAGCAGATGATCGCGGGTTTCTTCTTTCATCTTAGAGTTCATTACGATCTCGACCGATCCACGCATCAAATTTCCTTCGATGCCTGACCCCCCGATACGTAAGTCAATGCAGCTACCTAGCTGGGTAGATTTCAAAGCCTTTGCCGCCATCATGCTGGGAATGTTAAATTCGTAAAGATTTTCGTTATCTATGAATACGTTACGGAAATTCAGAGTGTAGACATACACGCGAGGTTGTTCTACCGCAAAGCTTGATGCGACGGAGCTCAGAACTCCCAAAAATACTAAGATAACCCATGAAAGAGCTTTTTTCATAGTGCCCTTCCCTAGCATGAAAGTAGGTCATGACCTAGTCTTAAATAAGACAAGACATCATGTTCATAAATTTTGGATATTTATAAATTTAAGGTTCAACTAGCTGCAGTCTCACATGACTACCTTCAATAAAAACACGGCCTTCTTCAGGAGACTGGGAGTTGACGATACCGGAGCCGGAGATAGAGATCTGATACTTATGACCCTTCAGATCACGTAGTACCTCGCGAACCGTAAGACCTTTGAGAGAAGGCATTTTCCACGGCCCTTTAATGGCCTCTTCTGAACTTGTGGTTCCACTCACCTTAGCCAAAGAAACAGTCATAGCAGAGGCACTTGAAGACTTGATTTGATCTTTTGCCGCAACGCGAGACTGTTCGGCAATGACTCTTGCTTTTTCCTGAGGTGATGGTTTGGCTTTCTTAGCTTCTTCAAGCATAAGATTTGCGAGTTCGGGCCCACGAGTCGATTTGCTCGGCATACTGAAGCGAGTCGCAACTGCATTCATCACCGATCTAAATAATGGAACTGCGGTTTCTGAAGCGTAATAAATTCCACGAGGATCATCCAGAGCTGTAAAGATCACCAGTTTTGGTTCCACATCTAATGCAAATCCAATAAAGGACGAAATATATCGCGTCTTTGAGTAGGATTTAGTTTTTGGATCAACTGTTTGGGCTGTTCCAGTCTTACCCGCAATTTCGTATCCTTCGATTCCTGCCTTAGTNNGCGCCTTAACAACTGACGCGGCCACTTGTTCCGAGATCACACGCTTCGGAGGAACAGTTGGAATTTTACTGACCGAAGATTTAAGGAGAGTGGGTTGTAGCAACCAACCTCCGTTGGCCAATGCGGCATAGGCCCTTACCATCTGCATAGGGGTTACAAGTAGGCCTTGTCCAAATCCGATATTTGCAAGAGCTAGGGGTTGCCAATTCTTTCGCGGCGGCAGCACTCCTGAGATCTCTCCCGGAAATCCAAGAGTCGTTCGCGACGAAAATCCAAATGACTTAAGTGATTCGTAGTATTTATCAGCCCCAAGCTTCAGTGCGAGTTTAGCGGCACCCACATTGCTTGAGACTTGGATCATCTTTTTGAGGTCAATCCATTCAAATTTTTCATGCGCTTCTGCTTCAGAGATTCTCTTTCCTTGAACCGTAAAAGTTCCGCGTTCCGCCCACAATTGATCACTTAGCTTTGATCCGTGCGCCAGTGCTGCAGCTAACAGAATAGGTTTGATTGTAGAGCCTGGCTCATATCCATCCGTTACTGCTCGATTACGTCGATAGTCGGAAGAAGAGCTTCGATAATTTGGATTAAAGGTAGGTTGATTTGCCATGGCAAGGATTTCACCATTACTGGCATCCATCACGATTACTGTACCCGATTTTGCCCCAGTCTTTTGAATGGAGTTTTTAAGTTCTTCTTCGACTGAAAACTGAAGAGAGGCATCAATGGTCAGTGTCACTGCCTCGCCATCTTTTGCATCTTTGGCAGCGACTGCATCCATAAATGTAGGACGGCCAAGAGCATCGCGACTCCCTCGGACTGATACTACTTTGCCGCGAAGCTGTTCATTAGCGAGTAGCTCGACGCCCTCTAATCCTTCATGGTCTAAATTGACATCACCCAAAACATGCGCCGCCAACTCGCCGTGCGGGTAAGTTCGTTTGCTTTCTTTGACCATCCAAAATCCTGACATGAGATCGCCCGACGAAGTGATGATCTGCCACTTTTTGAGTCGATCCAGATCACGGTCGGTCAAATGGCGTTTGATCCAAACAAACTCTTTTTTATCTTTCAGTTTCGTTAGTATTTTCGAAACTGGAATATCCGTGGACTTCGAAATGAGTTTTGCCAATGCCTTTTTGTTTTCGATCTTATTAGGATTAGCCGCAAGACTTTGAACCTCTGTATTTACGGCCAGGGGCTCACCGTTTCGATCAAGCACCATTCCTCGTCTTGGGCGGACTAGAAATTTCGAATTAAATTGTCGTTTTGACAAAGCACTCAGGCGCTGATCACCGATAACTTGGATATAGATAGCGCGACCTAATACAGTCGTTGCCAATACGAGACACAAAAGCATGAGGCCAGTGAGACGCTTTTTCACTTGAGATGAACCACTTGATCGGCTTTAGGTTGNNGTGGCGAGCGCAAGCCGGCATTTTTGAGGCTAGCCCTTTCGCGCTCATAATGGGCATTAGCAATCATTTTGTCGGTCTGGTTAATGGTATATGTCGTTCTCACAATGGTCAGTCTCAACCATACTGTAAGCACCGACATCACGATCAACGCAGGAATAACCCAAAATGGAAGCCAGCTTCGAACCATCATATCTTTTCCGCAATTCTTAGTTTAGCGCTTCTGGACCGAGGATTGCGAGCGACTTCTTCTTCATCTGCTTCGATTGGCTTTTTAGTCATTGCTTTAAAACTTTCGGAGCTTTTAAAAGCATGCTTAACCCGACGATCCTCGAGCGAATGGAAACTGATGATCGCCGCTCTCCCCCCAGTACACAAAGAAAGTATAACATGCTCCAAAAGTTTATCGAGCTCTTCAAGCTCCTCATTGACCACAATTCTTAGTGCCTGAAACGTCCTAGTCGCCGCATGAATGCGCCCGTATCGCGCAGGTGGGGGAACATTTTGAACGATCAGCTCTGACAGTTCCCGTGTGGTACGAGGAAGGCATTTTTTTTGACGGCTTTGAATGATTGCGTGCGCAATACGTTTGGTAAAACGTTCCTCGCCATATTCCTGAAGGACTTCAATTAACTCTGGTTCGCTGACTTGACTCAGAAACTGATAGCAACTTTGGCCACGAGATGGGTCAAGCCTCATATCAAGCGGTCCATCGGACTGAAAGCTAAGCCCTCTTTCAGCACTTTCAAGCTGGTCACTCGAAAATCCTAGGTCAGCCATAAGTCCTAGGACCTTACGGTCTTTTAGGTGGGGCTCTATCTCGCTAAATCGAGCATGAATGAGTTCTAATCTGCCTTCGGCAATTTCTTTTGAAAAGCGCTCTTGTCCTCTCGCTATCGCACCAGCATCTTGATCTACTGCGATGACTTTATGGNNACCAAAAGTGCAATCCACCAAGCAGTAAGACTCTTGCGACTCTTTGCGAGTAAGAAAAGGCTCTAAGAGTGAATTTGCTATCGCTTCCACGAGAATGGGAACGTGTACCGTCGTCACAATTTCTCCAAAATAAATGCTCCGATGTAGTCCTTAATGGTGACAACCAATTGATCTTTGATCAAGAGGTGTTCGGAAATCTCTTTCTAAAGAAAAAGAGTCCTTTATACTACTA
>DBAE01000115.1 GCA_002291495.1 Bacteriovoracaceae bacterium UBA1018 | reverse complement strand
CGCGCTTATACTGAGAAGGCGAATCCCCTAAAAGTGAAGAGATTAAGATGGGTAGTGCAGCGTTTTTAGCTCCGCTTACTTGAACTGTTCCGTTTAGACTCTTGCCACCTTTGATTCTAATCTTATCCATGATCTCTCCCCTTCAATTTTTATCCTTTAATCTGGTTACTAAAACTCGGTCCCTTTGATTGAGGTCTGCCACGAGTTCCTGATCAGTCCATTGATCGATACTAAATAACTCTAATACATTTTTTGCTCGTTCGACTGGGACTTCTAAAAAAACCCACCCGCCTGGTCGAAGATACGTATGAGCAGCTCGTGCGATATCTCGATAAAAAAACAGGGGATCGTCCTCGGGAGCAAAAAGTGCGCTCCAAGGTTCCTGCTCGATGACTTCTGCGTCGATTGCGTCCTGTTTAGTGAGATAAGGTGGATTACTAAAAATCACGTCTGCTTTTTGTTTTATGATTAATTCGTGATCCTGAAAAGCGTCGATTCCAACGCCCGCATTTTCGGGCTGCACAATCTTTAATCGATCAGCTTTACCTAGAATCTTTTCTGCGTTTTTCAGCGCTTGAGTTGCAGCTTGAGGCATCAACTCAGATCCAAGCATGGTCAAGTTAGGAAAAACACTCAACATCTCGATGGAGATTATTCCTGAGCCCACACCGATTTCGATTCCCAGTTGAGGAGAACTATTTTTAAGTCGTTTGATTGCTTCAGCGACAAGAATTTCAGTCTCAGGACGAGGAACTAGTACATCTGCACTCACATCATACTCATGACTGAGAAAAGTCTGAAAGCCGATAAGATGTTGCAAGAGTTTTCCAGAGGCACGTGAATGAGCCCATATGATCGCTCTCTGAGCAGCCTCTTCAGGAAAGCGATCCCCCCCGCGAGTATAGAGATCAACTCGACTTAAACGCTTTGCAAAGAGATCTTTCTTACGTTGAAATTCGTCAAAAGCGAAAAGTGTGATCTGTTCTGCTTCAGTATCGATCACGCCCTTTTTTATAAGTTCATGATTCTTCGACAACGCCTCTTTCACCACCCTCAACACATCGGCAAAGCTTGAAGGTAGCTCTTGAGAAAAGGCCATTCAATATTACTCCCTTAAACCTTGAGCCTTGAGTGCTTCAACTTGGTAGTGATTTTGTAGCCCAGTGATCAGCTCATCAATTTTTCCTTCCATGACTTCTGGAAGTTGATAGAGCGTGAGCCCTATTCGATGGTCAGTAAGGCGGCCTTGTGGAAAATTATAAGTTCGAATCCGTTCGCTGCGATCTCCGGTGCCGACCATGTTTTTTCTTGTATCAGAATGCTCCTTAGCGGCACGTTCTTGTTCGGCCTCGAGCAATCTGGAACGCAAAATCTTCATAGCCTTGTCTTT
This sequence comes from Bacteriovoracaceae bacterium UBA1018, assembly GCA_002291495.1. Classification (GTDB taxonomy): domain Bacteria; phylum Bdellovibrionota; class UBA1018; order UBA1018; family UBA1018; genus UBA1018. The sequence continues at coordinate 10,805 of DBAE01000115.1, read as the reverse complement.
GTTTTTGAGTTGGGAACGCTCATCTTGACAGACCACAACTAAGCCTGAAGGGATGTGTGTAATGCGAACTGCAGAGTCAGTTGTATTGACGCCCTGACCACCTGCGCCGCCCGATCGAAAGACATCGATTCGAAGATCCACAGGATTGATGGAGACATCGACTTCNNNCGGTTACCCGTGATCATCGCGATAATTTCTCTGAAGCCACCGATCCCCGTTGGATTGGCAGAAAGAAGTTCAACATTCCATCCCTGCTTTTCCGCGAAGCGTTGATAGAGACGGAACAACTCGGCTACAAAAAGTGCAGCTTCTTCACCACCCGCACCTGCTCGTACTTCGAGAAGGATATTTTTTTCGTCATTTGGATCTTTAGGCAGTAACAAGATCTGCAGTCTTTGCGCAGATTCATTCACTTCAGGCTCAAGACGCTTGATCTCATCTTTAGCCATTTGCACGATCTCATCGTCTTTTTCGGCGAGGAGTTCTTTATTAGAACGCAGCTCTGCTTGAAGTGCACGGTACCTTCGAAATTCAGCCACGATCTCTTGTAGATTAGAGTGTTCTTGGGAAAGCCTTTTAAACTCGCCTGGCTTATTACCTAACTCCGGATCGCCTAAACGACTTTCGATTTCTAAAAATCGTGCTTCGACTGCTTCTAATTTATCAAACATGAAAGGAACACCTATATAACGCTAAAATACTTTCCAAGTACGAACGCAACAAACTCAGCGTTCGCTACATTTCGGGAAACTCAGCTACGGTGGCCCGAACATAACCGAGTTCGGACAATTGGCCGATCTCTATTTCTTTAAATCCGGAACTTTTTTCAACTAGTTTTGATTTTTCGGCCACTGGTATCTCGTCTAAGGTTGTCTCACCCTTTTCTAGACGAAGAACTTGGCGTAATGAAGCCAGCGCGACCTCGAGCTGATCATCGGTCGGCTCGCGAGTCGTAAGATTTTGAAGGACCATCCCAGGCCAGATCATCGCTTTAAATAGTGGATTATCCATCCGACATGCGCACATCTTAATGAACTCATAAGAGATACCAGCGACAGGCATCATCAGAGCCATCTTAATGAAAATCATCAAGACGTGATTTAGAAACTTATTAGAAGTCAGCTCGGTCAGTCCAAATACTGGAAAGATGATACTAAAAACCACAATACTGATCAGCACTAGAAACAAGAGGAAACTCGTACCACACCGCGGATGAAGGGTAGATTGCTTACGAGCATTTTCGACAGTCAAATCGAGCCCCGCTTCAAAAGCGTAGATCGATTTGTGTTCTGCCCCGTGGTACTGAAATACTCTTTTGATGTCATTCATGAGCGAGATGAGAAAAACGTAGCTCAACAGGATGACCATTTTCATGATTCCATCTAAAAGATGGAAAACTGGGCTCTGGACAGAAATTGCCAAACCCTTATCTGAAGTCATGAGAACAGTTAAAAAATGAGGAAGCGCAACGAAGAGTCCCATTCCCATTGCGAATGCTGAGATCATCGAGCCAATGATTGCCGCCCTTGAAAGCTCCTCGCCCTGATCTTCGCCTTCGGAGGCGACCTGGGCCGAATAACTAAGAGCTCCCATTCCTTGCATCATCGATTCAATAAGAGTCACTACGCCTCGGAGAATCGGTTTGCCCAAGATTGCCTGCTTCTTAATGATGCTCGAATAGGGATCATTTTTGATCACAATTCTTTGATTAGGTTTACGGACCGCTACCGCCACAAAATGAGGCGAGCGCATCATGACGCCCTCAATCACTGCCTGCCCACCAATGCTGGTGTAACGTGTTGCGAGCTTCATCAAAAATTTCAAGGAGTGCTTCATAGAGCGATTAGTCTACTCAAATTTAGAAAAAGGTGGAAAGGCGAACATTCATTTATTTCACCAATAGGTGACTACTTTAGAATACCTTAACGCAATAATTACTTAACTTTTGTAGCGAACGGCGGAAAAATAGGTATTCTTATCATCATATTCCTAACTAACTTGGAGAAATAATAATGAGAAATATCTTTCAGATAACTATTTTAAGCGTTCTTGCGATCTTTATTTCGAAGACGCCCGTCTCTTATGCATCCGAACAAACTCATACAAGCAAACAACATTACGTGATGGTTCATGGAGCATGGCACGGTGCATGGGCTTGGTACAAAGTAGAGACACTTTTAGAAAAAGCAGGTCACCAAGTGACTACTCTCGATCTTCCTGCTCATGGCATCGACACCACTCCCCCATCGATCGTGACCCTCCAAGACTACGCCAGCAAAGTGATCAACGTCATTAATCAGTCCAACAAGCCTGTAATCCTGGTGGGACACAGCATGGGCGGAATCGTACTTTCAACAGTGGCTGAAGCTATTCCAAACAAAATTGCAAAACTTGTTTATTTGGCGGCCTTCTTATTACCTAACGGCAAGACCCTTGTCGATGTTGCTTCACAAGACGCTGAGTCCTTAGTGACTCCAAATCTCATCATCAATCCAGAAGCAGGATTTATCGATGTGAACCGAAGCCTACTGAAAGAAATGTTCTATGCAAAATCGCCCAAGTCGGATGTCACACTGGCTGAGAAATTAGTCAGAGTTAATCCGTTTCTTCCTTTTGTTACACCGATGAACATCACTGAGCAGAACTTTGGAAGCGTAAGACGTTTCTATATCTCGGCTCTTCAAGATCGTGCGATTAGTGCAAGCGTACAAGAGAGCATGTACACTGCGCTTCCGTGCGAAAAGGTGTATCGAATTAACACAGATCATTCTCCATTTTTCTCTAAGCCAGTTCAATTGGTTCATGACCTACTTGATATCGCTCGTCGATAATTGAAATCGCGCTCCAGAGAGCCTCTCTTTGGAGCGCGTTCCATATTATTTATTTAAAGATTATTTAAGATCTGTCGCGATCTAACCTCGCCTAACAATTACTTTATTTTGTTTGTTTCTGCCTCTCCCATGTGTCATCCGAGACCCCCTCCATTTTCTCTTTAGATGCGCCGTGTTATTATAAATATGAATCAATTGTTTGATCTCATGTTTCGATAAAGGATTTAGGATGATCCGATATGCGCTCTTTCCCTCAATCGTCTTATTTTTGACGCTGCAATGCTTTGCAGACGAAAACTCACGACGCCACCACGTAGCCCAAGGTGAGACCCTTTCTATTTTGGCGCAAAAGTACCTGGGTTTTCCGGTCTATGGAAAGAACGGAACCTTAAATCAATTACTCTCAGTCAATGCGAGCATCGTTGATCCAAATCAACTTGCGATCAACAGTGAGATTATTATTCCAGGTCGATCCGAAGCGCCCGCTCGCACAATTTCTCAAGAGGCTCCGGCGGTAGATGCTGTGATCACTCCTCCACCGGTCATGCCAACAGTTACCCGACCTCAGTCTTCTGGATACTTCGCGTTCGGTACTCGCTTTGGTTCACTAGCACTCTACGCAAAAGATGCGAGTAACGGCAGTCGTGCAACTCTCGTTTCACAGTCTAATTATGGATTCGGATTTGCAGTTGGGCAAAAGTACTCTGATCAGTTGAACGGTGAATACGGTGTCGATATCGAAAAAGTCCATTTCGAAAGACCTACCGTAGGCCAAGTAGATTACCTCAATCGCACTCGTTTTGGCTTTCATCTTTCTGGTGAGTATCGAGCCAGCGAACGTCACACCATCTCTTTTGGTTTGCCAATTATTCAAACGTTTTTTATCGCAGCAGTTCCAGGAGCTCAAAATTACTCGGTACAAAAGATCACTACTGTCGCTCCATTTATAGGAGGAGATTACTCTTGGTTTAAATCTCCAGTACTCGAATCGTCGCTAGGGGTTGTAGGACAGATTTACTTTCCCTCAAGTAATGCAGAGCTGAGTGCAAAAACTGGCTTTGGATATGGACCTAGAGCCCAAGTGAAACAAAAGGTCGGTCAGTACAAAATTGAATCCACCTTGGGCTATTTTGTCAAAAATCAAAGCACTAACTACACTGAACAAAACGATTCGACTGTGCTTCTTACTTTTCGCCTATTTTATAACTTCGACGGCGTGGAGGAGTCGAAATGAAGTACTTCAAGTTCACTCTATTTGCCTTAGCTAGTTTATCAATGCAGCTCACTACAGCGTGTAATCACGCAGGCCAAGAATCAAAGGTCGAGTCCAGTTTTTTGGAATCGATCATAGGGCCACCACCATCTACTCCCAGAACCACAGCTTCGCCAGCGCCAACATCAAGTCCGACTCCAACTCCTACACCTACTCCGACTCCAACGAATAACTCGCCTACGCTTTCGAGTATTTCAAACGCAACGATCTCGTACGGGAGCGCTTCAAATTTCAGTTTCACTGTGGATGAAGGCGGCGGCACCTCCGAAGATGCTCAGACTATTTCACTTACAGCCACGAGTTCAGACACCACAGTGATTCCAGATGCATCGATCGTGATCAATTACACCGATAACGGATCGTCTAGCGCTCATTTACTCACGCCACATATAGCGATTACACCAGCTTCTGGACAAACGGGAACGGCCACAATTACTCTCATGGCCACAGATAGCGATGGAGCCTCGGTTAGCTCCACCTTTACTCTTACAGTCGATCATCCGGCCCCCACACTCACTTCAGTAAGTCCAGCCAATGCACGCCAGGGACAAACTATTACCCTCACCGGAAATCACTTTAGAACCGGGATGACTATAGAACTTGACAGTACATCTTGCGGATCCGTTTCGATCACGAACGCTACTACAGCTACTTGTGTTGTGCCGACACTTGCAAAACCACTTCGAATGGACATCAAGATTACGAACTCAGACTCAAAAAATGCCACACTCTCCGACGGCTTTCTGCATCTCGGCAATCCGAAACTTTGGTTAAAGGCAGATGCAATCACAGGAATCAGCAATAACGCTGCATTTGGTACGTGGAACGATTCAAGTTCATCTGGATTTAACGCTAGTTCATCTGCAGCTGCTAACAATCCTACTTACATTCAGTCCGCGATCAACGGATTGCCTGCCGTGTATTTCGATGGAGTGGATGATCACGTTCATCTGGGTTCAAACTATATTTTTTCGAGCGCAGGCGGAGTCACTGCATTTGCAGTTCTGAATAGCTATGAGGCTCGCACGGTCCCGGTGTTTTACGACTTTGGATTTAGCGGTAATCAAAACTATTCCTTTATGTACGATTCTGCGAAAGTCGGTCTAACCACTCCAGCTATTTATGGCGGCGCAAGTACAAGCATTGCTCATGCCGCTGGAAGTGGTACTTATGTCCTCTATACTGGCGAGATTGTCTTTACCTATGAGCAACGAGTTCGCCTCAATGGGGCAGATATCGCAAGTACACCTATAACCGCGACCAAACTAACGGCTGCTGAAATTGGTGAAAGTGCCACACGCACTACCGGTTCTGGACCGGTTACTATTGGAATCACGTCGAAGAACTTTAGCCAAAATCAGCGAAACCTCAAAGGGCACATCGCCGAACTCATCATCATTCCAAACTCTCTAACCGCTACCGAAAGAGACGCGTTAGAGTGCTACCTGTCAGAAAAATACAACTTAGCCATAGCTCATGGATGTTAAAAAAAAGGTTCTCTGGAGAACTTCCAGAGAACCTTTTTTTATTTGATGAAGCCTAGCGCCATATCTTGAAAACGTTAGCGAAAAGCCGCGAGCTAGACGATGAAGCCGAGGAGGTTCCGACTAAAACGCACATTGAAGTGCGTTGCAGGAGGACCGACAAGGATGAAGAAGTATAGCGACACGGATTTGAAGCTAACTGGACATGTTCTTGATGAACTCTTCATTCGTTTTTGTATGCGCCACCTTATCGAGCAAGAATTCCATTGCATCCATGGTGTTCATTGGATGCAGGACTTTGCGCAAGATCCAAAGGCGGTTGAGAGTGTCTTTTGGAATAAGGTTTTCTTCTTTACGAGTTGCAGACTTGTTGATGTCCAAGCATGGGAAAATACGTTTTTCCATGAGCTTGCGATCCAAGTGAATCTCGGAGTTACCAGTTCCTTTAAACTCTTCGAAAATAACTTCGTCCATACGAGAGCCAGTTTCGATCAAGGAAGTTGCGATGATCGTAAGAGATCCACCTTCTTCGATGTTACGAGCTGCTCCGAAGAAACGTTTTGGTTTGTGAAGCGCGTTAGAGTCCACACCGCCTGAGAGAATCTTTCCAGATGGAGGAACTACCGAGTTGTAAGCACGCGCCAAACGGGTGATCGAATCCAGCAAGATCACGACGTCGTATTTGTTTTCGACAAGGCGCTTTGCTTTCTCAATAACCATTTCTGCAACTTGAACGTGGCGGGAAGCTTGCTCATCGAAAGTAGAGCTAACAACTTCGCCCTTTACAGAACGTTGCATGTCGGTGACTTCTTCAGGACGCTCATCGATCAAGAGAACAATGAGTTTGATCTCTGGATTATTAGTGGTGATGGCATTGGCGATGTCTTGCATCAAGACGGTTTTACCAGCGCGAGGAGGAGCAACGATCAAACAACGTTGACCTTTGCCAAGTGGAACCATCATGTCGATGATACGAGTGCTGTAATTATTAGGTTGATACTCGAGAGCGATACGTTTGTTTGGATAAAGCGGGGTCAAGTTATCAAAGAGAACTTTCTCAGCATTCATCTCTGGAGTTTGGAAATTGACTTGCTCAACTTTGAGAAGTGCGAAGTATCTTTCGCCTTCTTTAGGAGCGCGGACAGAACCGCTTACAGTATCGCCGGTTCTTAATCCAAATCGGCGAATTTGAGATGGCGAAACATAAACATCGTCTGGACCTGGAAGATAGTTATAATCTGGAGCTCTTAGAAATCCGAAACCGTCTGGTAAACACTCAAGAACGCCATCAGCGTAAATGTGTTCATCTTTCTCTGCCTTTTTCTGTAGAACAGCAAAAATGAGATCTTGCTTTCTCATCCCCCCGGCATTTTCGAGGCCGAGTTCTTTACCCATTTCTACTAGGTCACCGATTTTCTTTTCCTTAAGTTCTCGAAGATGCATTCCGTTCCTCTGTCTTTGCTTTGGTCTTTGGTCTTTGTTTCTAAACTTCTATACTAACTTACTTATTGATTACTGATGTCTTGTTGAGGTTTTGTCAGATCTGACTTGAGCGGCTTAATATTAAGTCTCAGGTTTTAGGATGTTTCGAATCTTCCACTTTCAATCGGGGTTGTATTCATGAGTTGCCCTAGACCTTAGGGCTGGGAGTTCGATAACAGACAATCCTGTAACAGACGTCTCAACCGGTTAACAAAATCCTTTCAGTCAGTCAAAGGGAAAAATGCCTTGAGCGCCCTAATCCCTTCTGGCCAAAGCATAATTCTTATTTAATGAAGTTTTTGGTGGTCTGGACAAGGTAGTCTCTGATTTTCGCAGGACCTAAAGGTCGATTGTTTTTACACAATTTGCCAGATTCGATGCCTTCATTTAGGGCCTGACTTATGAGTTCGATCAAGTAATCATCATCAATGCTTATTGAGTTATTTTCTCGCCGGATATTCTGCTTAACCCGCATGAGAAATCGGTTTTTCGTCTGGTTTAACAACTCTAGATTGTTTCTTCCTTGAAATACTTGAGCACGAGTATAGCGGGCATCTTTAATCGAGTTATCTACAATAGAAAAACCGCCAGCAATGATCCAAACTGGGATGCCCACGCCGAAGTTACGAGCTGCCTGAACCACGCCTCGAGTAATTGCACCTGCTACACAACCTTCGGCTGAAGAATAGAATGAAGTATTTTGTAGCGCCGCCTGATTAAATCTTTCAAAGATCACATTACAGCTGAGCTGCTGACTCGAACGATATTCAGTTAAAGCGCTTAGACAATAATCAAACTCCGAAGCATAGGCTTTTTTATAAGCGCCAAAAAAGAGACACCCGGTTAAAACACATAGTAACCACTTATTAATACGCATACTCTTACTCCTACTTAGCCACCCGCAGTAGGAATGAGCGAGATTTGTGCCACGGAGTTTCATAAAAAAAGCTAATAATATCTGAGATGTATGAAACGGACGCAGTCACCTAAGCAAAATGGCACCATGGTATTTTTCGGAAATTGTATTGAACTGCGGCTCCAACGCTCGATACAATAAAGTACTATGTCATCCTTGGGAAAATGGTTTGGAGTTTTAGTTGTTCTTGCAGCATCAGCGTTTCTTCTCTTACAGGTCGGAGCCTTTATTCAGTTTGGTACTCGACCCTTTATTTCAGCCTCTATTACGCCAACTCCTGAGATGACTGTATTCGAAGTGCGAAGAGGCCAGACACCTCAAGAGATTGCCGCTGCTCTCCAACAGCAGCGTCTTATTAGTGATGCGACGCTGTTTATTTGGTGGGGCAAAGTGAATCGAAGCTGGGGAAAGATTAAGGCAGGAGAATACGGGCTATCCCCAACAATGAGTCCTAAAAAGATATTTGACGTGATCACAAGCGGCATAAGTCTAGGTTTTCCTATCACCGTACGTGAAGGCGAAAACATGTATGAAATTGCGACGCGAGTTGAACAAAAAGGATTTGGAACTAAGAAGGACTTCTTAGCTCTTTGCAGAGACGCTGATTTTATTTCGAAGTTAGGATTCGACGCTCCTCAACCACTCACTCTTGAAGGATACCTTTTTCCTGATACCTATCTCTTCAGCAAAAAGGCGACTCAAGTCGACATCATCAAAAAGATGGTTAAGCGATTTCATAGTGTCTGGGGAGAAGCAGAAAAAACACGAGCTACTCAAATCGGGATGAAGCGTAATGAGCTGATCACTCTTGCTTCAATGGTCGAAAAAGAAACCGGCGCGGGGAGCGAGAGACCTGTCATTGCTTCTGTGTTCTATAATCGACTTCGTAAAAAAATGAGACTTCAGAGCGATCCAACAACGATCTACGGAATGTGGAGTAATTACACGGGCAATATTCGCAAGTCTGATTTATTAACCGCAAATCCTTATAATACTTACATGATTCCTGCTCTCCCAATTGGACCGATTAGCAATCCTGGGCGTGAAGCAATCCAAGCAGCATTGAATCCTGCCGAAACAGAGTTTTTATTTTTCGTATCTCATAATGATGGCACACATGAGTTTACTAAGACCTATGAAGAACATGTAGCGGCAGTTAAGCGTTATCAAATCGATCCAAAAGCACGTCAAGGAAAGAGCTGGAGAAATCTTGGCAAACAAAGTCCTGCGGGTGCCGCGGGCGCTGTTGGGAAATAGATTTATAATTTGTGAGTACGGGAAAGCACCCAATGATACATCATTAGATGCGCGATCAAGAAGATCGAGGCTGCTTCAAGTCTGCCAGCCCAGTAATTTCCAACAAAATCGAAACCCGACAAGTTGATCATCGAGAAGATCAACACAAGTAGGCCGAACGTCACTTTGTTAAACTGAAAACGAGATTCTGCAAAAAAACTCATCAATACAAAAGCTGCGAGAGGAATACCGAAGATGAAGTAGGGTTTCCAAACAAGGTGAGAAGGTATGATGAGCAATGCTATCATCAGTACACTCCACTGCGCCTTTTTATGAATCGGACCCCCTAAGATCCATCCCACCAACACTCCAAGCCAAGCAAAACTCCAACTTAAGATTAAAAACTGAAGTGTTTTGGGTTCGAGAAGTTTCCCTCCGAGAGGCACCCATTGAGATCCCTGCGAAATAATGTGTGTCAGTTGACCGCTCAAATAATGATGTAAAACTGCCGCAAAACTTTGGTTGTGAGACTCCATGGGGAGTCCTCGATCAATAAGCGCCTGGCGCCACTGAGAGTAAAAATGGGCTCCATCGACGCCTTCAAAAACAAAGGGTAAAACCAAAATTAAGATGGATCCCGATATGCTTCCGATCCTGGCATATTTGAGCTTTTCTGAGCCACGCGACACCCACGGAAGGAGTAAAAGCGGAAGCGGCATTAATTTAGTCCATGCCGAGATAGCCAGTATAGTCCACGAGACGAGGACTATCGCATTGCCCTTTTCATCTCGCAGCAAAGTGGCTAATGCCCAGACACAGGTAAAGAGTATGGGTAGATTAACTTGGCCATACTGAAAATCGATGAGCACCGGTCGAGCCAGAAACACAATCGACCATAGGACACCGGCTCGAATTGCCGAATCTGATGCGGTACCTTGAAAGAGTTGATGCAAGAAACGAAGAGTTAAGAAGAGCAACGCAGCTTTAAGAAAACACCAAACTCCGAGTGCAACTTTGACCGGAAGGGCTGCTAATGGAGAAAAGATCCAAGCAAAACCCGGAGCATACAAAAAGCGATCTGGTGTTGCGCGATAGATGTCATGACTCTTATCATTCCAAACTAGGCGCCAGGCTTCGAAAAACACATTAAAATCGTGTCCACCACGTTTGAACGCCCAAATAGATCCGAGTACACAGAGAGCCAAGCATAGAACTAGCCCTAGACCTTGACTAATACTCGGTCGAGCCGAAGTGTCACGATAGACCATGAAATAATGGAAGCAATTGCGGAGTTGATGACTCGGCGGGAGCCCTGGAAGCGGCAGTACCCAACGCGTCTAATAATGGATGGATATGAGCCCCTCGCGGAACGAAAGAAAAAAGTGGACTCTGATAACTGGTTTCGAGCTCTATGAGCCAGCTTTTTAGTTGCAACTCGATCTCGTCGGGGTTTTTTACTCCCATAAATCCACCGAGACTTTTTCCAGATACAACACGATGACAAGGCACCAAAACTGGAAACGGATTGCGTCTTAGCGCTTGGCCAACGGCGCGACCAGCGAGTGGTTTACCCACCCTATAGG
>DBAE01000119.1:14569-15778 GCA_002291495.1 Bacteriovoracaceae bacterium UBA1018 | reverse complement strand
AAGTAAACTTTGATAGCATAATATTCCTTAATGAATTGGATAAACTGCAAATGTATAAATTCAGTATTCTGAATTTATGTAATAAAAATTCTGACTCTAAACTCCAGGATTTAGATAAGGAGAGTTTTCGGAGGTCTTTCTATAGGACACCCGAGCGAACAAGGTCGGGCGCAGGATGTCTCTGGAAGTCGAGTATTCGACATTTTTGGTAGATCATGCAGTGCATACTTTACGAAATCGTAAAGAGCATTGTCCGCTTTCACTTCTTCGCCACTGCTGTCGGTCTCGTTGCCGGAATTTGAATCTGCTTGACCGATGGGTGCCTCAGTTTTGTCTCGTTCCATAGGAATCAGTGAAGGGGTGATTCGCCCCGAACCAAGTGCCGAAAGGCTGCCTAGACTTAAATTAAAAAGCAGAAAAGCAAAAAAGCAGGCGAGCCAATTGCGCATAAACAAATCTTAGCAAATGATAATATTTACTCAAGTATGCAAATGGTTAAGATCGTATTAGTTTTGAAGAATCAATGCTTGTGCATCGCAATGTACTGAGATAAATCGTTTTGTATTACAACTCTATGGTGCGCCAATCACGTAAAGGGAAGAAAATCCCGTCACCCAAACAGACCTCTCAAAGAAGAAAAAATAAAATAGCTCCGATTAAGACTAAGAAAGCATCCAAGTCAAAGTCGACTTCTTCATCTAAATCTAAAACAGAACCGCGAACAGCACGAGTAGTAGGTATCGGTGCATCTGCTGGTGGATTAGAAGCGCTACGCGCCGTATTTGGTTCTCTAAAAAAGATTGAAAATTTATCGTTTGTTGTTGTTCAGCATCTCGCTCCACTTCATCGCAGTCGTTTGGTGGAGTTAATTGGACATACGACTCCGCTGAAAGTTCAAGAGGTTCACGATGGAGACGTGCCGCAAGTAGGTGTTGTTTACATTACACCGCCCAATGCGGATGTCTGTTTAAAGGATAGCAAGCTTCGCTTACAGAGCCCCCATCTTAAGATTGGTCCAAAACCTTCGATTGATATGTTCTTCCAATCCTTGGCGGAAGATCGTGGCGAAGATGTCATTGGGATCGTCCTCTCTGGAACTGGGTCGGATGGAGCAGTGGGCATTCGAGCGATTAAAGCTGCAGGAGGCTTTACTATCTGCCAAAAGGCGGACTCTGCAAAATATGACGGAATGCCAAGAGCCGCGCGTTT
>DBAE01000119.1:0-14535 GCA_002291495.1 Bacteriovoracaceae bacterium UBA1018 | reverse complement strand
CCGCTACTTTACCTTCGGGTATCGAAGAGTCTGAACCCTATGATGCAATTCTTGCTACGATGGAGCGGCAAATAGGAGTCGACTTTACTGAGTATAAGCGCACTACCATTCGTCGCCGGATGGAAAGACGAATGGTTGCGACTCATTGTCGAACCCTCGGAGAGTATGCTCACTACATAGAGTCTCATCCTGAAGAATCACGGTTTTTGTTTCAGGATATTTTGATTTCTGTAACTGCTTTTTTTCGCGACAAAGAATCATTTCAGGCACTGGCCACTCACATCACTGACAGGGTTCAGAGCAAACCAGTTGGATCAAATTTTCGTGTCTGGATTGTGGGCTGCGCAACAGGTGAAGAAGCTTACTCGATCGCTATCTTGATTTACGAAGCGCTCGAAAAACTTCGAAAAACATTAAACGTTCAAATTTTTGCGACAGATTTAGATGAACAAGCGTTGTTGATTGCTCGAAAAGGCGCGTACTCAAAGGTGAGTCTTGTTGAAATTCCAGAGAATATTTTTGAAAAGTATTTCGTACCTGTCGGAGACTTATTTCAAGTTAAGTCCTCTCTGAGAGAGTCAGTGATATTTGCTCGCCACAACGTGGGTGAAGATCCCCCTTTCCTTAATCTCGATCTCGTTTCATGTAGAAATATTTTAATCTATTTTGATTCGAGCCTGCAGGAGAGAGTGTTCCGCACGATTCATTACGGACTCGACGACGGGGGTATTCTTTTTTTAGGGCGTTCTGAGGCAGTGTCGTCGGCATCGGCACTTTTTCAGCTAGGAGACAAGCACGCAAAGATCTATCAAAGAGTTGCAACCAAGGCTGAGCTTCCTCGCTCCCTTAATCGGCCAGACCTTTCGAAAGAGGTTAGTATTGCTCCTAAGAGCAAGGACGCGCGTGTCGAACTAGAGCTTTTTAATTCGGTAATATCTGGTTTAGCTCCAAACTCGGTATTGGTGGATGAGGATTATAAAATACGTCATATCTATGGTCAGGCTGGAAAACACCTGAACTTCCCAGCAGGAGAGGTCACTGCATCCATCACGAAACTTGTGTCGCCTGAGCTATCAATTGAACTCAATGCTTTACTTCATCGTGCACAAAAGATGAATCGATTGGTACGCGGTAGAAAGTATGAGATCTCTTCGAATAAAGATCGACGGACCATTCAGCTCAATGTAGTTCCGTTATTTGCACAGGGATCACGGCCGTTACTCGTTTCATTTGAAGAAGAAGAAATTGCCGAAACGCCGATCGAAGTGAGAAAAATTTCCGAAGGAAATCTCTCTCCGGATGATAAGATCCTGAAACTCGAGCAAGAGCTTACTGCCACGAGGGACCATCTTCAGACCATTATTGAAGAACAAGAGACAAGTAACGAAGAGCTTCAAGCTCTGAACGAAGAACTACAGTCCGCTAATGAAGAATTGCAGTCAGCGAATGAAGAACTGGAAACGACTAACGAAGAATTACAATCTTCTAATGAAGAACTTACGACCCTCAATCAAGAGGTAAATGTAAAAAGTTCTGAATTAGTTGTTTTGAATCAACGTCTGCAAGCGATTCAAAGTGCGATCGTCTATCCTCTTCTGATTATCGACAAGAATTTACACCTTTTAGGGTTTAACCCATCTGCGCGGTATCTATTTCGAATTACAGACAATGACATCGGCGCACATGTACGTACGTTGCCTGCTCACCTTGAATTTGCTCCAATAGCCGAAGAAATCATGTCCGCTTTCTCTAAAGGTGTGGATAGTAAGCTCCAGTATCGAAGCGGGGATCGCTCTTTTGAAATTCAGTTTCAACTTTTTCGAGGGGGAAAAGACAAAGTTGAAGGAGCGGTGGTTAGCTTTGTAGAAAATACTGAGATTATAAACGCCCTGAATGAAAGTCTTCTCAATCGACGCAAGCTTGCTGATATCTTAGACAATACTCCGGCCATGGTGACCATGAAGGATCCAACTGGCGTCTATACATTTGCTAACCGTCGCTTCAATGAGGTCCTGGCGATTTCGGGAGAAGGAATCCTGGGTCGAACCGACGAAGAAATTTTCGGATCTAATTTTGGTGAGCTGGCACGTGAGCGAGACTTCGAAGTGATCAAACAGCGAAAGCCCCTTCAGTTTGAGGAGTGCATTGAGCTTGGAGGGCGCTTGCGATGGTGGACCTCTTCCAAGTTTCCTCTCCTAGATGCAAAGAAGAAGGTTCAGTCGGTTTGTACAATCTCGCTAGATATTACAGAACGTGTGATTCGCGAAAAAGAACTGGATCTTTTTAAGACGCTGATCTCTTTGTCACACATTGGGGTCGTTCTCCTGGAATCAGACGCGGGTGAGTATCGCTCTGTATTTGCGACGGATACTTTAGCGGAACAGCTCGGACACGCCAAAGCGTTTACTAATGGCAGTGAGCTCGTCAAAGTCCTAACAGGATTAGTAGGGTCGGAGCTCGATACCCAAGAAATCAAAGATCTTGCTCAAACTCTGCACACCAGCAAATTCTACAGTTACGTTTTTAAAGCGCCTCAAAAAGGAACGAGCTCGGATAGCCCTGAACGTTGGTTTGAACTGAGAAGCGCGGCTATTCAGTATTCCCAGTCCGCGGATAAAGAAGGATATTTAGTCCTGATGTTGATCGACGCAACTCAAAGAGTACAAGATCAACGGACGATTTCTGCGCAACAAGAANNAGAGTTATCTCGGTCGAGTCGATATGCTGCGGTCGGTGAAATTGCCGCGGGTATTGCACATGAGATCAATACACCGCTGAACGTCGTTACGACCAAGACCGACTTGATCCGAAAGATGATCGCACTGGACCGTTTGGATCAAAGAAAACTGGATCAGGTGGCTTCGGATATTGAACAAGTGGTGAAAGGGATCGCGCAAATAGTTCTGAGTCTGAAATCGATTGTTGGAGTGGATCCAGATACGTATGAATCATGCGATGTGGTGCAGATTGTCCGAGATGCCATCAAGATCTGTGAGTACCGCTTGGAAAGATTTGGCATCGCGTTGCGCACTGATCTGCCTAACACCAAGATTGCGCTTGAATGTAATCCTGTTCAAATCATTCAGGTCATCGTTAATCTGATCAATAATTCGGTCGATGCGATTGCCGTTCGTCAGGATCGATGGATTGCCATAACGCTGCGTCAGTCTTCAGCAGGAGTTGATCTGAGTGTGACCGATAGCGGAGACGGAATTGATACGGCTATTGCTGAGAAGATCATGACACCGTTTTTTACGACGAAAAAGAACCAAAAAGGTACGGGGATCGGACTGAGTCTGTCGCGCAATATTGCGGCTCGCCATGGTGGCGATTTGAGATTAGATCGAACTTCTAAAAATACCTCTTTTATCCTTTCGATTCCTAAACTAGAACGGTCGTAACTTCAGAGGAGGCTTTATGGAGCACAGTAAATCTAAGAGTCTTAAGATACTGTTGATCGAAGATGACCTCCACCTCTGTAGAGGATGGGTCGAAGTACTCGAGCTCCTCGGACACGAAGTCGAGTATAGCCAGCGAGCAGAGGCTGTTCTTCAAAATCGAGAACGGCTCAATCACGCAGATTTAGTTATCTCCGATTACTACTTGCCCGACTTGAATGGAGTCGAACTGATTCAGAAGATTCGAGATCTGCGTCCAGAAATCCCCGTGATCCTTTTAACGGGATCCAGAGAGCAGATGATCCAAGAAGCAGTGACTGCATTGAATCAGTGTTTGCTTCTGCACAAACCCATTGGGATCGACGATCTCGAGCAAGGTATCTGGAAGCTCTGCGCTGCATAGAACTGTCAGCTAGGGCAGTAATTTTTCACTGAAGCTTAAGCCGTTTTGCGCTCTCCCGGTTTTTTAGTGGCCGGATCAGTGCTCTGATCAGCGACCTGAGTCGGGAGTGGAGTGCTCGATACATCAGTTGCCTCTGGCGCCATTAGACCAAATCTCAACGCGACTTTAGGCCACGTGTGTAACAAGGAAAGTAGAATCGCTGTTAAGATTGGGCCATAGAAAACACCAAAGATACCAAACATGCTGATACCGCCAAAGATCGCGACCAAGCTGACGAGTGGGTGCATGTCTCCGCGACCTTTGAGAACCAGAGGTCGGACAAAGTTATCTGCGACTCCGGTCAAAAATCCGATTCCGAGCATTACAACGGCTTTAGCAATTGAGCCTTGAGCCACAAGATAGATAATTCCTGCTGTCCAAACTGGGAAGCTTCCTAAAACCGGAATCCAAGCAAAAATAAATGTGGCTCCAGCCGCAAGGACGGCACCTGGTACTCCAAGAGCTAAAAAGCCTGCAAACATGAGTACAGACTGAACAGCCGCAGCGGCCAAGGTTGCCCAAATCACTGATACAGTCGTGTCGTGAAAGGATTGAACTAAGCTAATACGGACGTCGGCTTCGAGTGGCAATTTGCTAATCATCCAGCGAACAAATCTCTTGCCGTCCAAGAGCATGAAAAAGAAAGTGATGAGCGACAAAGCAGTTTGAAGCAGGAGTTCGGGAAGCTGAGAAGCAATAGCCACCGCGCTTGAAGTGGCTGCCCGTGCGAAGGACTGAATGTTTCCCTGAAGCTGTCGCTGAATCTGAGAAGGATCTGAGATCAGAGATCTGACGACCGGAAGTTGGCTCACTTTATCTAAAATCGATTGAAAACTAAATCCTTCCTGGCTCGCGAGGTATTGACCAAACGCAATGGCCTGTTTCACTGACACCATTGCAAAGGCTGCAAGGGGAAGGATGACTAAAAGTGTGACTGCTAAGGTCACGCAGGCAGCTGAGGTTTTTGGCCCCATTCGTCGATCCCGCAATTTTTGATAAAAGGGATAGGACAGGACGGCCAGGATGCCTCCCATGAGAATGGACAGGAGATAGGGAGCCACCATTTTTAGCGTAACACTAAGAGATAACAGTAAAAGTGCTAAAAAGGTGACTAAAGTGGTCTTATTTTTGTAGGCCGTCATGCGGCGCAGATATGCAAAACCTATGCTCTGACGACGCATTGAAAACATGGCAAATGAGTCAGTCTTAACGAAACCCTGACATTCAAAGTTTCGACCTCGAGTATAGTCCCGGCAAGATCAACAACTCAAAATCGTGAGGCAACCCTCTATGCGCGTTTTGTCTTTAATTATCGCTTTTGCGATCCAGTCTAGTTTTTCTTTCGCTGCACATGCAGCTGATGTCACCGTCATTCACGGTGCCGGAGCAACATTTCCGTATCCCCTCTATTCCAAGTGGTTTTCTGAATACAAGAAAGCCAATCCAAATGTAGAAATCAATTATCAGTCTATTGGTAGCGGCGGCGGTATCAGACAGCTTCTGGAGAGGACTGTGGACTTTGGAGCAAGTGATGCTCCGATGACTGATGAGCAGCTTGCCAAGAGCAAATCCCCAATCGTTCATATCCCTACGGTGCTCGGCGCAGTTGCGGTTACATACAATCTTCCGGAGCTGAAAGAGCCCTTGAAGTTCTCGGGAGAAGTAGTCGCAGATATCTTTTTAGGNNGATTAAAGCACTCAATCCAACAGCCAATCTCCCTTCGAGTCCGGTGATTGTAGTTCATCGATCCGATGGAAGTGGAACGACATCGATCTTTTCCGAGTACCTCGCAAAAGTAAGCCTAGAATGGAAATCTAAAGTCGGTAGCGGAACTTCTGTGAAGTGGCCTGTAGGTTTGGGCGGTAAGGGCAACGAAGGCGTGACTGGACTCATTAAGAGTCCGGGAGCAATTGGATATGTTGAATTGATTTATGCTGAGTCCAATAAATTGCCAGTCGCTCAAATCAAAAACAAAGTGGGCGCTTTTGTTGCGCCTTCTCCGAAATCAGTGACTGCAGCAGCTGCAGCAACGGCTAAATCGATGCCGAGTGATTTTCGTGTCAGCATCACCAATGCTGATGGAAAAGAGGCTTATCCGATCTCTGCCTACACATACCTTTTGGTTTACCAGCAACTTGATGCGCAAAAAGGACCTCATTTGAAGAAGTTCTTAGAATGGGCGATCGCTGATGGTCAGAAGTTAGCAGCACCTCTTTCATATGCGGCTTTGCCTTCGGAAGTTATTGCGAAAGTGAAAACTAAGCTTAAGGAACTCAAGTAGTGATCTCTAAGGCTTTTGTCAGTCGATCCGATGTACATCCAGGAGATCGCGTGTTCTCCTGGATCCTGCATGCCTTTGCCTTTTTTGTTTTGATATTACTGGGAGCAATCGCACTGAAACTTGTGCATCTCTCTTATCCAGCAATTCAAAGATTTGGCCTGGGCTTTCTGATCGGGACAGACTGGAACCCAGTCGAAGATATTTATGGAGCCGCACCGGTAATTTACGGCACTTTAGTCTCTTCGTTTCTTGCTCTGTTTATTTCGGTCCCTGTGAGTATCGGCGTCGCACTCTTTCTGAATGAGTTGGCTCATAAGCGAGTCGCTTCGATAGTTGGTTTTTTAGTCGAGATGTTAGCTGCCATTCCCAGTGTGGTTTACGGTCTTTGGGGGATATTTGTTTTGGCTCCCTGGCTCCGAGTGGACGTAGAACCTTTCCTCGGTAAATACCTTGGGTTTATCCCACTTTTTCAGGGCGCACCCTACGGAGTTGGAATGCTCGCAGCTGGGCTGATCCTAGCAATGATGATTACACCGACGATCTCGTCGATTTGTCGAGAGGTGTTTCGAGCAATCCCCATGTCCCAGCGTGAGGCTGCGCTTGCTTTAGGTGCAACGCAATGGGAGACGATGCAGCTTGCGGTTCTGAAGAGCTCCGTGTCGGGGATCTTAGGCGCGGTGATCTTAGGCCTAGGGCGCGCGTTGGGTGAGACCATGGCTGTGACGATGCTGATCGGTAATCGCGCTGAGATCTCAGCTTCGCTTTTTGCGCCTGGCCAAAGTATGGCGAGCGTTATTGCAAATGAGTATGCTGAAGCTACTGGAGATTTGCATCTTTCGGCACTCGCCTATATCGGATTAGCCTTGTTTGCAGTATCGTTTGTTATCAATTCGGCAGCGAGGCTTTTGGTGTGGCGCTTAACTCGAGGAGTGAAGCGCAATGGCTGAAACCACATTATTGTACCGTGTATCAGCATCAACAGGATCGTCGATGGGATATTATCTTAGAAGAAAAATCGTCAATCGCTTCATGGTCACCCTCCTGGTACTGACCGCGCTACTGGCTACGGTTCCTTTGTTTAGCGTGTTTATCTACGTTTGCCAGCAAGGTCTGCCAGCTCTAGGTCTGTCGTTTTTTACAGAGCTTCCTAAGCCAGTAGGTGAGCTGGGTGGAGGCATGGCCAATGCCATTGTCGGTTCATTGATTATCGTCACGCTCGGATCTGTGATTGGAATTCCAGTGGGGATCGCGACCGGTGTTTATCTTTCAGAGTATGGTTCTGGGCAGAAAGCTAACCGTCTGGCTTCAGTACTGCGGTTTTCAACGGAGCTCTTGGCCGGTGTGCCTTCGATTATTGTCGGTATTTTTGCTTATGCACTCTTTGTCATTCCGATGCGGAGGTTTTCCGGTATTGCAGGTGGCGCGGCACTGGCGATCATTATGATTCCGACCATTGCACGCACGACAGAAGAACTTTTGCGCCTGGTTCCTATTCATATTCGCGAAGCAGGTCTTGCCTTGGGTATTCCACGATGGAAGGTGACTCTAAGAATTGTTCTGCAGGGGAGCTTGGGTGGAATCGTTACTGGAGTGATGCTAGCGCTCGCTCGGGTGAGTGGTGAGACGGCTCCGCTTCTCTTTACTGCACTGGGAAGCCAGTTTTGGAGTCGAAATATTGATGAACCGATGGCTTCTTTACCTGTACAAATTTTCAACTATGCGATCAGCCCTTTCGAAGAATGGCATAAGTTAGCCTGGGGGGGCGCATTTATCCTGGTTGTATTTATCTTTCTACTGAACTTAGGGATGCGACTGATCCTTAAGCGTCAGCCCGTTTCAAAAGACTAATCATCTCAATTAAGGTTTTTATGGCGAACTCAATTCAAAATTCTGTTTTAGAAGCAAAGAATATTCATGCGTGGTTTGGAGATACTCCTGCTGTGCGGGATATTTCCCTAAAGGCCGAAAGAAATACGGTGACTGCTCTGATTGGTCCATCAGGTTGCGGTAAATCGACGTTTCTCCGTTGTCTTAATCGCCTGCATGAAGAAGTACCTGGTGCTCGAGTCTCCGGTGAAGTTTTGCTTGAAGGGGAGAAT
Organism: Bacteriovoracaceae bacterium UBA1018; assembly: GCA_002291495.1. Classification (GTDB taxonomy): domain Bacteria; phylum Bdellovibrionota; class UBA1018; order UBA1018; family UBA1018; genus UBA1018. The sequence goes on along the minus strand of DBAE01000119.1, from coordinate 6,314 downwards.
ATTTATCAAAGCGGCAAGGGTCGCGTTGATCCGGTGACGATTCGTCGTAAGATTGGAATGGTCTTTCAAAAGCCAAATCCATTTCCATCGATGAGTATTTATGAAAACGTGGCTGCCGGACTGAAGCTAGCTGGCGTGAGTGATCGACGTCTCATGGATGAAACGGTTGAGAGATCGTTGAAGCAAGCCGCGCTGTGGCAAGAGGTCAAGGACAAGTTGAAAGCACCAGGAACGAGTCTTTCTGGGGGTCAACAGCAACGTCTTTGTATTGCTCGGGCTTTGGCGGTAAGCCCACCCGTCCTCTTGATGGATGAGCCGACCAGTGCGCTTGATCCGATTTCTACTGCTAAGATTGAAGAGCTTGTGCTGGAGTTGAAGAAGGAAGTGACTGTCGTGATTGTGACGCACAATATGCAACAGGCCGCGAGAATTTCTGATCGAACAGCGTTCTTTCTTTTGGGAGAAATGATAGAGTGGGATGAGGCGTCTACTTTGTTCACTAATCCCAAAGATAAGCGCACAGAACAGTACATTACAGGGAGGTTCGGTTAAGGATCATGGAGCGGCAAATCGATTCAGAAATTTTAAAGCTCAAAGAGAGAATCCTCCTGATGGGAGGCTACGTTGAAAAGGCGCTCGAAGAATCGACTCAGGCCCTCATTAATCGTGAGCCCGAACGCTTTAAGCAAGTTTATCAATTCGAAAAGACCATCAATCGGTCCCACATTGAAGTGGATGAAGCATCTTTGAAAATCTTGGCAACTCAGTCACCGCTGGCCGCAGATTTGCGCCTGATCGTCGCAGTCATCAAGATCAATACGGATTTAGAGAGAATGGGCGACCAAGCGGTCAACATCGCTGAGAACGGCGTGCGCTACCTTTCAGAGCCGCCCCTGAAGCCTTTGATTGATTTGCCGCAGATGGCGCACGAAGTGCGTTTTATGGTCCGCGAATCTTTAGATGCCTTTGTGAAGCAAGACCTCGACATGGCTGCCGACGNNGTCCTCAATCGCGATGACTCGGTGGATGAGTTGAAGCGCAAAATCTTTTCCGATCTGAAAGTGCTCATGCGTGAAAACTCCGCTAACGTGGATCGCGCCATGACGCTCATCCTGATCGCGCGTAACCTCGAGCGCCTAGGTGACCACGCCACTAATATCGCGGAAGACGTGATCTTTGCGGCTACTGGTCGAGATATTAGACATAGCAAATCCGTTTGAGTCTGAGTGCCGGCTTAAACTATAAGTTTCTTTCCAAAAAAATACTTCGCGCATAAGCTTAGAGAATGAGCCAGTTACCTTCACATTGGACGTTTCTCCAGCTACTCCAGTTTTTCGCACCCAAGATTTTCTTTTCGATTATTTGCGGGGGCATCGTTGGGCTTGAACGTGAGCTCAAAAATAAACCAGCCGGGATAAAGACCAATATCTTGATTTGTGTGGGCTCGGCCCTTTATTCGTCCGTGTCTGTGCTGATCTCTATGAGTTTTGCAGAGCAGGGCCAATATGGTGATCCTGCACGGATTGCGGCTCAGATTGTTTCAGGTATCGGATTTCTAGGTGGGGGTACGATCATTCAAGCCCGCGGTACGATCTTAGGTCTCACCACTGCCGCTACGATCTGGGTTGTGGCTGCAATTGGGATTTGTATCGGCATTGGGTATGCCGATGTCGCAGTGGTTGTTTCAATCACGGTAGTCTTAATCCTAGTAGCCACTAATGTTTTTGAAGACCGCGTTTTGGGAAGATCGCTTACGTTTGCTTGTGAGTTGTTAGTCGAAGATCCCGACGGGAGTGTTCGCCATGCAATCAATCAAGCGCTCTCTAAGAACGATCTGGTCTTAGATGATTTCGATATTACTGCCCGCGGGCCACTGAGTCTGCTCAATATGCGCTACAGTGGGCATCGCACTGATCATAAAAAATTTGTACTCGATCTCTGGGGCACTCCAGGCATCAAAGAAGTCAAACAAGTCTGATGAAATTTCTGTTTAGAAGCTCATTTTCAATGATCGAGAGTCAATGTGATGACGCAGTTGCTTAGAAAATTGAAAATAACTTGCAAAAGCGAGGAGTTGTCTTTACGCTTTTTAAAAGGACCCCAACGAACTCTATATACAGGNNATATACAGGAGCTACTGTCTCATGACCAAAGCCGATCTGATCAATGTGATTGCGGAAAAAGCCCATCTTCAACACAAGCAATCTGAACTTGTAGTGAACATGGTCTTTGACATGATGTGCGACGCTCTTAAAAAAGATGATCGTATTGAGATTCGTGGATTTGGTTCCTTCGTGAACCGTAATTACGGCAGCTATCAAGGTCGTAATCCTAAAACAGGACAAGTCGTACAAGTGCCGCCGAAGCGCGTTCCGTTTTTTAAGGTCGGAAAAGAGCTTAAAGAGATGGTGGATTTCAGCGGCGAAAAATCTTCGACTTAGTCTTAATCCCGCTTTACCAACCGAGATTAACCCGTTCTATTTCTCAGCCAAAATGTAATGCCGACGGCTGCTGCGACCATGCAGCGGTAGATGAAGTATTGTCCCATTCCATTTCGTTGAATGTGCTTCATAAAAGCACCAATCCCAATCAGTCCTGTAAGAAATGAGATCGCCATCGCTAAATAAAAGCTGAGCCAACTCATATCTGCCATGGGCATAGCAGAATGAAAGTCCACTTCGCGAAGACGGGAGATCATGCTTCCCGCGAGAAGCGGAGTAGCCGCGAATAAAACAAACTTGCCTGCTGCCTCTCGGTTGTAATTTCTAAAACCAGCTCCAGTGAGCCCGCCCATCATTCGTCCGGCTCCGGGTACGACAAACAAAGTTTGAAGAACTCCGGTGACAAACGCATCTAACCAGTTCCAGTCAAACATGCCTTTATTTTTGCGACTCATTGTATCAGCAAACCAGAGCGGTAGACCCGCACCGGCCAAAATCGCAGCGACAATCAGTGGGTCTGTTCTCAGTGAGGCAGTTTGTTCGTGGAGGTAGTACCAAGTAGCCACCGTTGGGATAGCACTGACGAGGATGAAAAAAGGCATTCGTTCATCCAAACTCATCGGACGTTTTCGAAAGATGATGACTTGGAGGAAAGACGAAATCATGCTCGCCCAATCGTGCTTGAAGTAGACGAGGAGAGCTAAGAAAGATCCTGTAGAAAAAGCAGCTAACATCGGCCCAGTGGGCTCGGGCCAGTTGAGTAAATACGCCGTAAATATGTGATGGGCACTTGCGCTAACCGGTAAAAACTCAGTGATGCCATTGATGATGGAGTAGATGATCGCTTGAAACGTTGTCATACCCTCAAACTGTACCGGCTCTNNGAAGGTGAAAATAAAAAAAGGCGAAACTCCGATAAAAGGGTTCCGCCTCTCTCCGATTGATCCAGTGATCAACCCATTACATCAAGCAACACGTTTGAGGTCGCTTGTTTGTCCGTTCGTATTAGTAATGCCAACACGTCGAGGTGTTCGCATGTCTGTGAAGGCGACCAGGCCAATGACTGCTAAGCCGAGAACAAAGTGGAGTGTGAGATCTCCTCCAGTGATTCGATTTGCATATCCAAAGACCCAAGGCGAAAGCATGAGGGTGATCCCGCTGGTGACATCCATTGCCATATGCACCTTAAGCGGTATCGCCTTAGCAACCGAGTAATAGTAGTTTGTGAAAAGGCTGTAACCAATCAAGCCTAGACCAAGAACCAAGAAAACGTTGCGAGCGGCAGTTACATCGTAAAAGCCGAACAAGTAGGGAGCCATGACTAAAGCTATGCCTGCGACGTAATCAATGACGTTATGAACCTTAAGTGGAATCATAAAATATTCCTCCGACTTCAAAGATGCTTTGCATTTGGGATGCCGCAGCTCAGATGAATGACTCTGTCGGACAAGAGAGTCATTTGGTTAGAAGCGGGGAGCAATTATTTCCAGGCTTATAAAGAGCCTTGAGGTGCGGGCTGAGAAGGGCCAAGGCTTCATCATTCCGTGCAGATTTTTCAAGCAACTCAATGATCGATGGGTGCTGAAACCAGGTTAAATGATCGCGGATAAAGTCAGGGTTTAATTCGTGCCCTGTCGGGATCTCACGCTTCGATGCTTCTAACTCCTCGGCAATATAGAACTCAATGTATCGAACAAGGAGTTCATTTTTTAAGGATAGCTCTCTGAGTGCCTTAGCGACGAAGGAGCGGAAAGGGTAATCTCGCGCGGAAAGCTCTGCGAGAGAACGGGGAAGTGAACTTAATTTTTCTTCGTATGTGTTTTNNAAATAAACCCGTTGATGAGTGATCAAGTACTTATAAAAATTTTCCCAAGTATCTTTCGAAAAATCCGCCTCAACATCCACTTCGATAGGAAGATCAGGAAGTTTTGCGAGCTTCTGAAGTTCATAAAACACTAAAGCGCCATGATGATAATCAGTAATCCATGGTCTTCCATCGGGTGCCAGGATCGCAGGAAAGGGTTTTGTATTATAGAGTCGAATTGCGGCCTCGGGCGTGCCACCACTGACTTGCAGTTGCCTTTGAACCATCTCTTGTACAAGTTTGAGTCCCGCATAGGGTTGCGTGGGATGAATCATGCTAAGCTTCGAGGGTTTAATGTCGGCCCAGCATAAGCTAGACTGAATCATCGCCAAAAGTGTGATCAGCAAAGCCTTCATTACTGGTACCTTCGATATCGATCTTGGGGGAGGTGTCGACTTTGACAGTCAATCACTCCCTGGAGTTCTCTCTCGAGCGGAGTTAAATCGAAGACATTGGTCTCAGGGATCCGATTTGATAAGAGGTATTGATTGCCCCACTGGAATTGGGTCGGAAAACGTTTTCGAGTATCGTTAGATATACAGGTTTTATAATGATCGCCGGATATCATAATCCAGCCTACACGATCTCCTTGAGAGACAGTGTTGATGTTTTCACATGATGCCTCGATCGTGTCTCGCCCTGTGTAAAAAGTGATTTCGATCGAATAATCAAGCATACCCCCGTAAGGCTGATAGCCGGGCACAAAAACGACTTGATCATTGCACGCGCCATAATGCTGAATAATCGCATTAAAGCGCTTTAGAGCAGGAAAGCCCTCGGGGGATAGCGATACCGGGCTGCACAGAAGAAATGCCATTACTAAGAGAGATATAGATGCAAAAACAATATAGGGGCCATCGTCCCACCGCTTAAACCATCTTTCAAAGAGATGGGCGTTGATCAGATGCAGAAAAGGAAAGGTCGGTAGAAAATAGTATGCATACTTAAATCTCATCGGGGAGATAGCGGCAACTAAGACAAAAATAGATAAGAGGGGAAGTAAGATGCTTCTTCGCTTCCAATCTTTATTTTTCACAATGAAAAAGACACTTGGAATCACCAAGATGATCCACGGTATAAAATCTCGATCTTTAGTAATGTATTTAAAGAATAAAAATAGGTCAGGTGGCCGAGCAGACCCACGGCCACCGACAGCGGTACCAAAGAGCTGTCTTACCCAGTAATCTTTGACGATATCCCAGCCTCCTAGGAGGCCCGTGAGAATCCAAATCGATGCGCCTACTATGCCCGCAGCTAATCCTAAAGCCACCAGTTTGGGGAGCTTTGGTCGTAGAAGCCGCTGAAAGAGAGACTCGAGAAGTGCAACTGGCACAATTAGCAATGCGACCGGAGTTTTGATCCACATGCCTAATCCAGCAGATACACCGGAGGCGATTGGGCGATTCCGTATCCAGAACACAAAGGACAACAGAATGAAGAACATCATCTGAATGTCTAAGTGAAAGCTCGCTCCACCTCGAATAATGCCTGGGGTGAGAAGCGTGAGAATTGCCGCAAAAAAACCTAAAAGATGAGAATGAAGTAGAGTACCAATCCACCCCGTAAGAAGAACAGTCCCGACTCCGAAAGCCGCGGGAAGGACACGCGCTGACCAAGCTGAGGAACCAAGTAGGCGCATGACTTTTCCATTGATATAGAAAAATGTGAAGGGATGATCGTTAAAACCGCCCCGCTTGACCCCGTCGACTTCGACCGATGCCATTGGGAGATTAGGTTTGTGGCCTTGATTTGTCGTTCCCAATGCAAAACCAGCATGCAAGGCAGAATCGTTAGGAGGAAGGGAAGTTTCGTAACCTTTTCCCAGAAAAACCACCCATGAGAAGCAGGCTAACGCNNCCCGCCGGCAGAAAGCAATGTGTGAAGGATCCGCGAACAAGCAGTGTGCTTATTCGTACTTAATATTATTATTGAATAAGAATGGTGGAGATACACGGGTTCGAACCGAGGACCTTTTCCATGCCATGGAAACGCTCTACCAACTGAGCTAT
>DBAE01000061.1:9842-13285 GCA_002291495.1 Bacteriovoracaceae bacterium UBA1018 | reverse complement strand
GAAAAGATGGGTCAGGCCGGAGAAATTGAAGCTCTCGTATTAAGATCCGGTAAGCCAGGAAACTTTATTGCCGGCGCCGACATCGAGATGTTTCAAAAAATTAAGACCGAAGACGATGCGGTAGAACTTTCTCGTCTAGGTCAGAAATTACTAGATCGCTGGGAAGATCTCGCATTTCCAACAATTGTTTCTATTAACGGAACTGCACTGGGTGGAGGATGCGAACTGTCTCTCGCATCAAGTGCTATTCTCATGTCGAATGATCCAGCTGCGAAGATCGGCTTACCTGAAGTCATGCTGGGACTTCTTCCAGGTATGGGTGGCTGTGTGCGCCTACCTGGAAAGATCGGGATCGCTTCGGCATTGGATTTGATTTTAACTGGAAAAACTCTCAATGGAGAGCGTGCTTACAAATCGGGTTTGATTGAAGGAGTAATTCCAAAAGAAAACTTTGATGAATATTCTCTTCTCTGGGTCAAAACGAATCTAAAGGCCCTCAAGAGTGGAACTCGGATCGCTAAAGAACCTAAACTCGGTGGCGCTGGTGGGACAGTTGGGACTCTTTTAGAAAAAACTCCGATGGGAAGAGCCGTCATTTATAAAAAGGCTCGCCAGGGAGTTTTGTCAAAATCAAAAGGTCATTACCCAGCTCCTCTTGAAGCGATCAAAGTGCTACAAGATAACGGTGCTGCGTATGGTGCAAAGTTAAGAGGCGGGGCGCGAGAAAAAGCTCTTCTTCGTGAAGCGCGAGGTTTCGGAAAACTTGCTATTACGGATGTCTCCAGAAATCTCATTCGACTCTTCTTCTTGACTGAAGGGGTGAAGAAATCAAAAGGAGTCAAACTCGACGTCACTGTCAAAAAAGTCGATACAGCTGCAGTGCTTGGAGCCGGGGTAATGGGCGGAGGAATTGCTCAGTTATACGCTGATAAGGGCATCACTTGCCGAATGAAAGATCTCAATAGCAAAGCACTGACTTTAGGAATCACTTCAGCAAGCAAGGTCTTTAAAAGCCAGTTGAAAAAGAGAAGAATTACTCCTCGCCAGTACCAACAAAAATTAAATCTGATTGCTCCTGTTTTGGATTATTCGGGTTTTAAGTCGGTGGATTTTGTTGTTGAGGCAGTGCTTNNGCTTGAAAAAATGGAAGTGAAACAAAGTGTATTTAAAGAACTTGAAGGACAAGTAAGCGATGACTGTGTCATTGCATCTAATACTTCGTCGCTCTCGATTTCTGAGATGCAAAGCGTGATGCGAAAACCAGAACGTTTTGGCGGTATGCACTTTTTTAATCCTGTTCACCGGATGCCACTTGTAGAAGTCATTCGTGGCGAAAAGACTTCTGATCAAACCGTTGCGGCAATCTTTCAGTTCAGTAAGCAGNNAGCAGTTAGGAAAAACTCCGATCGTAGTCAAAGATGCGCCTGGCTTTTTAGTCAATCGTCTATTGATGCCTTACTTGAACGAGGCCACCTGGCTACTGGGTGATGGAGCTACGATTGAGGAGCTTGATGAGGCTCTGCTCGAGTTTGGAATGCCAATGGGGCCCATGGAGCTGATCGATGAAGTCGGGATTGACGTAGGTGAGAAAGTTTCGCATATCCTCAGCGATGCATTTGGTGCTCGTGTAACACCTGCGCCGTTCAATGCGAAGATCGTGGCAGCGGGCCGATTAGGTAAGAAGAATGGTAAAGGACTTTACGTTTACGATGCGCAAGGAAGAAATAAGGAAATCGATTCAGAGATTTACGGCATCTTAGGTGTCACTCCGAGCGCAGGTAAAGTTTCAAAAGAAGAGATCCTCGAGCGATGTGTGCTGCCGATGATCAATGAAGCGAGCCGATGCTTAGACGAGAACGTCGTTGAAACTGCGGCTGAAGTCGATCTAGGCATGATCATGGGTACAGGGTTTCCTCCGTTCCGTGGAGGATTACTACGATATGCAGATACACTTGGGCCTAAGAAGATCGTCGAAAGACTTAAAGTCTATCAGGAGCGTTTTGGCGCCCGTTTTGAACCGGCTCCAGCACTTGTAGCACGAGCTGAGAAAAACCAGCTCTTCTATGCTACATGACTAAGACATGAGTACCACGCACGCGCGAACCGTTCAGCGAGAAGGAAATGCCCTTAGTCATCTTTGGAAAAGTCCTTGGACTGGATGGGTTGGATACAGATATTTAAAGTCAAAAAAGAACTCAAAATTTTTGAGCTTTATTTCGTTAATCTCAGTCATGGGAGTCGCCCTAGGTGTCACTGCTATGATCGTCGTACTTTCGGTCATGGATGGCTTTGAAGCAGAGCTTAAAAAAAGGCTCATGTCTTCTGATTTGCACATTCTAGTTCAGCCCACCGCTCAGGTTCCCGGGACCGAGGGCGGACATGCCCCTATGAATTCATTTGAAGAAACACCGGCGGGCCAAGTTCTAAAAAATGATTCACGGATCGAGAGCGCCTGGCCCATTGTTCTTACTGAAGCGATCATGAAAACGGTCGATAATAAAGTTTCTGGTATCGTGCTCAAAGGAGTCACTCCAGAAAGACTTGAGCGCCTCAAGAGTCAAGTCACTGAGTTTGCTGAGCCGCAGATGTTAGTCCAGCGCGATGGGGCAGAGACCACACGTTTGCCAGGACTATGGCTTGGGCAAGAACTCGCTTATGAGCTTCGAGTAGCACCAGGTGATCAGGTGACATTGATTTCACCCACCGAAACGGAAGGTCCGCTCGAAGCGGTCCCCAGGCTGAAGAAGTTTGTGGTCGAATCCATCTATCACTCAGGACTTCCTGAGCAAGAGTTGCATACCGTGTTTGCGACGGATCAATCGGTGCGATCGTTTTTACGAAAAAGTAAGGTCGTTTCTCAGTGGGAGATTACTGCAAAAAAGTTTGAAGATGCCCCAGATATCGCCAAACGCATATCCGCTCTTGCCCCGCAATTTAAGGTTAAGGATTGGATTCAGCTGAACGCTCATCTATTTGCGTCTCTGTTTTTGGAGCGAATTGCGATGTTTGTGATTTTGGCTTTTATTATCATTGTGGCGTCGTTCAATATCGTCACCACACTTACGCTGATGGTTCTCGAAAAGAAAAGGGAAGTGTCAATTCTTCGAGCGATGGGTGCGGGGCAAAGTCAGGTCGCTGCGATTTTTTTAGCGGAAGGTATCTTTATTGGAGCCAGCGGCGTGAGTCTGGGGCTTCTCTTTGGCTTGATTATTTGTGTCGTCCTAAGACGCTATAACTTCATTGAATTACCTGCCATCTACTACGATCGCACCTTACCCGTAACGTTTGATCCGTTCTATTACGCGATTGTTGGAGGTTGTGCGCTTGTGATCGTATTTGCTGCTTGCTTATACCCTAGCCGACGAGCTGCTCGCATCGATCCACTCGAAGGAATTCGATTTGGATAGAGTCCATTTGGTATCACTCTTGCTCTACTTCCTAAC
>DBAE01000061.1:0-9814 GCA_002291495.1 Bacteriovoracaceae bacterium UBA1018 | reverse complement strand
GACATGGGTGGCGAGCAAGCGGGCTCGCTGGTTATACCATTGCGTATTTCACGAGTTTTTTTCGCTAATACATTGCAAGCTAACATCAAGCTTAGTGAATCGTCCGGTAATACGGCGCGAACTGTACCGAGCAACATCGACTGGTATGAAGGTGAGCCACGGGGTCCAGCTCCGCAGCCAGGATATATCGCTGATTTTCGTGATCGCCCGGGTTGTGTCGTATTAAAGGGGATCTCTAGCTCGAGCGGTTCATCTGAGATCTGCTTTAACATCGTTCCAGATGTTGATTCAGTGGATATCACGAGCGAGAAAGTCCAGTTTCGATTTGCTTCGGACAACTTAGATCCATCCTGCGATCCAAACACACAAGCAGTTCAGCTGAAGAATGCGGAAAAAGTCAGTGAACATCAGCTTTTGCTTCATTTCGAACTTCCTGCAAACTCACAGTGCGCTGTGAAGCAAGTCAGCGTAGAACTGTTCTATTGATCAAGTCTATTGATCAAGCAGCTAAAATCTGAAACATCTAAGAGCAGGAAGAGGGCTTCTTGTGATTCATGTTTTAGTCGACTGTGAAGAGCTCAAATGGATTGATGTGGTTAATCCGAGTCATCAGGAACTCGCTCAGCTTGTAGAAAAATACGGCTTTTATTCGACCTTGGTCCAAGATTGCTTAGATCCTGAGCATCTTCCTAAATTTGAGGGTCTAGAAGACACTTTGCGATTCCTCATTCTTCGGGCCTATGACGAAGAGGCGGGGCCCGACGCTGGAAGCATTCAAGACATCACGAGAAAAGTAGCGGTTTTTATTGGACCTAAGCTTGTGATGACTGTGCACAGGCGAGAGCAAAGTTTTCTTACGCAATTTTTTGAAAGAAAATTTTCGACTCCAGATGCTCGCGCGGGTTGTATCCGAACTGACGGGATATCGATTCATTTGCTCTTAGCGGAACTTTTGCTTCGAACGATTCGAACTTACGAAAAACCTATCGATGAAGCTTTTGCAAGCGCTGAAAGATTTGAAGAAGCTGTCTTCTCGGGCAAGCAAGCTTCACAAATTGTTGAGGAGCTATTCTTACTCAAGCGTAAGACCTCAGCGATCAAGCGCCTTCTCTATCTTACCCGTGAAGTCGTGTTTAGATTGACACCCGCGGCGGGAGAGTTTTCGTCAAAACCTGCTCGGCAAAAAGTTGCTACTCACTATCAAAACTTAAAAGAANNCATATTTCCCTTTCGTCTCAGAAAACCAATGAAGTGGTCCGAGTCCTGACGGTTTTTTCCGTATTTTTTATGCCGCTCACTTTTATTGCTGGAGTCTATGGGATGAACTTTAGGTGGATGCCAGAGCTCGAATGGAAGTGGGGCTATTTTGCCACACTCGGGGTGATGGCACTGGTCTCGCTCATGATCTTGATTTGGTTCAAAAAAAGAGGCTGGCTTGAGCGCTAAAAAAAAGATCCTCCATGAGCCTAATCTGCGGTAGAATGAGAAGGTAGTCCACTCTATGGAAGGAATGCGACATGTCTTCACGAAACTGCTCAAAATGTAATCGCCCCCTGATTCAGAAACCACTTTTCACCACATTCTACGAAGAGTGTCCGGTTTGTGATGGTGGGGCAGTGGGTTTTGATGTTTCCCATAGGCGTGAATCCGAACCCGAGCAGCTCACCTTAATCGGTCCTTCAGCAAATTCGACAACCCATGTTCCAGGAACTTCGGCTTGTCAGAAATCCAAGTCGAGCTCTACCCATTATTGGCAGGGCAACGGACGCATGTGTAATTGCGGCGGATTTAAGTTTGATATGAACAAGGGTGTGGTTGAAGTAGAGTTGTAAATCTGCTCTTACGGACTTGAGTCTGCCGGAGTTGTGCCAAGCTTGTTGCGGATAGAATCAATTTGCTCCGAAGTTAAGCTTGCACCACATTTATATCCAACATAGCTGTTATTTTCGTCCATTATATACGCCATAGCACCTCCTACGGTCGTCAGTTCTTTAAACAGCGGATCGGTTAGAAGGGTCTCGTATCGGATCTGATCAGCGTTTGTGGTGCGTATTATGTCTCCTACTTTCGCGTCGTCATTCTTACCTTCACATAATTTTTTAACGTAGCGCTGGTAATACTTGAGGTTTGGTTTACTTTCACTCAGTGCAACGGATCGAAAAGAGCATTTGGTGAGGTCGAAGTGGCTCTCCCTTTCTAGTCTGTACCGCATCTGGATTGCTTTGTATTCGATGTCTATAATTTTCTGTTCACTCGGGGTTAAAGAGCTCCAACTAGGTTTGTTTTTCGTAAACTTGAGACGAGGGGCATCGCAAAGCTTTTTTTGGAAGCTGTCCTGGTCATAGGTGTAAACTCCCTCGGGTTGGTCTATGCATAAAAGATTCGGCGGATTTGGCAATTGAAGTTCCTGTTTTGTCTCTTTTATAAGTTGAGTTAAATATGGATTCTCCCAAAGGTCACCAATAAAAGATAGGGCCTGATAGGCGTAGATTTGCGAATTGTCTTTTCCATTTTGAAGAACACCATTCCGCCAGAACATATTGACCGCAAGAGCCTCTGTGAATCCCAGTCCTTTGCAACCGTTAAAACTCTGAACGCGTCCTTCCAGGCCGAATCCGCATGGATTTGTGGGATCGTTTTCGACGGGCTTTTTCAGTTTGCTCTTTAAATGGTGCATGTATAGACCCAGTTCAAGCGACTCCGTAGTAGACACGGGGAAGGTGATTTCTAGACAGCAATCTTTTGGAAGTGGGTCGTTACTTATTGCTCTCTTAAAAATGCAGTAGTATTTTGTATTTTTATTTGCACTGTATTCTTCGTGCTCTATATCCCCCCAGATGCTCTTGCGAACTAGTGTACTTTGATATTCTTTTTCTTTGATGACTTTGGGGCAAATATTATAAAAACTGCCGTACGAAGTTTCGGAGATGCTAGGCTGACCATTCGGACATTTCTTGTTTGGTAAAACATCGACAGTGCATCCGTATTCCTTGGATAACCACTGCGGGTCAACGTAAGGATTGACTTCTCCTTCCATAAGATAAATTGCGAGGGTGTAATAGGGGTCCACTTCGAACCGGATGGATTCGCGAATTAACTTTTTAACCATTTCTAATGGAAGGATATGTTTTGGTCTTTGCGCTTTATCAAGCCTATGACCGGTCGGGAAGTGATATGGGGTTCGGTACAAACTTGTAATTACTAGATGCTTCGTACCTTTGTGATCAACTAGGTATTTATCCTTTAGTGTACTGGACCAGTTTCCTTGATGCCTCTCTAGAAAACATTGTTGAGAACTGCTGCTCGCTAGCTCTGAAAGTGCGGGATCTTCGGGTGAAGTTAAATTTCGAGTGATCTGAGTTCCAAGGCCTAAGAGACGGACGACTTCAGCGAATTCGTCTCGGCAGCCGCATTTTTCTGACGAGGGAGCAGTGCTTTCTGGCGGTAGGAAGCTAAGAGTTTTATCTGCATGGCAACGATAGCGGATAGGGTAGGCGAAACTCGGGTCACACAGAACAAGCAGAGATATTAGAAGCAAGAATCTCATTGACCGATCTATCGGGTTTTTAAAGAAATATCTAAATGTTTCAATTTAATGTCATTGTATTGGCGAGGGGGCTCCGGTGGTTCGGAGTAAATCAGTGAAAGGACCTAAAATGGTCCCTCAGGGCGGGATCGAACCGCCGACCTTGGCGTTATGAATGCCACGCTCTAACCATCTGAGCTACCGAGGGATAATCCTTGATTAATATGACAGGGCGTCTTTGGTCAAGCATCTTTGCCTAATGCATCTTCGGTAAGCTCAAGCTAAAAGAAAATTATGAAAACTCCCTACCCAAAGCCGGGCCAAATGGGTGGAAAACTGATCCGAGAGGTCGTTTCTGCCTTGAAGCAGAGTTCAATCCAACTTCCAATAACTTCGTATATCCTTATCGGGACCTCGGCCGGCTCCGACTCGACCGCGCTAGCTACACTAATCGCTAAGTACGGCAGGAGAGTGGTTGATCCATCAAAAATCGTCTTAATTCATATCAATCATGGTTGGCGGGGGGCTGAATCGGATAGCGATGCTGAGTTTGTTGAGGCTCTTGGTAAGAAATTGGGCGTTTCGGTTCGGATCATCGTGCGTAAGGATAAGTCCCCGGGGGGGCAGTCTTTGGAAGATCATGCGCGACAGATCCGTATGTCTGAGTTTGCGAAGCTAACCGCCGAATATGGTGCCAGCACGCTCGTGTTGACAGCCCATCATTCCGAGGACCTGGCTGAGACATTGCTCTGGAGATTTTGTACAGGCGCTATAGAGAGTCATGGTGCGGGCATCCTTCGTCAGCATGGAAATGTATTTCGTCCTTTGCTTGGAATTAGAAAGAGTGCTCTTCAGAGTTTTTTGAAAGAAGAAAAAGTTGAGTGGAGAGAGGATCGAACAAATTTTGAAGGGCGGTTTTTGAGATCCAGGATTCGACTTGAATTGATGCCCGTTGTCGAAAAATTATTTCCTCGAAGTGTGGATCGGCTGGTCGAATACGGATTGAGTCGTTCAAATAGAAATTCACGTCAAAACTTAGACAACAGCGAGCAGGGATGGTTAGAAGCGCTACGTCAACTTCAGTTGAGAAGGCCTCATTGGGTAGAGCTTCGCCAAAAGCTTACTGACCCAAAATGGTACGGTGAAATTACTCTCCCTCAAGGGTGGTCACTTGTCAGAAAACGCCAATCTAAGAAAGTGTCGAAAAGCGCCAAAAAACCTGCGAGAAAAAAGCTCAGGAACTCAAACTAGATTTCCCAAGTAGCGGCGTTGCATTGATTGTTAATTCTGCCCATGCTACCCTGATTTCTGATGAAACCGAATCATAAAACTGTCGCTCTTTGGTTAGTACTAATTCTTCTCTTCGCGAGCCTATTTAAGGTCTTTGATCCCGTGAATCGTCAACGACGCGAGATCAAATTCAGTGAATTTGTTCAGCTCGTTAAAGAAGGTAAAGTCGCGGACGTTACTTTTAAAGCAGAGAACCTCATTGTCGGTAACTTTAAAGAGCCAGGACAAGACGGTAAGAAGCAATTTGAGACTGTTGGTGCAACCGAGAATTCAAAAGTTTTTGAAATTCTCGAAAAGAACAATATTATTCCAAACTATGAACGCGCAGAAAAAACGCCTGTTTGGCAACAAGTGTTGATCTCATGGTTCCCAATGCTTCTGCTCTTTGTTTTCTTCTTCCTATTTATGCGTCAGATCCAAGTGGGCGGCGGTAAAGCCATGTCCTTTGGTAAGAGCAAAGCACGTCTTTTGACTGAGTCGAATAATCGAATCACATTTAAAGATGTTGCTGGTGCAGAAGAAGCTAAGCAAGAGCTCGAAGAGATTATTGCGTTCTTGAAAGATCCGAAAAAATTTACTCGCCTAGGCGGACGTATTCCTAAGGGCGTTCTTTTGATGGGCCCTCCAGGTACCGGAAAAACTTTGCTTGCAAAAGCGATCGCTGGTGAAGCTGGCGTTCCATTCTTCTCGATCTCTGGCTCCGACTTCGTTGAAATGTTTGTCGGTGTTGGAGCTTCTCGTGTTCGAGACCTCTTTGAACAAGGCAAAAAACACGCTCCTTGTATCGTGTTCATCGACGAGATCGATGCCGTTGGTCGTCACCGTGGTGCGGGCCTAGGCGGAGGACATGACGAGCGTGAACAAACTCTCAATCAACTTCTGGTTGAGATGGACGGCTTTGAGTCCAATGAAGGTGTTATTTTGATTGCTGCAACCAATCGTCCAGATGTTCTTGATCCGGCGCTCTTGCGTCCGGGTCGATTTGACCGTCGGGTAGTGGTATCCGCTCCAGACGTCAAAGGACGTGAGGCGATCTTGCAAGTTCATACTCGTAAAACACCTATGGCTGCAGGAGTAGATCTTTCAGTGATTGCTCGAGGTACTCCAGGATTTTCAGGTGCAGACCTTGAAAACTTGGTAAACGAAGCAGCCCTTCTTGCTGCTCGTGCAGACAAGAAATTCTTAGAGCTCGAAGATTTCGAAAATGCCAAAGACAAAGTCTTGATGGGTGTTGAGCGTAAGAGCATGGTGCTCACTGAAAATGAAAAGCGCACCACCGCTTACCACGAAGCAGGACATACCTTGGTCGGTAAGTTCATGCCGGGCACTGATCCTATTCATAAAGTAACGATCATTCCTCGCGGTATGGCCTTAGGTGTAACTCAGACTCTTCCTAATGAGGACCGAGTTAATCTTTCGAAAGATAAAGCTGAAAACAACATCGCATTCTTGATGGGCGGTCGCGTTGCAGAAGAGCTTGTCCTTCATCAGAAGACAACAGGTGCTGGTAACGATATCGAACGCGCTACCGAGCTTGCTCGCAGAATGGTTTGCGAATGGGGTATGAGCGATGTGCTTGGGCCACTCACTTTTGGTCAAAAAGAAGAAGCAATCTTCTTGGGCCGTGAAATTGCTCAGCACAGGGACTACTCCGAACAAACTGCGCAGACGATTGACCGCGAAGTCCGAGATATCGTTGAACGAAACTACCGAAGAGCGAAAGAGATTCTCTCGACTAAGCTAAATATTCTTCATGAGCTTGCAAAAGCTCTCCTAGAGTACGAAACTTTAGATGGTGACGAAGTAGAAAGAATTGTGCGTGGTCAGAAGATCGAACGGAAAGCTCCGGAGACACTGAGTAATTTGCCTCCAAGTGCCAAAGCTCCTGTGACTGCGTCGGGACGAACTGAATCTGGGACAGGAGGAGGGGCGGCGCCTGCGCCGATGCCCGCGTAGTTGAGCGGAACTTCGGTTAGCTTGCTTTTGCCTGGAAAAAATCGGTGAGAGATCTGCTAGCGAACTTTCAGTCCAGCCTGAGGTTAATCGACCTGCTGGACGTGGGGATCGTGGCCTTTATCGTCTATCGCGTCTTGCTTTTAATTAAAGGCACGCGCGCGATGCAGATGCTAACGGGCCTCGGTATCTTAGCGATTGGCTTCTTTCTTTCGTCGACTTTTGAGCTTTTCACGACCCATTGGCTCCTTTCGCATTTCTTCGATTATCTGATCTTGATCGTGATCGTACTGTTTCAAGACGATTTACGACGGGCGCTTACGCATGTGGGTAAAAATCCGTTCTTCTCAGGTGCATCTGCCGAAGAAGAGCGTGAGATGGTCGATGAGATCGCTCGTGCTGCGACTCGATTGGCGCGAGAACGTATTGGCGGTCTGATCGTCATTGAACGCGAAACGGGGCTCAAAAACTTCATCGATACAGGGTCAAAACTCGACTCAAGAGTTAAGGCTGAACTTCTCTATTCGATCTTTGTTCAGAATTCTCCGATCCATGATGGTGCTGTAATCATCACGGGCGGACGCTTAGCTGCTGCCGGATGTTTTTTGCCGCTCTCTAAAGATCCTAATATCGACAAACGATACGGCACCCGACATCGAGNNCACTTGGACTCACTGAAGATTCAGACGCGATTGTCGTCCTCGTGTCGGAGGAAGCAGGCGAGGCTCATCTCGTGAAGAATGGTAAGATCACAACGAACTTAAGCGAGCAGGAACTGAGACAAAGTCTTTCGGCTCTTCTTGATCTTGCTCGAGGTCAACTGAATCTCCCACGTCGAATGCGCGGATGGCTCCAGGCTGCACGTGAACGAAGAGGAGGCGGAAAATGAATTTTACCGAACGCTTCTTGAGTTTTTTCTCGTTCAATCTTGGCACCAAGCTCATCTCGGTGATTATTGCGATCGTACTTTGGATTGTGGTTCTCGGATCACGAAATGTTGAAGTCACTAAGGACATTCCTCTTGAAGTGATCACTCCAACAGATCTGGTCGCTGCAAACGAAATTCCTGAGAAGATCTCATTTCGATTATCGGGACCTAAGGCCTTTTTGCGGGCGATCTTGGATCGAAGAGAAGATCCAATTCGTGTCAATCTTTCGGGCGCTAAGCCAGGACTTGTTACCTACCGATTTTTTGCTGACAATATCCGTCTGCCCATTGGTGTAAAGGTTCTTGCGGTCAATCCTACGGCTATCCTGATCAAACTCGAGACTGTGAAAAGAAAAGAAGTGCCAGTCAATGTGGAACTGCGTGGTGTGGCACCAGAAGGATTTCGCATCGTAAAGACGCAGTCGATCCCATCCGAAATTAAGCTCAAAGGTGCTGAAAGCCGTATTGAAGGGGTCTCCCAAGTATCCACACATCCGATCGATGTATCTGATCTTAGACAAACACTTAAAACAACCGCTCAGCTCGATCTCGCTCGGCACGGAGTGCAGCTCGATGGAACACCTCCTCAGGTTGTCATTGAGATTGAGGCCACCTCTCCGAACTACAAGATCAAAAATGTAGACATCCGCGTCCTGACCTCACATAAATTTACACTCAACGAGAAAAGTGTGATGGTACTCGTGCGGGTAGATCCTAAGGACCTGAAGACTTTAGATCGAAGTCGAGTCTACGCCGTCATTGATCTCAGAGGAAAGCCTAAGGGTAAATATACGGAATCGGTGCAAGTGACGCTTCCAGAGGGTGTCGGCTTAGTGAAAACGATCCCAGAAAAAGTAAATGTAACACTTCATTAGTGCTAGGTTATTAGGCATAAGGAATCAGTATGAGTAAGCTTTTTGGTACAGATGGGATCCGTGGGCTAGCTAATGAGTTTCCGATGACGGGCGAGCTAGCAATGGCTGTAGGGCGAGCGGTTGCGCACGTTCTTCAGAGCAAGCCTTCGATGGCTCAACAAAGATCAATGCCGGTTGGATTAAAGCCTCTTGAATCGAATCGCTCGATTCGTCGAGCAAAAATAGTGGTCGGTAAGGACACTCGACTTTCGGGGTATATGCTCGAACAGGCTCTCGCATCTGGAATTTGTTCTATGGGTGCCGACGTCATTTTGATTGGCCCACTCTCTACTCCAGGAGTGGCTTTCGTCACCCAAAGCATGCGCGCTGATGCAGGAATAATGATTTCAGCATCCCATAATCCTTACTACGACAACGGGATCAAGATCTTCTCAGAAGATGGTTATAAACTTCCTGACGAAGCAGAGGCAGAAATCGAGAGACTCGTCCTCAGTAAAGAGATTGATAAGATTCGCCCCACTGGAGACCTTGTTGGAAAAGCGTTTCGGATTGAAGACGTTCACGGGCGTTACCTTGTTTTCTTGAAATCTCTTTTCCCGAAAGACCTGGATCTTTTGGGGATGCGTGTCGCTCTGGACTGCGCGAATGGCGCGGCTTATAAAGTTGCACCTCTGGTTTTTGAAGAACTCGGTGCGGAGGTCATTAAGCGCGGCGTTCATCCGACCGGTTTAAATATCAATGACAAGTGCGGTGCACTTCATCCAGAAAGTATCTCAAGTGCAACACTTGAATATCGCGCGGATATTGGAATTTCTTTAGACGGCGACGGCGATCGATGCATCTTGTCAGATGAAAATGGTGAAATTGTCGATGGTGACCAAATCATTGGACTCTGCGCACTTCAGATGGCTGAAGAAAAAACGCTCAATGGAAACACCGTCGTCACGACCCCGATGTCCAATATGGGCCTCGAAGTGACTTTGAAAGAAAATGGTATTTCCATGATTCGAGCTCAAGTGGGCGATCGCTATGTAGTTGATACTATGAGGAAAAATGGATTTAATCTCGGTGGAGAGCAGTCCGGTCATATTGTTTTCCTGGATCAATCGACCACAGGGGATGGCATCGTTGCAGCCCTGAAAGTTCTAGAAGCAATGCGCCGAACAGGAAAACCTCTTTCTGTTCTTAAAAAACAGATCAAGCTTTTTCCTCAAGTTCGAGAAGATGTACGAGTCTCTAAGA
>DBAE01000060.1:4492-7448 GCA_002291495.1 Bacteriovoracaceae bacterium UBA1018 | reverse complement strand
CGGTCAACCGCGCCTTTGCCGATATGCATGGAAGTACTCCCGAAGAATGGATTGGTCGTAGCTTACTGGACATGTTTGCGGAAGAATCCAAGCCACTCTTAAGCGACCTTCAGTTGCGCGTTGCTGATACAGGGCACATTCAGTATGAATCGGTTCACATTAGAAAAGATGGTTCCACTTTTCCGGTCCAGACTGAAGTGACTGCATTTTTTGATGAAACTCGCACACCGATTTTTCGTGCGGCCAACTATCAAGACATTACTGAGCGTAAAAGATCTGAGCAGGCGCTTGAGAGATTTGCTGCCGCATCGGAACGGGGCCGTGTACAGCTCGAAGCAGTTTTTCAATCTGTTTCTGATGGAATAGCCGTATTCGATTCAACCGGTTATATTATCATGCTCAATGAGTCCCTGGCCCGGATGAATGGCTACGAAAGCTCTGAAGAGATGATGCGAGACATTTCATACTTCGCTCGGATCTATGAATTTCAGTACCCAGATGGTCGACCTGTTCCGGTCAGTGAGTGGCCAGTTTCTCAAGTGCTAGCTGGAAAAACGATCAAAGAAATCGAACTGATCGGCAGACGAAAAGATACAGGTCGTGAATGGTATTTTAGTTTTAGTGGTGCGCCAATCCTTACAGATACCGGAGACCAAGGTCTTGCCGTCGTCGTGACTCGCGACATTACGGCTCAGGCGAAGGCTGCACAAGCACTTCAAGAAAGTGAAGAGCGATTTCGAACTTATGCTGAAGCAATGCCGCAGATGGCCTTTATCGCTGATGCAGAAGGCAGGCTAACTTATTTTAATCGCCGCTTTTATGAATATGTCGGTAAAGACAAAGAAGTCGACGGATGGGACTGGATCGAATCTTCAATCCATCACCCCGATGATCTGCAAACGACTATCGATACTTGGAATCAATCCGTATTGTCCGGCAATCTCTATCAAATTGAATATCGCCTTCGTCGACACGACGGCGAGTATCGATGGCACTTGGGAAGAGCAATTCCGCTGAAAGATGCAAGTGGACGAGTTAGACAATGGGTCGGCACAAATACGGATATTCATGACCAGAAAGAGACTCAGAGGCGACTCGAAGAATCTCTTAGAGTTCGAGATGATTTTTTATCCATTGCATCCCACGAGCTGAAAACCCCTTTGGCATCACTGCAACTTCAGACGCAACTGACTCAGCGACTGATTAAAAAGGGCGATCCGAGCGTGTACTCTCCAGAACGGGTGGGCCAACTCGTTGATCAAACGGACCGTCAGACCAGGCGCCTAACCCGCTTGGTAGAAGACATGCTCGATATATCCCGAATCCGATCTGGGAAACTTTCCATCTCTAAGGAAAATCTAGACTTAGGAGATTTGATTCAGGACACGGTCGAAAGACTTCGTCTAGAGATGAATCAAGCCGGCACTCCGCCCGAACTTCATTGGGAAAAAGGGATCCGCGGAAACTGGGACCGCATGCGAATCGAACAAGCCATCATTAACTTACTTACCAATGCAATGAGATACGGGAATAAAAAACCCATTCACATCGCATTAGAAAAAGTAAGCGCGATAGCTCGTATTACTGTCAAAGACCAAGGTCTTGGAATTGAAAAAGAGGCACAGGAGCGAATCTTTGAGCGCTTTCAACGCGAAATCTCTGCCAATGAAGTGAGTGGTCTCGGTTTAGGCTTATTTATCACGCGTCAAATCATAGAAGCTCACCAAGGTAAAATATGGGTCGAAAGCGAAGGACCAGGAAAAGGTTCTGCTTTCGTGATTGAATTGCCACTCTAAATTTGTTTAGTGTCCGGGTCATGGCAAAAGCGACTACACCCACCTTCAGCAAACAAACCTTAGAATTTATCGAAAAAGCCACACGCCAGAAGAATCCCAACTGGCTTGAAAAAAATAGAGAGGACTATGAAAAGTTTCTCCTCTTTCCGCTCAAGCATCTGGCAACTCAGCTCAAAAGTAAACTAGCGCCCCTTGCTCCCGGATACAACTTTCCACAAAAGGGACTCGGAAGACTCAAACGCTCGGCCAATAGCGCACTTGAGTATGGAGCACTCTATCGGGACTGGGTCGCCTACTCAGCCGCCAAACCTCGAGTTTCTCGCTTTGATCATAATCCAAATCTTTATTTCCTGATTCAACCTGGAGAACCTGACGGAGACGAGATCCTCATCGCAGGAGGACTGTACATGCCTTCTTCTCGACAGATGAGAAAAATTCGAGAAGCGATCGCCGAAGACTTTACTCCATTTGAAGAGCTATTTCAGTCTAAAGAATTTGAAGCTCACTTTAAAGGTGGTTTTTCCAAAGAGAAAATAGCAAAGCGACCTCCGAGAGGTTTTGATCCCAATCACCCCAGTATCGATCTGCTCAAATTACAGGCTTTTTTTGTGTGGAAACCCTACACAAAGAAGCAATTTTACTCACGTGATTTTTCTGACATTGTTGCTTTGGATTGTGCTCAGATCTTGAGACTCAACGAGCTTCTTGAATCTGTTCTCGAAGGAAGACAAATTGTCAGCACTCCGAAAAAACTTCGAACTGGAAATCTGACCTCGCGATTAGAAGGTCTCGAAGCACCTCGTAGAAAGATGGATTTTTAGCAGCTAAAATTTCGCAACTAATGAGGTTGTCAGGGATCGATCCATGGTCGAGATCCCAGGTGCGGCTGGAAGATGATCGTACCTCAGAAGATAGGATGTTTTCAGAGAGAATGTCTCACTCACTTTGGCTTGAATCGCTAAAGTCGTGTTCAGCATCCAGTCCTCTGAATTTTTTACGTTGGGTAGTCCTTCAACTGAAACGATCCCAAGTACCGTGGGACTGAACTTAGCCATCCCTTCAGCAAAGATACGGATGATGTGCGAATAGTTGCGGGGCGGCGCAATCCGATTTTCAAACTGGTATCGATAACCGAGCTCGGTTGCAACTGCGTTGGAGTC
>DBAE01000060.1:0-4445 GCA_002291495.1 Bacteriovoracaceae bacterium UBA1018 | reverse complement strand
CCCCACGTGTTTGCAGTTTGAATTCCGTTGGCATTGTGTTGAAGGTATCGTACCTGAGCTTGCACGGTCTCATCCTCAAATCGATGAGAAGTTTGGTGTTGAAGAACATATCGATTAGACTGCGTATTTCCTGAGTTGAGATCCAGTCCTGCTTCCGTCTGACTCGAAAGCCCAGGAGGCGGTTCTGAAATGACTGAAAATAACGAACGCGGAGAAGTCAGTTCAGCACGACTACTAAGCCCTGAAAGGCTCACGCCACCTAGAATCAAAAACGCAAAAATGAAGAACCTTTGATAACGCGACACCTCTTGCTGCGTAGCAAAGAGTAGTCCATCTTTTATTTGTTATCAGGTTGCGTCTCGCTCTCGAGGGTAACTGCGCAAGTATAGTTATACCGGTTATGCTCATTTGACCACGTCCGTGAACAACTCAAAGTTCCCGAATCCAACTCAAAGTCATTGGGACCATGGTCATCATGATTACCCATCATATAGGTCCACATCGCTCGGCTTGGGCTCACGTCATCGTAGCCTTGGTCCAAAGTGATTTCGTAACCATTCTTGGTGGATGTCAACGTGATTTCGGAAGACGACTTGACCGGGGTATCTGTGCATCCATTTCGTGCCAGACGATATTCGGTATGAAATCCTTCGATCTTCCCACGAAGATCAATCGTAAAGGCGCAAGCCGGAAATTTTTCGTAAAGGTATCTTCCAACTCGTGCTTGGACTCTGTCAACGCAAGTAATTGGAACGACACGTCCTTCCTTGGCTGCTTGTTTAGCAAATTTCTTGAGTGTCGCTGCAGGTTCGCCAAAAAACTGCACTGTCATTTTGCCCGTACATGTATTTTCGACGGCCCAAAGAGGAGATGGCGTGCGGTCTTTTTCACGCGACTGGGCAAAACCGGGTACCGAAAAGGTGCTCGTAAAAATAGCTAAACTGATTAACCAAGAAGCAAAGTGTTGATCCGTGCGTTGATTCATAGATGCGGTGCTTATAGTTAAGGAGTGTAAAATAGTCAATTTTTCTTCGTGCTGGAAGAATTTTTGCACCTCCACGAGTTATGTCAAGACCCCCCATTCGTACCGATCAGGATACACCGATCTCAAGTCCCCTCAATCGTGGCGGCTCTTTGGACGAGGTTCGTCCCATTAAGCTCAATACCGAGTCCACGCACTACCCACAATCGGGGAAAAGACCCCTTTTGCTTAAAGTCCCCATTTGGGCGCCGCTTGGTTTTTTTGCGCTAGGGGCATTTAGTCTCTACTTCTTACTCCGCTCACGATCTCAGACGGCGAGACTCGATCGAGTGGACAACCCTGAATTCGGGGGCGAAAGTTCACTCTCTTCATCTAAAAAGCGATTTGGTGATCGAAGTCGCGATATCGTGGAAGAAGCTTCGTGGGAGTCATTTCCAGCAAGTGACCCTCCAGGATGGACGCACTAGTATATCGGCTTGGGTCTACCCGAACTCCAAAAGCTCTGTTATGACTATTGGCACGGTCCCATAGTTAAATGGATATAACGGAGCTTTCCTAAAGCTTTGTTCCAAGTTCGATTCTTGGTGGGACCACCATTTTAGAGACGATTAAAAAAAAATGACATCTTCTGCTTGGTTCATTCTTTTTATTGCAGGTCTATTGGAAGTTTGTTGGTCGATCGGGCTGAAGTATACCGATGGATTTACTCGCCTTATCCCTAGCCTCTTTACTTTAGCGACACTAGCCGCAAGCATGTATCTACTTGCCAAGGCCGCAAAGACTCTACCCATTGGTACTGCCTACGCTGTTTGGGTCGGAATCGGTGCCGTCGGTGCTGCAGTGTTGGGTATCTTGCTATTTAAAGAGCCCGTGACCTTCCCTCGAATTGGATTTATAGCCCTCCTGGTGATCTCGATCATCGGACTGAAATTTACTGCGAGTCAGTAACATCGTACTTTACCGACAAACCTCAGTATGGATACTAGGTCCAGGATAGATCACAACCCGACTGCCGCTATTACATACGTAACCACTGACGTTCGGCAGCTGCCCATAATTGTAGACATCTACATCACCAGCGATCGGATTAATCACTTCGTTATCTTTAATCTCAAAGCGCTGGCCCGCTCCTGTCACGGTAAACGTGATACCCCTCACCCAAGTTAAAGGCCCTTTATCATCCTTAGCCCGGGTTCCATCGGGCATCGTGCCTGGATCGATCACTTGGTTGTTATACACTGCGATCGTTCCTGTATTAGATCGAATATCGATACCGGTATTATGCCCGCGTTTGACATAATTATGGTGCACACTTCCTGATGTTTCAGCGCCTACTGTAATGCCAGTTCCCCAGCTGGTGAGTCCTCGAAGACCGTAGTTGAGCACTGTATTATTGGCAATTTCGTTGATGCCATGGCTCGTTCTCAGCTTGATTCCGTCTTGTCCTGTGTTTTGCGTTTTATTTCTCAGAATCTTGACGTTCGAAAGCCTCGCCGCCTTAACAGTGTGTGTAGTGGTGCCACACTTCAGAGCATACGAATTTGGATTATAATAACCTAGATAAAAACCTTCGTAGAGAGTGTTTTCAATCAGGTTATCGTGAAGGACAAAGTTTTTTAAGACGTACGGGTACCACGCCGCCGGATTGTCGCACTTAGGATCCTCTTTCAAAGTAATACCCCATGCCGCCTCAGCCACATGCACACCGCTGACATCAAAGTCGCTCGACTTGCCAGTAATTGTTAGACCACCTCGTCCGACATGATTCTTTACATAAAATCCATAAGCACCGGTAGTCGAAGATTTAATCACGATGTAGGAGGAGTTGTTAAAGTCCATCCCCCAATCGCCTGCAGCCTTACTGATAAACTGAACAACTCCACCGGAGTTTGTAACGGTGATAGGGTTTCCTGCACATCCATTTAGCCCACGAATTAAAAGTCCGTCATAGTTGCCGGCACGAATTGCGATCGTATCTCCACATTTGACCGCTGAAAGATTAGGGAGGTAAATCTCGCCGCTTCCTGTTCCAAGGTAGTGAATTACTCCTGTTGTAACCGGTGCCTTTACTACTAGATTAACGGTGTCTGAAGCCGTTGCCCCACCGTTATCTTTTACCGTGAGTCTAAAAGTGTACGTTCCTTGCACTAGGGACTTAACCGAAAGAGCCGAAGTTGTAGTGCCAGTAAGCGATACCGTAGGGCCAGCTATCTTTTCCCAGAGGTACGAAACTATGCTTCCATCTGCATCCGAAGCGCTCCCCTGAATCGAGGCAATATTCGTCGGAAGAGTAACGCTCTTATCAATGCCGGCGTTGACAGTTGGAGCTTGGTTAGTTCCTTTGACGGTAATCACAGCATCGTCGTATTTTACCAGTTTATAAAGGTTGTCTCTCATTTCGATACGAAAAGTGTAGATTCCACTCACTAGTCCAGAGACTCCTGTCTGGGGCATCCAAGGGTCGACGATAGTCGCTGCCGGCCCGCTCATCTTAATCCAATGGAGTGATCCTTTTTGCGATCCAATCGCCATTTTTTCTTCATAAGTGATGCTACTCTTCAGGGTTGTTTTCGATGTCGGCAATACGATTGTTTGATCTGGCCCGGCACTCAGCGGTGGTGCGACAAAGGCATAAGAAGAAGCACTAAAAAAAGAAGTGACTAGAATAATTGTCGACAGAGCGGTTTTGTATGAAGGAGAGCATGTACTCATAATATCAGTGTTTATAAATTCACTGATATTGTACATATAGATTATTTAATTAAATCAATTAATCATAAACTGTACTAGATTCGATACACTTAGAACCGCGCGCACACGGCGCCACTCCCGGATTCCGTTTCCTCAGGTCTTCTAAAATTTAAGTCAGATTCTCAATCTTAATCAGTGTAGACCGATCGAGAATCTGTACTAATCAGTTGCTATCTTCGAGTCGTCTCGAATGTTTAAGATCTCTCCGGTACCATCAAAGTCAATAATCGCAACTTTATGGAAGGGCTACGTCCTACAGGTCTCTAGTTGTAATAGAGTTCTCATGTGCCTGCACTCGATCGAGCGCTGCCTGTACACCTTTCAGTTCATGAATATCATCTTGTTGCTCATTCAATACTTTTGCTGCTTGCATTCAATTGTCCTCGCCCAGCACGGATTGGATGTCGATCAAGCATGAATTAATTATTCAATTCATATTTATTTTATAATCTCTAAGCGCAATGCCCTGAACATTCCACTGGAGTTTCTTCACTCTCTGGAATTTCGAACTGCTCGAACTGGCGAATCCGCGAACGAGTGAGCTGGAAAAAGAAGGACGCTGCGGCGATACCACACAAATAACCTAAAGCATGAGCGAGATAGCTCACTTGGGGTTCGAACGTCTCAGGAATCAGCAGTACTAATGTAAAACCCAGCGCGTTCATAAACCGCATTGCGATAGATAGACGCCTCTCGATGTAGACATACATGG
>DBAE01000037.1 GCA_002291495.1 Bacteriovoracaceae bacterium UBA1018 | reverse complement strand
GACTTGGGCGGTGGTACTTTCGATATCTCCATCCTTGAATTGGGTGACGGCGTTTTCGAAGTGAAAGCGACAAACGGAGACACTTTCTTGGGCGGTGGTAACTTCGACCAACGCATCATCTCCTTCTTGGCTGATGAGTTCAAAAAAGAAACAGGCATCGATCTTCGTAAAGATAAGATGGCCCTTCAACGCTTGAAAGAAGCTGCTGAAAAAGCAAAGCATGAGCTTTCCAGCACCTCTCAAACAGACATCAATCTTCCATTCATCACAGCTGATGCTTCAGGCCCAAAACACTTGAACATCCAACTTTCTCGCTCCAAGTTCGAAGCACTCGTGGCTGACTTGATCGAGCAACTCGTTGCTCCATGTGAAACTTGTATTAAAGATGCTGGCATCCAAAAGTCCAAGATCGACGAAGTCATTCTCGTCGNNCGTATGCCTCGCGTTCAACAAAAAGTGAAAGAGATCTTTGGTAAAGAACCACACAAAGGCGTTAACCCAGATGAAGTTGTCGCTCTTGGAGCAGCAATTCAAGGCGGCGTTCTTAAAGGCGACGTCAAAGACGTTCTTCTTCTTGACGTAACTCCACTCTCTTTAGGGATCGAAACTTTGGGTGGCGTGTTCACAAAATTGATCGAAAAGAACACGACTATTCCGACCAAAAAATCCCAAGTTTTCTCTACTGCAGCCGATAGCCAATCCGCTGTGACGATTCACTGCTTGCAAGGTGAGCGGGAGTTTGCTGAGTACAATAAATCCCTAGGTCGCTTTGACCTGGTTGGAATCCCTCCAGCACCTCGTGGCGTCCCACAAATCGAAGTCACTTTCGACATCGATGCAAACGGTATCGTTCATGTGGGAGCAAAAGATCTTGGTACTGGCAAAGAGCAATCCATCCGCATCACAGCCTCTGGCGGTCTCTCTGAAGAAGAGATCAAGCGCATGCAAAAAGAAGCGGAAGAGCACCGTGCTGAAGACGACAAACGTAAAGAACTCGTCAATGCACGCAACACTTTGGATGGCTTGATCTACACGATCGAAAAGACCATGAAAGAAAACAGCGATAAGATCAGCGATGATTCGAAGAAAAACGTCGAAGAAGCGTTGGTTGAGGCTCGAAAACATCTCGACAGCAAAGATGTAGCTCAACTTCAAAAAGCTACTGAGCAACTCACTGCTGCATCCAACAAGATGGCAGAAGAGATGTATAAGAAGGCTGGCGCAGCTGCAGGAGCCGACGGAGCTCAGGCCCAAGGAAACGGCCATGACAACGGATCCGCAGGCCATGCAAAAGATGACAAAAATAAAGAAGATGTCATCGACGCCGACTTCAAAGAAGTCTAAGCTGACTCAGTATGAGCAAACGTGATTACTACGAGGTCCTCGGCTTAAGTCGAAACGCTTCAGCCGAGGAAATCAAAAAGGCATACCGCAAACTCGCCGTTCAATATCACCCGGACAAAAATCCAGGCGATAAGAAGGCTGAAGAGCAATTCAAAGAAATCTCTGAAGCTTATGAGGTCCTCTCGGATCCTCAGAAGAAGCAGATGTTCGATCAGTTCGGACACGCTGCTAATGCTGGGGCTGCTGGTGGCGGCGGATTTGGTGGATTTGAAGGCTTCGCAGGCGGCGCCTCCATGAACGATATCTTCGGTGATATATTCGGAGATATTTTTGGAGCAGCTGGAGGTGGAGGCCGTGGTCGCGGCGGACGCCGTCGCGGTGGATCCCCAGGTGCCGATCTTAGAACCTCTGTAGACATCACTTTTGAAGAAGCCGCTTTTGGAACCGAGAAAGTCATTTCTATTCCAAAGACTGTGAGCTGTGAAACATGCGAGGGCACAGGTGCTAAACCTGGAACCTCTCCTGTCACTTGTAGCGGATGCCAAGGTCGCGGCGAAGTGAGCTTTCAACAAGGCTTCTTCGCGATTACTCGACCTTGCCCTCAATGTCATGGAACAGGTCAGACCATCCCTAATCCTTGCGGAACTTGCTCTGGCAGCGGAAATGTAAAAAAACGTTCTCAGATCGCCGTAAAGATTCCAGCAGGAGTCGATACCGGCCAGCGTCTCAAACTGACCAATGAAGGCGAAGCGGGAGAACGAGGTGGCCCTCCGGGCGATCTCTACGTCGTGATCAATATTTTGCCTCACGATTTCTTCACGCGAGATGAGTTTGATGTGATTTGCGAAGTTCCTGTCACATTTGCTCAAGCTGCGTTGGGCGCTGAGGTCGAAGTCCCTACTTTAGACGGTAAGGTGAATGTAAAGATCCCTGCCGGGACTCAGTCTCATAAGATCTTGCGATTAAAGAACAAAGGCCTCAATCGATTGGGAGCTTACGGTCGTGGCGACCAGCTTGTCCGAGTGATTATTGAGACGCCGAGCAAGCTAACGTCTGAGCAAAAAGATCTACTCCGACGTTTTGATGAACTCGGTGCAGCAAATGCACACCCGATGCATCAAAACTTCTTTGAAAAAGTGAAAAACTTTTTTGGATAAAACTGAGCCACTTCGATAATCTGGTGGGGTGAAACCAAATACAAGCCTCGCCAGATTTTCAGTATCTACCTCTACCCTCGTCCTCGCGGCAATTCTGAGTTCGTGTAGCTCAGCTCCGCGTTCAACTCCATCGTCATCCTCAAGTTCAGGTTCGTCGGTATCGAGCTCTGATATCGCTACGACAACTGGCGATCGCCCTGTCGGCATGAAGGGCCAACAGGCCATCGACTATCGTGAAATTCAAAATCTCTATTTTAAAGGTTCTTACAACGAGGCGATCCAAAAGCTCGTGGTCTTCGAAAAAAAGTATCCTAAAACGCCTCACCTTGCATACGCGCACAACCTTCACGGTCTCAGTTTTCTTCTGACTAAGAGACCGTTGCAAGCCGTGGCACAATTTAGAAAAGCGCTCGATCTCAACACGAGTCCAAACTTTAGACCTCATGTTCAGTACAACTTGGCGTCGGCACAGGCCGAAGCCAATCAAATCGAAGAATCGCAATCCACTCTAGGTCAGATGCGTCCTGAGGGTTTAGCCAATGAAGTACGTATTAAATACCACTCCCTACGCGCACGTAATTTTATAAAGCTAGGTTCACATCTTGAGTCAGCTCGAGAGTCCCTCACGATGAGTCGATTTTTATCAGAGATCCAACTGAAGCCACCTTTCACAGATCTACTTGAGAGTGCTCTTCAAAACATAACAGATACAGGAGCACTCGAAGGCCTCTATCAAAGCTTTGAAGACTCTCCTTTTGCCGATCGAGTTTTGTACAGACTCGGTTCTCAAGAGCATTCACAAGGTAAGACCGAGGCTGGCGAAAATCATTTGAGACTTTTGATGAGTCGTTACCCACAATCTGTTCACTATGCGGCGGCATCTGAAACGATCAGATCCTCTAACCTCGCGCGAGCTGAAGTTAATCCACGAAACGTAGGCGTACTTGTACCCATGACTGGCAAGTTTGCTTCGTTCGGTGCTCGCGCTTTGCAAGCTGTATCTCTTGCATTTAAAATCTTCGGCGAAGAAACCGGCCAAGATTTTAAGATCATCGTCCAAGATAGTGGCGATGATCCTGAGCAAGCCCTCAAGGCATTGAACACCCTTTACCAAAAACATCACGTCATCGCCGTAGTGGGACCACTTCTCAGTAAAGGTATCGACCAAGTGACCCAGAAGGCTCAGGAGTTTGGCTTGCCGCTGATCACTTTGGCGCAGCAATCAGGCGTTGCGGGAGACTATATTTTTCAATCCGGCATGACTCCTCGTTTGCAGGCTTACGAAATCGCTCGTCATGCGATCGAAGACATGGGCATCAAACGATTTGCAATTGTTCATCCCAAAGACAAATTTGGCGAGCANNTGCTGTGGAAAGTTTAGGCGGTAAAATTGTAGGCGTTGAAAACTACGCTCCGGGTGAGACTGACTTTCGTCAAGTCGTAGATAGTTTATCTGGACTTGCCTATCCTGAAGCACGCCAGCGCGAATTGGATGTCTTAGCGAAAGAGCGAGAGCAGCTTAAGATCACCAAGCGTAATCGCAAAACTGAGAAGTACT
The DNA here is from genome assembly GCA_002291495.1 of Bacteriovoracaceae bacterium UBA1018. Taxonomy (GTDB): domain Bacteria; phylum Bdellovibrionota; class UBA1018; order UBA1018; family UBA1018; genus UBA1018. Next base: position 9,759 of record DBAE01000037.1, on the reverse strand, counting down.
ACGCTCTTCCTCCAATCGTCGATTACGAAGCAGTCTTTATTCCAGACGAACCAAAAGTTGTAGGACAGATCCTTCCGACATTTGCATATCGCGACGTCNNCCAGCAGTTCGTAAGTTTGTGAGTAGCTACAAAGCCACTTACGAGCAAGATCCAACAGCAATCGAAGCCGTAGCATTTGATGCTGCTTCGATCTTGGAACAGGTTCTAGCTTCTGAGAAACCTAAGGATCGCACGGATCTTAAGAACGAACTTCAGGACGTGAAGAATTTCAAAGGTGTGACTGGCAAGATTACCTACCGTGATGGACTTTTCAGTCGCGTTCTCACTTTCTTAACGGTGAAAGACGGTCAGATTGTGCAGATTAAGTAAGCATGACAAAAGGTGCGGAGCACCTTTTGTCATGGGTGTGCGTCATTACTTTTTCAAATCAGCGGTGATTGTCGTTACAACTTGACCACCCAAGGTGATGACTTGATCGAGTCGAATTCGTTTCTTATTGGGGCTGATCGTCCAAGTTCCCTGATCAACGTAGGGTTGACCATCAACAGTTGCAGTGTACTCAAGCTCAAGAGTATCGGGATTGGTAAACGTGCCGACCAATGTATAAGCTTGGCCAAAGCTGTTGACTACATTCCAATGGATAGTTTGGCTGGGGACGTCGTAACCACCCATAATCGCTTCATCAAAAATAAGTCCATCCCCTTCGAAGTGCGCCTCACACTGAATTGCCCATCCACGCGCAACTTTCTCACAACGCTGAAATCCCTTCGCAACGATCGTAGGCTGACCCGCATTGGCTAAGGTGGCGGTACCTTTAAATTTACCAATAAATGAATAGAGCAGTTTTGCACCGGCTGGAACGTCTGGTGAATCTTTTGCCAAGGCAGGCGCGCTCATCAGTCCAATCAACGCAGTTAACAGTAGAGTTTTCATCTTTGGATCCCTTTCAGTTTATATTCTAAAAATAATAAAGTGGATCGTAGTAGCACCGGCCACGATTTACAAGTTTCGAAACCGCCACATAAATGACGCAAGCCTCTACAAAAAGGTGTGGAGCACCTTTTTGTTTGGGCAAAATCTGCCCATTGGAAATGCGTCGAGGATTCTTCATACTGATAGATAGCCTGAGTCAGGGAAAGGAGTTCCCTGATCTAGAAGTATAGACAGGCATCAGGAGGATTGATTGGGTTTACGCTTTGACCCCATGGGCGGGGGACAGTTCAAACAAGCTGTTAAAGCAATGATTGAGGCTGAACGCCAACCCATTAAGAACCTAGAGGTTCGTAAAGGGCGCGAAGAAGCGCGCATGAAACTCTTTCAAGAATTCAAAAACAAATTTACCGGCTTTGATAAAACTCTCAGTGAGTTTTCAAACTTCCAGCGCTTTCGAGAGTTAAAAGTTGATCTCGGAGATGGCGCTAACCAAGTCGCCGTCACAGTAGATAAAGAAAAAGCACAAACCGGTACCTATCAGCTTCAGGTCGACCAACTCGCAGGACGTTCATCCATGATCTCAAATGGATTTGAAAGTCCTGACGAACCTAATCTTGGATTAGGTTTTGTTGTGGTCACGACCGCGGATGGCGAATCACACGAGATCTTTGTCGAAGGAAATGACGCAAGTCTCCGTGGAATTGCATCACTCATTAATCGACAAGCCAAGAGCCCCGTACAGGCCTCAGTCATCAAAGATCTCACAGATCCCGATAAGCCATGGCGCCTCATCATGACGTCTAAGAAAGACGGCTTGGATGACGAGATCGAGTTTCCAGATTTTTACTTCATGGATGGGACANNAGTGAGCAAAGAGAAGCTGGCAATGCCTTTGTCACTATTGATGGATTTGAGATCGAAGCAGATAGCAATAACATCACGGACTTCTTAGAGGGAGTAAACCTTCAACTCAAGCAAGCTAAAGAAGGCACTACGTTCACAGTTTCCATCACAGAAGACTTTCAAAAAGTGGGGGCCAAAGTCAAAGGGCTCGTTGATCAGGTCAATGGAATTCTTGAATTCATCAACAAGCAAAACCAGGTTGATGAAAAGAGCGATACCAAGACTACTTTTACAGGTGATACGAGCCTTCAGAGTATCGAGTATCGCATCCGAAACATCCTCCATGAGGGATTTCCGGTCTGGGATAACAAGGAAAACCCAGAAGAATATCGCCTCGTCTTTTTAAATGAAGTCGGAATCGAGTTTGAAAAAAACGGTATGCTCGCGTTTAAAGAAGAAAAATTTAATAAAGCTCTCCAAAAGGACTTTGCTGGAATTGCTGAAGGGATCACTGGCGAACATGGCTTTGCTATTCAGCTCCGCCAGATCATCGCGAACTATACCCGACCAGGATCTGGTCTACTTAGTACTCGTGAACAAGGCTTAAAAAACCGCATTCGAAAAATCGATGATGACATTGCGAACAAAGAGCGACGCTTAGAACAAAGGACGCAGGCGATTACAGAACGCTTTAGCCGTCTTCAGTCCACTTTGTCAGCCATGCAACAACAACAGCAGTATTTAGCTTCAGCAATGCCGAGCGCAGGCGGTGGAAACCTACTCGCTCAGCTTATGGGAAGCGGATAACGGATAGAGGACAAATCATATGACCTACGGCGCAAATAATTATAAACAAATGTCGATTAAAACCGCGAGCCGCGGCCAAATTCTTCTTATGCTTTATGAAGGCGCTATCCAGAACGTCAAAAAAGCGACATCTGCCATCGATAAAAAAGATCTGGCAGCCAAAGGGGTCCATATTGGGAAGGCCCATGACATCATCAATGAATTGACGAACACCCTAAATTTTGAAGTTGGGGGCGATATTGCTCGTAACCTCGAGCGGCTGTACAATTTTATGGCAGAGCAGTTGGTGAAGGCCAACATGGAGAATTCGAAAGAGCCTCTGCAAAGTGTTCTGAAACTACTGGAGACGCTTCTAGAAGGATGGCGTGTCGCAGTGACTCAAGCTCAGAAAAATGGAGAGCTTGAAGGCAAATAGTAATCTCTTGGACTGATCGGAAGATCAGACAAGAGAGCATTCTTTTAGGAAGAAAGAAGCAGATTTCATGACGATTGTTAGTTTAGTACAAAGCAAAAATCGATGCCTCGAGAAGATCCTTACCTTCTCTGAGACTTTTTTATCTCAAAGCATCGACGATGATCTCATTGCTTTGGAGTCTTTCCAAACTCAACGTGACTCTATCTTTAAAGCGATGGAGCTTTACGATCGTAAGATTACAGAAATGGCCTCAACTCTTACTGCCGAAGAGAAGACTCCCGAGCTTCTCGCCCTCGTGCGCGCCGAAATGAATCGAAAAGATGAGCTGACACGTCAGCTATTGAGCATCGATGATCAAGTCATCCAAAAGATCACTGCAGTTCAGCACAAACTCGTGGCTGAAATCAGTAAGTCCAAGAAAAATAAAGAACTCTTGGGCAAGTTCAAAAGTTCATGGCTCACGGAGAGCGGCGAAGAAATGGATACCACCCTATGAAAGACCTAGAGAGTAAGATCCAGCAAGCTTTGGGTGCTCAGATCGATAAGGAAGGTTACGACCTCGTCGATCTCATTCCAATTCCAACTCACGGCGATCGCATGGTCCGCTTTCGCACACTGCAAGAAGCTTTAGATGACTTTGACGTCAACCCGACCGAAAACACAGTCGGATACTTGATCCAAATCAGACAAAAAAGACCAACTGCACCTGCGGGATCTGAACCAGCATCTAAGGCAGCTCAACAAGCAGCCCCCCAGCAGGACACGGGTTCGGACGGTGTTTATCTTCCCAATGGTAAGCTGAACGTCGAGTTTTTGAAGAGAAACGTCGAGCTCCTCTTTTCTGCGGGAGATTACTCATTAGCCAAAAACATTCTTAAAACGATCGTCACAACTGGTGAATGGTCTGCCCCAGCCTTTTATTGGATCGCAAGATGCTCTGAAGCTGAAGGCCGTATCGAAGATGCAAAACGCTTTTACGAAGAATCGATTACCTATTATCCAAGTCTTGAGGCCTATCAACACTTTTCTACCCTGCTGATTAAAGAGCAAAAGGACCAGCAAGCTGCAGAACTCTTAGAGAGAGCGCTCAATCTCAAGTCGATTGATAAGTCGGTTCAATTTGAATTGCATCAGGCCGCTGGAAACTCTTGGTTAAGAGCCAATAACCCGATTAAGGCTGAAAAGCACTTCAAGAAGGCCCTGGATCTCGATCCAAAGGCAGATGCTATCCAAAATAATATGGGTGTCGTTCAGCTTCAGCAGAAAAAAATCGATGACGCTCTTCGATTTTTCCAAGATGCGATTTCTGCTAACCCAGATAATGCTAAGGCTTTGAGCGGAATCGCTGCCTGTCATCTCGCCAAAGGGGATAAAAAACTAGCGCATGACTTCTACGCGCGTGCCCTTGGGATCGAACTCAATAATCCAAGTGCAATTTTCCATTTAGTTAAATGTGCATACGAGATCAAGAGCTACGCGACAGCCTGCAGGATCTTGGAAGAGTATATTCAGATTGGCCCAATCAATACTAACCTACTCTACAGTTTAGCTGGGCTGCAGTACCACTTAGGACGACATCAAGACGTCCGTGCAACTGCAAATCAAATCTTAAATCTTAAATCGGATCACACTGGAGCAAAGGAATTGCTCAAATTGATCGAACCATACGCTGGGGATATCATTTAACCAGCGGTTGTCACGGAGGACAGATGGCTACAGACGCAACATTAGTACAAGGCGAAGTGATTGAAACAGAATCCCCTGGCGACAAGAACGTTGAGCTCTTTTTGCATGGCTTTCTTAAGGCTTTAATTGCCGAACAAAATGGACAGGCTGACGCCTCTGCACCAGCTCCAGCCGTAGCGCAAGCTGCTGCTTCGCAGCCTAAAGCAGTTGAGCCGGAGTCAGTATGAAACAGAAAAGCTCATATAGTTGTTTAGTCATTCAGATGGCCAGACTGGGAGACACTCTGCAGAGTCTCATGGCTCTTCGAGCTGCAAAGCAACTCTATCCTCAATTGAGAATTACTTTTCTTGCTCACGAAAACTTTTCAGTGGCCGCCAGAAGAGTCTCTTGGATTGATGAAGTCATCGAATTCCCTACTGACGAGATCTTGCAGCCTGTTTTAAAAGGAAAGAAGACCGAAGCCCAAGGCGTCCAAGACGTTGCACGTTGGCTAGCTCCTCTTGTGAACGATCGATGGGACTTTATTGTAAATTGGTCCTTCTCTGAAGCTTCAAGCTACCTTACCGGTCTACTGCCTGCGCGAGTAAAACTAGGCTACTCACGTCGTTCAGACGGTACATTTTCTTGCTCAGATGGTTGGAGTCATTACATTCAGGCCATTATTCAGGCTGGAACTCATCAAAATATTCATCTGACAGACATTCTTACAACGCAGTTATTGACTGCGCTCCAGATCCACATCGGCGAGCCTGCTGATGCCGGCTCTACTGCGGTAACTTCCAAATCTTTCTTTAATATCAAAGAAGGCTCCCGTCGCGATATCGATCGAATTTGGCGAAATCCAATGAAAAAGTGGGTCGGCATTCAGCTGGGTACCGCACACTCAAGCAAAACGTGGGATCCAGAAAAATGGGCCCAGGTCGCCTACTCCATTTTAAGTCGTCAGTCTGAATATAGCGTTATCCTGATGGGTGGCGCCGGTGATAAACCTCTAGAGCGGCAGTTTAAAGAAGCTTTTCGTAAGACTGCAGCTCAATCGGTGATGCATGAAAGACTCATCTCATTTGTCGGTCAAACCGACTTTGATCTTTGGTCTGAGATCGTTACTCACTGCCAATGGATCATGTCAGGCGACACAGCAGCGATCCACCTCGCAAGTGTATTAGGAACCCGTGTCTTTAATGTTTCCGTAGGACCTGTACGTTGGGCTGAAACTGGACCCTATGGTAATGGCCATTACGTACTCTCTGCCAATGCCGCATGTGAAGCATGTGAGAAACGTGAAAAGACCGCTACGCATATCTGTGGTCAGAATCTGAGTGCAGAGGCAGTCTATGCTGCCTGGAGCTATGCTTCGAGTGAGTGGATCCATCGACGCCAGCTCACCTTAGCCGAACACTTTAGCCGTCTTGACCTTGCTGGCCAGGTCGACTCAATCAGTCTCTACCGTTCTAAGATTCGTCCAACCGAAGAAGGCGGCGGAGTCGTGTACGAGTCTTTGGTCGATCGCACTGTCAATGTTCAACAGTGGAACTCTCAGGTCATTGGATACCTAGCACGAGCTTGGTACTGCGGCTGGGTACCTGAAGTAGGTCAAGAGCTCACCCGTAAGATGGTTCACCCGAGCCTCATCCAGGACCTCCGAGCTCTCGAAGAAGGCATCGATGTTTTAAGCAAAGTCTGCATCGAAGCTGAAAGAACTTCTCGAAAGTTACACGAAAAAGGCTCTAAATTAAGATCAGACAAAATTATGAAGCTCAGTGATCGCGAAACACTCCAAGAACTCGGAGCAAAAGCGATGGAGCTTGATCAACTCTTTGAACGAGTTGCCCGGAGCCACGTTTGTTTGAACCCCTTCTCTCAAGTCTCTAAAGTGATGATGCACAATCTCAAAGGAGATGAAATTGCGGAACTGAGCCGAGAAAGCGCACAGTCCTATCAACTCCTCAATCAAGGAATATCCATTCTGAAAGAATGGGTGAAGTACACCTTGGATCTCGCTAAACCGGTAGCTATTCACGGTACCAATGTTTTTGCGATTCATCCTGGGAAGCCGCCAGGGAGGGATTTGTCGCCATGACGGATTTCAAAATTAATGGAATGGAGCGAGAAGCACCAGTCGCTTTGGATGAAAATTTCGAAGTACTCATTCAGTTTGTTCACGAAAACCTCGTGAGCGAAACCTCCCTGATTTCTTCAGTTAAAGTAAACGGAGTCGAAATCTCAGATAGTGACGAAAAAGCTCTCAGCAGCGTTCCCCTATCCGAAATTGACTCCGTTGAAATCGACTTTGCTCATCCTCGCGAGGTTGCCGAAGAAACTCTACAGACTCTTAAGCTCTTCACTGATCAGCTCATTTCATTAAGCCAAAGAATCGCAGGTGATTTAGGTAGTAAACAAGCTGACCAAGAGTTTCAGAATCTGATCGATGGTATCCAAACCTTTTCAGATACGATCGTTCATGTACGCCGAATCCTTCGGATTGGCCTACTGGGCACGGTCAATGTCCTTGAGGCTGATTTAGTGTCAATCCTAAAGGATCTACTACAGACACATCACTCAAAAGACCTGACCTATCGTACAGCCCTCTTACATGAGCACCTTCCTACCAATCTCACTCAATGGAGAGATGAAGGTATCCCCGCGATGATCCGCAGTCGCGACAGCTAGATGATAATTAAGCGCTCTTTAGGTCGCCTTTTTCCTGAATAGTGACAATCGTCAGCTCATCTATCGGAATAGAATCATCAAATTCTTCTACGACCTCAATAGATTCGATCATCTCAGTTTTATTCTTTTTGTTTCTCAAAAAGAAGAACAGGCCTGAACTGAGTATCAAGGCCAATACCCCAGCTGCCCCAAACGTCACCTGCTTTTTCAGTTCTGGATTACGCTGAACACGATCCCAGGTTTGGATAGCAAGGTCTTTTTGATCCATGTATTTTTGACCAAGCACATCCTTTTGCCGGAAATAGAGGTCCTTACCTTTTCTTCCGACGACCTCTGCGTAAGATCGCAGCGTCTCTTTCGGATGTTTAACTTTGTCCGTGACCACGTCTACTTTGTCTTTCACACTATAGACCTGTTCAGCGCCTTCACTGACCTTGCTCTTAAGACCATCGAGCGCATGACGCAATTCTTCTTGGCTTTGCTCGACTTCTCGCTTTGCTTGTCTGATTTCTCCATTGCTCATGCGGACCTCCTTTTTGTCACATCACTAATTTCATGAAATTTCTCATCAACGACCTGAACGTCTTGCTGTAGTGTTTGTCGGGTTAAAGGTAGATCGACTTTGTAAGTCTTCATCTTCTGCACTGCTTTGTAAGCCATAAGACCACCTACGCCCACAAAGACTAGCCCGACCAATAGTGAACTTAGCCAATAATTGTCATTCATGATTCGGCCGAGACCGATCACTAAGAAAGCCATCAAAGGAAAAATACCCAGAAAAGCGATCGTTCCGAAAATCGCTATTTGGGTAGCGCTAGCTCCCATAAGCTTTCCGCTTTCTTTGATTTCTGCTTTAGCTAGATGAATTTCACTTCGAATAACGTCTTTGAGACTCGTAACGACTTCAGAGACGACCGAACCCAGAGAGCCCGTTTCGTGATTATTGTAAGAGGATTGGGTTTTTTCCATAAACATTCGCTCCTATGCAAATGCTTACGTGCAAAGCCTACACCGCAGATTCTACTTTGTATTGCCGCCTGATAAACGTTCTTTAATAATTTTTTCTAAACCGCTGTCTTTAGGTTCATAAAAGACTCGACCCTCGAGAGCTTTTGGTAAATGGGTTTGTTTTACCTTCGCCTTTTCATCGGTCTTTTCATTATGCGGGTACCGGTAGCCTTGGCCATAGCCTTCGTTCTTCATCAACTTAGTCACTGCATTTCGCAGGTGCATTGGAATTGGAAGTGCTCCGCTTCTTCGAACCTCGGAGATAGCATCACTAATTCCTACATAACTCGCATTACTTTTAGGAGCAGATGCTAAATAGGTGACCGCTTGAGCAAGATTGATTCTTGCTTCTGGCAGTCCGNNGCTCGAGGATCTGCATTGCCAACATCTTCTGAGGCAAAAATGACCATTCTTCGGGCGATAAAGAGCGGATCCTCCCCGCCCTCTAGCATACGTGCTAAGTAATAGAGTGCTGCGCTGGGATCGCTATCGCGCATACTTTTGATAAATGCGGATATGACATTGTAATGTTCTTCACCACCCTTGTCATAAGGAATGGGCTGTCGATCAAGTGCTGACTCCAAAGCCGCTTTCACTTCTTCGAGCGTAAGTTCGTGGTCATTTCCTCCGGCTGCTAATGAGATATTTTCGACTGCGGTCAGAGCTCGTCGCGCATCANNCCGAAGTTGCCGCAAGCCAAGAGACAGCTTCAAGACTTAACTGAAGAAATCCTCCCAAGCCCCGTTCTGGATCGCTCAATGCTCGTTGAATAATTTTTTCTAAAGCCTCATGAGTTAAGTGCTCAAACCTAATTACTCGTGCGCGCGACAGCAGCGCTGTATTGAGTTCAAATGATGGATTTTCGGTGGTTGCGCCAATCAGTGTCAGTGTTCCATCTTCCACATGAGGCAAAAGGGCATCTTGTTGAGATTTGTTAAATCGATGGATCTCATCCACAAACAAGATCGTCTTACGTCCGTACATTTGTCGAGTGCGCTTGGCTCTTTCAACAGATTCTTTAACATCTTTGACGCCAGATAAGACTGCACTCAAGGACTCAAACCCAGCCAAGGTACGCTGAGCGATAATCTTGGCTAGTGTCGTCTTTCCACAGCCAGGAGGTCCCCAGAACACGAGTGAAGGCACACGATCGGACTCAATCCACTGCCTGAGGGGTTTGCCAGGACCAAGAACTTTTTCTTGTCCTATAAAGTCGTCCAGCGTTTGTGGACGNNGCGTAGCACGCATCGTATCGGGTCCACTTTTCGATTCGTCCGCCCGAAACTCAAACAAATCCCCATTATCTGACTGATTGTTTGCCATAAATCCTTTTCGATGACTTTCGTTCCCAGTTTTGAGATAAATTGTTCAACCATGAGCACATCCAAGATCAAGA
>DBAE01000065.1 GCA_002291495.1 Bacteriovoracaceae bacterium UBA1018 | reverse complement strand
TCTTTGTCATTGGTTGCGCTAGAGGTACCTTTCGATTTATTTCTCCTGGAAGAGGCTCCCAACGTAGAATCCTTACCGCAAGACGCAAGCAATACGGCTGCGCCCGCCAGTAAGATGATCTGATGTTGAAGGAGTTTCTTTAACATTTAACTCTTTTCCTTAGCTTACTGTTTAAAATTACAGTCTCAACTTACAAACGATAAAGACTGAGCGAGTAAAAAATCATTCCTACGCAGAGCGGAGAGTTGTTTGAACAAATCACGTTTGGATTACCGTTATGAATAAAAGTAGTTGTCGCTCCCGTTCGTGAAATCTGAAATGTATCTAGAGAAACATCTGTCGAAAGAGGGAGTAGGAACTGCTTAGTCGAAATAGCTGTGGAAGTGATTCGATTATTTGCGGGGTCGACATAGGCAAAAACCGGTGGCACGAGCATCAGAAAAGGCTTGATAGCACTCGCTACTGCATCCGAATTTCTCAAAAATACTTTCCAGCTCATATCTGAACATCCCGGTTGTTCTGGGGTAAATACGCCGGCCGAAAAACAAGTGGTAGGCGAAGTCGGTGCTGGATGGATACCTGAGGCCGAATATTCCAGAACAGCCATAACATTTTCGTGTGAAGCTAATTTTGAAGTCGTTCGATCAAATTTGACTCGTATATAGATCGGGTCATCATTTCCGCCTGCACCTGCCGAAGTCGTGGCAGGAGTGCAATCAAACTCGCTCGTTCGAAAGTAGTCAGCCGGAGCTCCGCATGGAACATCTGCGGTTCCGTCTTTATTGTAGTCACAGAGAGATGCAGATGACTCAGTTGTGCTGGCAAACTTAGCGCAATCCGAAGAGAGCGCTTTGACCGAGTTTGACGAATTATGGTTGGAAGACCCTGATACGCCGATCTCAACAAATGATAACCAAGGGATACCCCACGAGGCAGAACTCGAGTCGCCAGTCGCGAGCGTGGTAGTGCCGTTGGGTGCGAAAATTCGAACGGCCTTATGACCTGAACCTAACTCGGGTACAGTGCCACCGTTGATAGGAACGTCAAAACTGCCATTTGTACCGGTCTTAAAAATTATTTTTGCTGCCATTGGGCCACTAGCGGGCGAAAGTGTATCGGCGGTTGTTTGAACTGTCGACTTCTTTGGCGCCGAAGCATTTTCTAAACAGCCGGTACATAAAGTCGCTAGGACGGTAAAAAAGATCGTCTTTGATTGTGTCAAAATCGAATTCTCCCAAGGACTTATCGGAATGATTACTTCTAAAGATTATATCCAATAGCCGTATTTTCCGGGATGTGGCTCGAATGACACAGTTTTATGTAGGTTTGATTAGTGATTTAATAGCGTTTTACTTCAATCCAGTAGCTTTCCAAGGCTTTGGTACGCTTATCTTGAGGCGCGATATCTTGAGCAAATCGAAAAGAACTGTAAACCAGTGGACCCGCAGCCGAGCTCCAGTCGTGGTTCTTATTTTTGTAAGCTTGTTGCGCCAGCAGTAATGCTGTGCCACCCAAATGAAAGTAAGTGTCGAGAGTTTTAGGATCTACCGAGATCTTAGAAAGCAAAAAAGCTTGGGCTTTTGCGACCTTTTCAGCAAAATCTTCAGGATCTACTTGAGCATTAGCTCGCTCAATTTTGACATCGCCCAGTTGTCGATCTACCCACGCCCGACCCACCAGTAGATCGCTACTAACCCGTTGGCTCCGAATCGCTTTTTGAAATAAATCTTTCGCAGCTGGATAACCTGCAGAGGAGGTATCCAATACAAAAGTTTGATGTGCTCCCGACTGATTCACTAAGATGACACGATCTTGACGCTTTCTTCCGGATGCTGCGGTGATATAAATTCCCTGAGGTCTATCTTCAGCAGGGATATGCGGATTATCGACTATGAACCAAGAAAGCTTCCATTTTCGAAAGCCTTGCTTTTGCATTTCGTTCCAAGTTTTTAATAGGACAGCTTTTCTCTCGGCCACGCACGCAAGTCCTTCCAAAAGGCATTCTCTTAATTGCTCGCGCTTTAGGTCAGCTACCGGAGTAATTGGCCCCCCCAGGGTAAGCCGGGTTTCAGGTACGTCCCATCGCACCACAATATGACCTAAAAATTGATTAGGTGGACCCTTCTCATAAGGAACGGCGAAAAACACAGGCTTACCATTGTAGCGTAGCGGCCAAGCACCGTTGCTATAGTAGTAAGGAATAATATTCCAATTGGCGCGTTTGTCCTTCAGATCCGGAATGTACTCAGCAAAGATCTCACGCTGCGCACTCATTAAGACCGGATGGTTAAAGACCGCAATCACAGCGAGCGCAAGAGCTCCCAAACTCATCACAGCGGTTGCGGTGACAGGCAGGAAGAGTTCAGCGCCTTGGAGTCTCTTACGAGGGAGCGCTTGATGCTTATGCATTTGAATTGCCCAGATCCACTGACCAGGGCTTGCCGAAAAGAATTTTTGAAGTGCGACGCGCACCAGAACTCCAGCAATGAGTGCGATAGCTAAATACTTTGGACGTAAAAGAGGGAAGATCTGAAAACCCTCAACCACCAGGAATAAAATTCCAAAAAATAGTCCTAAATCAAAAGTCCAAGCCCCAATTTGTGACTGAAGAGAGGCTTTGCCTGTAGGAGCGGAGCGTCCGCGAATATGAATCTGAGGCCCGAGATGTGGATCAGTCTGTGATTCATGTGTCGACATTTTCGCGCGTTTGACTCCTTGTTGAACAAGGTTACAATAAAAAAATGGATTTAGCTTCGGTTTTAGGCATCTTACTCACACTGAGTGCAGTCTTAGGTGGGCAGTTTCTGAACGGCGGAAATCTGACGGACATCTTCCAATTGTCTGCCGCAGTAGTGGTGTTATTTGGAACAGTCGGAGCCGTACTCCTATCTCATCCACTTTCAGACATCCAACGAGCGCTCTCTTACTTTCCAAGAGTCTTTTCTGATTCTGGACATCAGGCCCAAGCCTTAATCCAAGAGATTGTGAAAGTAGCTACGATTATTCGAAAAGAAGGCCTCTTAGCAATCGAAGCAGAGATGCAGGGCAAAGGGGATCCCTTATTTAAGCGAACGGTCAAATACATCATCGACGGCTACGATCAGAACGCGGTTCGAGAGATTATCGATTCAGATATACAGCTCGGATTAGAGGCAGACTTGCGAGCTGCGCGAGTATTTGAAACGGCAGGCTCCTATGCACCAGCTATTGGAGTCATCGGCGCTGTACTGGGATTAATCCAAGTCATGACACTTCTTTCAGAACCCTCGAAGCTCGGCGCTGGAATTGCGGCAGCCTTTACCTCAAGCCTCTATGGAATGGCACTGGCCCAACTCTTACTCCTTCCTTGCGCTACAAAGCTCAAACGTACCGCGTCTGATCGAAAGCTCCCTAAAGAAATGGTCAAGCTTGGCGTACTTGGCATCCAGGAAGGCCTTAATCCTAGTCTCATCCAAGAGAAGCTCGAAGTTTTTGTGCGGAACGCTCATGGAAAATGAAAATAACTCGCAATCCTGGCAAGGCCCTTACGCTAGCCTCATGATGCTTCTGTTTGCCTTGTTTGTTGTGTTGTATGCCGGCTCTCGAGTCGATGCAGACAAACTTAAAAAGATCAGTGAAAGTTTAAAACAAGCCCTCGCACACCAACAGACCACCCCCGAGCTCAGCGCCAAGAAAGAAGCTTCGGATACTTTAGTCGTGAGTCTCGATCTTGAAGAATTGAAAAAGCGGATTGAAGCAGACCTGGTCTTAGACCACTTTGCTGGAGCGCGACTTAAACTATACATGGATCAGGGAAAGCTCTTTATTGAAACCACCCAATCTCAAGTCTTTGAGCCGGGTCAACAGGACCCAAGCTCCTTGGATCTGCAGGTCCTAGAGCTTCTAGCCACTAGCCTGACCAAGCACTGGGCCGAGCTAAAACTTAAGAGAGAACTCAAAATCGAAGGACATGCAGATCTCGATGATGCAAAAATACTCTCACATGCAACGAGTGACACTCGCTTTAAAAATAGCTGGGAGCTCTCTGGCGCACGAGCCGCATGGCTCGCTCAACACTGGACTAAGAAAATGAAATTTAATCCAAGCCTCCTCAGCATTGCGGCATATTCAAAGTATCGCCCTGAAGATCAGCCGCGCCGCCGTCTCGTCGTTGTCATCCAATGATTTATAAACAGTACTAGTTTACTCAAGCTTTCAGAAGACTTAGCCGATTCATTTTCTGGATGATTTTTATCCAGTATTTTGCGAGGTTTCTTTTGAAGTTTTTAAACGGTAATTATGGAGTGCTTCTATCACGAGTCATTCTTTTGACGACTCTCGGTGGCGCATTTTACTCGAGCTCTTACGCCCAAACCCAAAGCCAAAGCCAAGTGGAGAAGGTTGAAAAGATCCTGGGAAGGGACGCAGGCTTTAGACATCAACTCGGTACAAACGAGGAACAAACCGAACTCAATGCAAAAACGTTGGGCAAGATCTTAGGGCACTCAAGAGAGATCTTACAGATCGTTCAAGGCATTCCAAGCGATCCTGAATCTGAACTTGATTCAGATCTCTACGTCGCCGGCAAACGAGTCTGGAGTGCTAAGGGAAGATTCGAGGGTGGATCCTATGTATTTGAGGCAGGCATTCCTCCTGGAGAAGTACGTGTACCCGTCGTCTCGTTTCCCGTTGGGCCTTTAATGGTCCAAGTCGACGCAGGTATCCAATATCTCGCGGATGTCTCTGGAAAGGTTTCGCCTTCACTTTCTTACCCTTTGGAGTTTTCGACGATTCAGGCCACCATGAGCCCCGAAGCCACACTTGCTGGTTTTGCTGAGGGCTATGCAAAACTATTACTAGTTCGTGGCGGAGTAGGTGGGAGAGTGGACCTCCTCGATGCCAACGCAAAGCTGAACGCTTGGATCTATTTCAATGGCAATCAACCCAAGCTCAAATACTCGGGCTATCTCAAGTACCTTTACGGCAGTGTTTATGTCTTCGCCGACATCTACCGCGTCTTTGCCTTTCGATGGAAAAGACTCATCCATGAAGCTCTATTTAAATGGAAAGGCGGCTGTATCAACTTTACGCCCGCAGATCCAAATACTGGAGAGGCCGCACAGTGCGACGCTCGATAGGAAGTATCTTAGTTCTTGGAGGCCTTTTACTGACAGGGGTGTACCACTACGATTCAGAGGTAAATGAGCCTGTTTTTAGCCCTGAGATGGGTAATTCGAACCGAGCTCCTGCACAGGCGCATCCAGAAATTTTACCATCCGGCGAGCGTCCAACACCTCTCCAAGGGCAGTACTCCTATCGTTTTGTTAGGAAAATTAAAGTCGACTTAAACTCAAAAAAACTGACAGACATCGCCTATTCAGGAAAATTTTTCGTCAGTATCGAAAACCAAAATGAAGGAGGGTACTTGGCGACTGCAAGTTATCTCCTTGGGACTTCAGCATACCGAAACTCGCTTCAAGGCGACACTCATCCTGAATCTAAACTCTCACTTCAAGCTCACTTTCGAAAAGATGGGCTACTTTTAGATTTAAGAGAGCCAGACGAATTTTCGAAACAAAAAGACCTCATCGAAATGAAGAATATCCTAAAAGACCTACTTGCTCAGTGGAGTTTTTTTAATTTTGAAGACTCCACAGGAAATTATGAAGCTCGTTTATTAGAAGAAGCCACAAGCTCAACGTCTTCGAACGTCCGTGTGTTTAAGAAGCAGAAAGTCAAATACCTGAGTAGTGAATTTTCAGGCCTTGAAATGCGCTCCTCTGAGCATCACTATGTTTGGGACGTTAGTCACGGACGCGCCAAAGAGATCTCGGGTATTGATGTTTCAGGCATTCAAAACTCCCATCAGGCGCTTGAAACAGAAAACTCTTACTCAATTGTATTTGAACGTTTCGACGCAGCACTCACTCCTAAAGGCTCCCGACCTAAAGGCAAACTGACTCAGCTTAAAATAGATGCCGAAGAGAGCTCTGACGACGAGCATCCGTCTTACGCTCATCTTTCTTGGGGGAAAATGAAGCCCAAACTCTTAACCTTAAGTCACTTAAGTAGGAGCGAGAAACTTGCAGTCTTTAGTGATTTGGTTTTACTCCTAAAGAAAGATCCCGAGACCCTCACTCACATCAAAAGCCTCCTTCAGTCTCATCGAGGTAATGAAAGTTTATACCGCACGGCAATTGGAGCATTGGCTACTTTTGGAAGTGAGAAGGCTCAAGAAAGTCTCATAGAACTATTTAATGAGGGCAGTCGTTCAAATCACCAGCAAGTGAAGCATATGATCTTGGCTNNGGCTTCCTTGACTACGACCGAGAAGCCACTCACGCCAAAGACGCAAAACTTTTTGGAACAAATGATTTCTCAAACTTCGGACTCTGTAGACCCTGGACTTACGGAGAGTGCTGCCTTAGCCCTTGGGTCAGCCTTAAGGATCCAGAATTCACATCAAAATACCTCAGCTGTTGAGCCTTCATCAGCCCAAAAATTACTTGGAGACAAACTATCCCAGACTCAGAGCCCTGGCGAACAAGCGACCTATCTTGACGCAATTGGCAATAGCGGGAGAGCGGAGTACTTGCCGGTCATTGAACGCTATCTCCAGGCGAGTTCGGCAGAGGTGAGACAAAAAGCGATTCTTTCTCTGCGCTGGATGGAGACGCCTGATGCATCTCAGCTTCTCAATCAGCTTCTAAGCGCCCGAGAGCTCACCACAAGACGGGCCGCGCTTCAGGCCATTTCGTATCGACATAGTCTAGTGGATCGATGGAGTGAGCACGTGGAAACTCTGAAGAGATGTTCCGAAAAAGATGAGTCCTTAGAGATTCGAAATGAATGCTCTCGTCTAAAAAATATGAGATAGCTTGCCTTTATGGCGAGCACAAAATTACCTTCACTCATTGGCGTTATTCATCTTCCTGCATTAGCAGGAGCCCCTGGATCTAGACACCTCGATCCTAGCACTGCGCTCCAAGAAGCAGGGAGTCTTGCAGTCCAAGAGGCCGCAGCCCTTTCAAAGGCGGGTTTTCAGGCCCTCATCATCGAAAACTTTGGAGATACTCCTTTCTATAAATCTGAAGTTCCACCCGAAACGATTGCCTGCATGTCCGTGATTGCAGCAGCCGTCCGAGAAGCCGTACCTCGAGCTAAACTTGGAATTAACATCTTACGCAATGATGCACGAGCCGCCTTAGCTGTTGCTGCCATTACCGGATGCGATTTTATCCGGGTTAATGTGCTTTCAGGCGTCGTTGCTACTGATCAAGGCATGATTGAAGGACAAGCTGCAACCCTATTAAGAGAGAGAGATCGACTAGGAGCAGACATTCAGATCTTGGCCGATGCTCACGTCAAACATGCCACAACACTATCGACGCAAGACTTAGATCTATTTATTGAAGAACTGGCCCTACGCTCAGGCGCCGATGGCGTGATTGTTACGGGAAAGACAACCGGACGACTCTTAGATCTAGCGCTCCTCAAGCAAGCACACTCTACCGCCAAAAGGATTAAGACCCCGCTTTACATCGGAAGCGGGGTGAACGCGGATAATCTTGAGCAAGTGGCTGGGCATACAGATGGAATCATCGTTGGCTCTGCACTTAGGCAAGGAGGGCTGGCTGGAGCGCCACTCGAGGCAAAACGGATTCGTGAATTTTTACGTTTAGTCCAAAGCAAAAAAGTGTTCTCATCTAAGAAGAAAGGTAAGTCGAAACGATGAAAC
This sequence comes from Bacteriovoracaceae bacterium UBA1018, assembly GCA_002291495.1. Lineage (GTDB taxonomy): Bacteria > Bdellovibrionota > UBA1018 > UBA1018 > UBA1018 > UBA1018. Next base: position 13,125 of record DBAE01000065.1, on the reverse strand, counting down.
TTGGGCGTTTACTTCTCAAACGCTTAAATCAGTCTTCAAAATCTCGATCTAGAGGACCTTCTAAGAAGACGTCTAGAAAAGCGCCCGCTCGTAAAAAATCGCGACTCAATCTCCAAATCCAGGCTGCACGCGCTGCTGGCCAGAACCCCGGTAAAAAAGCGAAGAAAAAGCCTGAGCCACAACAAGAAATTGCGATAGCTGCTACACCCACGGTCTTACCCGCAGTTCTGTCTCCCGTTCTATCTTCAGCTCAATCTCCGAGGACGATCGAAGAAGTTTCACCAGCACTTCAAACATCTAATCTCATTCGCCCGACCGATCGCTTAAAACAAAGTATTGAAGCTTTCTTACTCGATCAACGTTCTGAACATACACGGCGAGCTTACGGAAAAGATCTCAAGCGATTTATTCAGTTTTTGATTGAAAGAAAATTAGGATTTGGACCTGAAAACCTCACACGATCAGTTTTGATCGCTTACAAAGAGTATCTTATTGCAGATGGACTCGAACACACCACAGTAGATCGCCATCTTGCATGCCTCAGAAGTTTTTTTAGATGGTTGGTCGATGACGGACACCTGATCAAGAGTCCAATGGAAGGTGTGAGGTTTCTTAACCCAAAACGAGTTTCTCGAACGATCGGATTTACCAATGAAGAAGTCTGCAAAATCCTAAAAGTACCAGACCTGCACACTCGAAGTGGAGCTCAACATTACGCTATACTCATGGTGCTCTTTTACTGTGGATTGCGGCGTTCAGAAGTTTGTTCGCTAAGAACATCTCAGATCGGCACCGAGCGGGAGCACAAAGTTCTACGTTTGCGTGGTAAAGGAAACGCGGAACGCATTGTCGTCATTAAGCCTCAGGTATGGAACGCTCTCAATTATCTTTTTAAAATTACACAAAGAAATATTACTTAAGATCAATATCTCTTTATGCCTATTAGAAACAATCGCACCCAGGAAAAGGACAAAGCCATCGATAGCAGCGCGATCTTCTATATTGTGACAAAATATGCACGTGAAGCAGGCGTCGCCAACCGAGTTTCTCCGCACTCCTGTCGAGCTACCGCCATCTCAAATGCGCGAGATAACAATGTTCCAGACCGTGCAATTCAAGAATTTGCAGGATGGGCATCTCCTGACATGATTACACGTTACGACAAACGTCGAACATCCATTGAAAAATCAGCCTCTCATGCCATTGCNNCTCCAGCAGATCCTGAATTAGGAACAAAATAGTAAAAACTGCCCATCAAAAGTGCACTAATTTCAGTACATCACTGAAATTAAATGTCATTTATGTAAATATATTTATTTAATCTTTTGAAAATCGTTTAGGCTAGAAATCTCAAATATAATTCACTTTCATCAAGGAGGATCGAATGGAATTAAAAGTTATCTCGTGGCGCTCGTTTGCCGTGAGTATGATACTCAGCGCTACCTCAATGACCTTGGCAAATGCAGCAACTATCGTTGTGAATGCAAAAGGAGATTCCGCAGGAGGTGTAAATGCCCACTTTAACGTTCTAGTCAACGGAAGCAAGATTGGTGAAAAGTCGGTCACAAATTCCTATCAGAATTTTAGTTTCACAACTTCATTGGCTGCATCTCAAATTAAAACCGTCATGGTTCATTTTGATAATAACGGCGCAGTCGGATCAGAAGATCGAAATCTTTATGTCCAAAATATTGCGCTAGACTCCAAAGTAACTGCAAGTACCGCAAGCAATGTGAAGTACGACAAAGACGCGCTTGGTGGAACGGACATAGTCGCAGGACAAGCTGTAATGCCGTGGAATGGTTACTTGATTTATACCTTTTCCACTACAGCGACTCCAGCTCCTACACCTGGACCGAGCGCAACTCCGTCTCCGATCGCTAACGTGAAAGATTCAGCACCGCTCACTATTGGTGGAAAGACCAATGTCGTCATTAAAGGTGTAAGGATTAAAAATCCAAATGGCAACTGCATCACAGTTCAAGGTAGCACGAGTGTCATTATCGAGAACTCAGAGATTGGACCATGCTCGGGTGAAGGCGTGTATATCGTTAACAGTAAAAACGTCACCGTTCGACAAACTTCATTTAATGAAGTTCGAACCGGCGTTTATGCCGTAAACTCGCAGACCATTAATGTGAGTAACAATGACTTCCTAAATATGAATGGACCAATGCCACGTGGTCAGTTTGTTCAGTACAATAACGTGACGGGTACTGGTAATCGCATTAACTCGAACTACGGGGTCAATATCAAGGGCCAAAGTAATCCAGAAGACGCGTTGAACGTTTACCAATCAAGCGGTACGGCAGCTGATCCGATTCAGGTCAATAACAACTACATTCGTGGTGGTGGCCCAAGCCGTTCTGGTGGCGGCATTATGCTCGGAGACGGCGGTAAGAGTAATTACATCACTGCATCCGGAAACGTGCTGGTTGATCCAGGTCAATATGGAATCGCTATCGCTGGCGGACAAAACATCAAGGTCTTGAATAACAAGGTCTACGGTGCAAAACAATCCTTCACCAACGTCGGGATTTATGTCTGGAATCAATACAGCTCCACCTGCAGCAATCACCAAGTCGCTGGAAATCATGTCAGATGGTTTAAGAGCGATGGAAGTGCTAGCTCGTTCTGGGATGGAAAGAACTGCGCAAATCTTACGGTTTCAAGTACCAACGTCTGGCAGAGCACTTCGGTTGGCGCAAATATGGCGCCTCCTGCAAACGCTGGTATTACAAATCGATAGTTAGCGANNCAAAAACCGTGCTTTCCACTGGGAGGCGCGGTTTTTTTGTATGATTTTTAAGGATAAGCGCACTGAGTATTTACAGACACAGTCCGTAGCCTTCCGTATCCTCATCAACCATGAAGAGCCTCATTCGATAGGTCTGTTAGTCCGATAAGTTCATGAGGATTATCGTGCGTAAGACCTGGATGAATCATAGCTATCGCTTCACTTTATTTCTAACTTTGCTGCTACCTTTGCTGATCTGTGCAGAGTTCGTCGCATGCGCCGACGCGATAGCTGCCCACTACAAGATCTATCCTCACGCAAATCGACCACAAAATAGTCTCTCCTATGATCAAATTATGGCTCAAATTGGCCCCGGTGACTCGATCGAGTTTCCAAACGGAAAATCTTTCACTCTGGGCTCGTCGGTAAAAAGCTTTAGCAGTGAGAAAGTCCGAAAATCTTTTTTGCTCGCCACCAACCCAAAACTCAAGATTGATCTTTCAGCGAGTGAAAAACATCTCCCACTGATCTGGGATCAAATCCAAGAAACAAGGGAACTGATAGCAAATGGTTTACCCATAGTTCAGCTAACGGATGACTTAAAACAAAGCTATTACATCGTCACTGAGGCGTTTTCTGAGGGTTCGATTTCGTTTAATGATTTTCTACTGCGATCAGACATTTCCTTAGAAACTAAAAAACTCATGATGGATGAGTTAGAACTTTTTTCTTCAAAAACTGCCGTCTATGCCCATTTAGGGGACTTTGATTTAGAAAAACTAGTGTTCGATCCATCTCAGAAAAAGTGGCTTTTGGCCTCCTGGAGCTCGGATCATGTGTTTGTGATCAATCAGATCCAAGGATTTTACCAAGTTCATCCTAAGCTGAGAAACGATACGATCTGGTCTGATTATTGGCGATCCCTTGAAAACATGCTTCAGCGTCACCACCTCTGGAAACCCAATGGCATTGATTCTATTGGATTTGAAAAAATGTCTAAAATCGTTTCCCTTTTAAAACACCTCGGTCAACACATTTTTGATGCCAGAAATCACTTTTTACTAGATCACACGGCTCACTATCATAACTGCGACTTACTTATGGAAAGTTTATATCCGGTGCCAAAGCTTCAAAAGTGGTCGAAAAACCCTAAGAATCTGGATCTGTGGTAGAGGAATGCCTATGGAAGTTTCAGTGCACATCCGTCACCTCTTTAAAATGATCATCCTTGCCGTGTGCCTGACTGGAGTGAGTTCGCCTGCTTTTGCAAAGATTCATCAGATTTCGTATGACCAACGTGGATTATACGATCAATTGATTAAGAAAATCAAACCAGGAGACGTCCTAGTTTTTCCGAATCAAAAACGATTTACACTCGGAAAACGCCTAGACGGAGGAAATCGCGGAAGCTCAGTGCGGGTCTACGAGATTAAAGAAGAACCACAGTTTGTTCTTCGTATTCCAAAGTCTGAGCAAGATGTCCCGTCCATCAGCCATCAAATCGAAGGCCTACCTTTTCTGAAACAAAATGGCGCACCAGTGATCGAAGTCGTCGAAGTTTTGGATCTTTTTTATATGAAGGTCGAACGTCTCCCTGCCAACTACATTCGGATTGAAGACTATTTCAAGAGACCCGACATGTTCGAAAAATTTAAGATTCAAATAGAAGAAGCTTTGAAAAGCTTTTCAAAGAAGACAGCTCTCTTTCATGACATCTCAGACTTTGGAACGGAGCAGATCGCCTATTTGCCAGATACCGACCGGATTCTCATCTTTGACTGGGGATCACTGAGTCGGCTCTCAATTCTAGTTCGAAATGAGACTATCATTCATATCGATCCGTCATGGAGTAGGCGGTCACTCTGGAGCTCAGCAATCAGTGGCTTTCGACATTCCAAGCTCGAGAGAAACCTGCGCGACAAGGCAATCAGCCTACTTCAAGAGTTCAATCAGATTGCCATCCAAGAACGTAAGGCGGTCGTAGAAAAGTATCCCTTAGCGTCCGAGGAGATCCGGAAGCAGACCGGCCTTGAGTTAGAAAAAGAACGAGCTGCAGTCTTTGGCCGAGTTCATAAGTTTCAGGGCAATTGCTTAGAGTGGTTGAGAAAGATTGAACGGATAGACTGGGATTCCTACTAAACCCAAGCCTATAACCCTCAAAAACCCTACTATTTGAACCCTTTTTAAACTTTTAGTTACTACCCTTAAATCGATAATTAGGCCATATCCTTATTCGCGATAAGAAAAGTTATCGCGAATAAAAGCGCGTGTTGAGATAGCCCGGCAGGGTCAAATTAGAAAACTGGGTTTTTGGGGAATAGGGTCAGCGAGGAGAACTCTAAATAACTCCACTCATCTTCAAATGCTGAAGCAGTATTACAGTCTTCGCATCTCGGATCTCACCCGTGGAAATCATATTTAGGGCTTGGGGAAAGGGGACTTCCAAAACTTCTATATTCTCATTTTCTTCATCAACGCCACCGCCGTCAGACTTTTTCTGATCTTTCGAATATTCAGCGATGAACAGATGCAGAATCTCCGTCACGGATCCTGGGCTCATATAGAGTTCAAATACCTTTTTGGGTGCCTCTATCACATACCCGGTTTCTTCTTGGGTCTCGCGACGAATACAATCTTCAGGGCTATCTTGATCGAGTAATCCTGCGCACGCTTCAATCATCATTCCTGTTTTGTTGCCATTGACATAAGTAGGCATCCGAAACTGTCTCGTCAAAACCACCGTACCCTGCGTGCGATTATAGAGCAGGATAGCTGCGCCATTGCCACGGTCATAACATTCACGTGCTTGGGTCTGCCATCGGCCATTTTTATCTTTGATGTCAAAAGTGACTTTGTTGAGTTTGTACCAATGATCAGAGAGTAATTTGACTTCGCGGATGACGACTTCGGGTTGATTCATAGTCTCTAAAAATCATGAGATTGCCCGAATGTACACCCTGTTCAGAAGACTATCAGCAAAGACAAGTTTGACAAGAAAAGTATGACATTAAATGAATGGTATTATTTTCAATATTACATAATTATTATTGTAATTAGTCGAAACAACTTGGGGGCGGCATGGACTTCAGCAGAAATATCGGATTGATCACTCAGGAGCAACAAAAACAACTAGAGCAAGCATCCGTTACCATCTGCGGCGCAGGTGGGATGGGGGGCGTTTGTGGAGAGGTGCTCGTGCGCATGGGCATCGGTAAACTCACCATGATTGATCACGATCAATTCGAAGCAAGTAATTGCAACCGCCAAATTCATTGTAACAAAGATACCCTCGGTCGATTTAAAGCAGAGGTCCTTAAAGAAGAATTTCAAAAGATTAATCCATCGCTCGAGATGAGGGTTTTCACCGAACCAGTTGGATTAGACAACGTTAAAAAAATTCTCGAAGGTACACACATAGTCGTCAATGGTATGGACCAAATGCATCCGAGTATTTGTCTGGAGCGCGAAGCACGCAGACGAGAGATTCCGATTGTGGACGCTTGGATTACACCTTACGCAAGCGTTTTCACGATGTCTCCACAAGATCCACACTGGGAACAGTTCCTCGGTCTACCTACTTATGGCAAGTCAGAAGAATCCATTACAAAAGAAGATTGCACTGAGTCCCTTCGTCGTGAAGTGGATTACACATTTAGCCACTTCGAACCTTATCAGCACGCCAGTAAGGAGCTGATTAAGGATATCGTCGATGGAAAAGCTAAAAGACCAAGTCTTGCTCCAGTCGTATGGTTAAGTGGAGTACTTATGGCGAATGAAGTTTTTAAAATCGTGGCTGGCTATAAACCGATCGGACCCAGAGGGGTATTTTACGATCAGTATGAGCATCGCTTAACGCCAGGCAACGCAAAAATTTAACAACAGAGGTCACTCTATGGCGGCTCCTGCCAGTTCCTCGTTGACTCGTAAGTATCCCGCAAAACTCATCCGCTGGATGAGCATCCTCGGATTATTGATCCCAATTGTCATGAGTCTTGGGGAACTACCCATGCTCAAGCCTGACGACAAGACAGGTTATCTGTTTGGACGTGCCTTTATGGCAGTACTTTGCCTATTGGTATATGCCGGCAGTTATGGCAGAGAACGTGCGTGGGTCATTCCGACTATTTTCTTCGCAGTCGTTTTTTATGCAGTTCACGGTCAACAGTATTTGCCCGGATATTACATGGCATATATGGAGATCATAGTTCCCATGGGACTGTTTTTCCCGATCCCAAATAAACAATTTCGGATCATGGTGGCTATAGCTGTAATTGCGATGGTCACGTCGTTAATAGTCACCGACACTACCTATGCGACAGATCCAATAATGATAACAAAACTGAAAGCGGACGCTACGATGGGTGTGATCGTCACAACCGTACTTTCACTTTTGGGTCATCACTTTATCACCCGTGCACGATATGAACGTGATCTCCTCGCAGAAAAGTTTTTAGATATAGGGCGCCACGCAAGTTCATTGATTCATGACTTTAAGGGACTTCTTTCAACCCCACTTACGTACGTCGAAGTTTTAAAAAACGAGCTTCCTGAAACAGGTATAGATAAACGACATGAAGAAATTATCAATTACTTGCACGAAGATCTCGCTTACCTTACCAAATACGTTCACGAGATGAACGCGCTCGGAAACGTCCGAGAAGAAAATCGGCACTTTGATCTTGTGGAAGTATTGGACGTTATAAACATTGTTCTTCGAAACCAACTTCGACAAGCGAAACTACAACTTAAGAACAATGTTAAACTCAAGTTTAACTCACATGTCTTAGTTAAGGTGTTTTATAATCTCATTTTGAATTCGATTGAAAGTCATTCAGATAGAAGAGAAACAAGCAAAATCCTGATCGATATCGAGTGGAATCAGGCCNNGGTCCAGGCTTTCCAGCTAATACGATGACAAATCTGAACGCGGGCCGCATCTCTGAATCAGGTAAAAGATCTGGAAGCGGGATCGGTATCTATCTTGTTTTTGATCTAGCCACATCTCACGGTTGTAGGATGTATTTCAGAAATCGCCCTGAAGGCGGCGCTGAGATCCAGATCATGTTGCCAGCGGCTGCGGTCGTAACTGCTGATTCATAATGCTATTCAAAAAGTAATCTCAACCGAGTTAGCCGATCTCTTGGCTGGCCCATGATAGACCGCCTCGAGATAGTTCCCATCGGGATCTAAGAGAAATGCCGCATAATAACCAGGATGGTAATGTCGCTCACCCGGAGGCCCGTCATCCTGACCACCGGCCTCTAATCCCGCGCGATAAAAACGTTGAACCGTTTCTTGATCCTTTGCTTGAAATGCCAAGTGAATTGGCCCGGTGGGTACTTTTGAGTCCTTATCGTATTGAGTTGAACAGACGAATATTTCATCACTGGCTAGATACTCTGGACCTTCCATATCTAATGGAATTTCCAGTATCGCGAGGATAGATTTATAGAAGTGTTTACTCTTTTGGAAATCCTTGGAAATGATTTGAACGTGATCGATCAGTCGGCCTCGATGTAACTTCATTCTTCGTGTCTACTAAACGACACATCGAGCAATCAAGGGGTAGAGGTTCGTCTCGTTCTAAAATCAATTAATCCTTGAATGATGAACATACGCATCAAGACTTGATAGGGGAGTCCGAGTTCGTCTGCACTAAGTTTGAGGTCCTGAATAATTTTTGGATCGAGCGCCACAGACGTTGGAATTTTTCTCAGTGCTCTCTTTTCGATTCGTGATTTTTTCAAGCCTCTTTGTACTGCTTCAAAATCGTCTTTTAAGAGCCTCCGAAATCGGTGTCTTTTCAAAAATTCTTCGTCCATGGGTCTGGGCCTCGTGCGGGTTGAATGTAAAAAATGCGGGTTTTGGTTTGTATAGTGTCAAATAGTGCACAAACCAAAACCTGCATTTTGCGTACGTATACCCACCCCTCCCTGCAAACTCGTCTCCGCGTTACCACCGCAAAACCATCCTCAAGCCCACTTAAAGTCACGCCTCGCACGCGCCACACACACATCTCACATAAAATTCCAGACAGATGTCCAGAGATCGGAATTAAGACTCACGCCGCCAAAAAGCTAACACGCAGCAATCTTGCATTTTGCAAAATATCTTTGAGCGCGGGTTGTTTCTTCGAAAAATCTACGCTAGCAATTTAAGAGTGTAGGGGGATTTACTGAGTGGGGGCTCAAGTAAAGCGCTCTGTCGTTTTCTTTAAAACGAAGGTCGCAAAAACATCATTTTTCGCAATGACTACAGTAACCGCTCTCATAGCGGCTACAGCTGCGCTCACAGTTACGGTTCGCCAAAACCAAATCGCACAGAAAATCACTCCAGAAATAACAGATCAAATTATCACTCACGTTCATCATCCCGTAACATCACGAGCACCTACCTCTCGCAGATCTCAACCCTCAGTGACAGAGCGGCTCCCGCTGAACGAAGTTGCACACTTTCGAGGATCAAGTGCCGTATCGAGTGCTTATTTATCAGATGATGCGACCATTCAAGGAGTTGAACTTCCTCGCGGTGCTTATCTTGAGTTCGATGAAGACTCTCAGCAGCTAGCCGCAGCATATTTTAGCGATGAGATCGAGGTGCAAAATCTTCAGATCAATCGCTCTATTCATTTTGACCGCGATGGTCAGATCGCTAAGGTTTTTTTATCGCGATCTCAGTTTGTCGGCGATCAATTTGCACCAGAGGGCTCTGAGATCATGTTCGGTCCGCATGGAGAAGCTTCAATTAGGCATTATGCTTTCGACGAAGCCGATGAAGCGGTAGCCGAGATCGAAGAGGAAAGTTAGTTTAGTCAGTTAGTGGGGGATAAGGATGGTCCGAAGCTTACGACAATTGAGTGTCGTCGTGTCTACTCTATGCGTAGCACTTGCCAGTAGCTCACTCGCGCTAGCTGGTTCAGAGCAGTGTGCTAGACATTTGGACGCTCACGATCCTGTGCAGTCCTCTGAATCGATCGTCTCACTCAAGCACGAACCAGCCACCAGCCGATTTCTCACCCTGATCGATCAATATATTAAACTTAGAGAATATGCTCCTCTCAATACGACCGAGCTTGCTCATGAAATTGCAAACCTGATGAGTGCATGGAAAGACGTAATTTATTCAGATGAGCCGCTCGAACAAATATCATGGATACAAGATCATTTTAACGACATCTTCGTAGATTATTTTGCGCAGCTCCTGGAGTCTCGTTCGATTAGATATGAAGTCGATCAAGTCGAAGGTGATATCAAAGTCTTAAAAATATTGCCTGATGCTCATGGAAGCATTGAAAACAAAATTGCCGAACGTATCAAAAAGACCTCCGATGTAGATATCGTCCTCAATCCTGTGCATCAGCTTGAGTCCTTCAACGGAGCCTATCGCGCGTCAGAAAATACCATCTCGCTTTCGCCGTGGACCTTGGCAAGCCCACTTCAAACGATCAATACTTTGATCCACGAAGTCATGCACGCTTATTACACACGGTGGCTCAAAGAAGGCAAAAACAGCCTCGTCATGGGATATTTTTCCTCAACTGATCGAGCCGCGATGCAAGGCTTTAGTGGCGAATATTCGACCTATCTATCGATTGAGGAATTAGCGACGCATAGTTATAACGTCAGTCTTTCAGTACGCCAATTGAAGGCGGCATATCGTAAGCAGATCCATCGCGTTGAGCTGATTAATCGACTTCAAAGGTTGCTCGCTTATGCGGATCGTGGACTTTATCTCTCCAAAAGAGTGAAGAAATTAGCAGCGCTGACAAAATCTCGGCTCGATGCCGATCAACTCGTCCCAGTTACGTTTGCACCTGTTGAGAATGAGCTCAGAGAAACAAAAGCTGTCTCGGTCGTCACTCAATTTAAGAATATTAAGAGCGTTAGTTTTTTGTTTGATACCGATGATATTCGCAACTTGAAAGTTCTCACTGAGAGTCAACAAAAGCTCTCTGAGACACTATCGGCAAAAAAACCAAGCCCCCCCGGCTTAATTGAAACGATCAAAAGCGCTCAAGAGGCTCTCTACCGCTCCTATAATCTTCGTCTAACTGAGCAATTTCGATTTGCCCACGCCCTCACAAAGGATTATATCGAGCTCGATACGGCGATTCGAAAATTTCACCGTGCCCTCAGTTCCACATCGGTTCATTCACCAGATCGAAAAACTACACTAGACCGGATGCTGTCGCAGAGCTCAATTCCTTGGAAAACCGTCCGGAGGTACCAGCAGGCTCTCAAGAAACCTCTGAACAACTCGACTCAGCCCCTTGCTTTTCTTGAGGCGGCCGAATAACCTAAACTAAGTGAACGGAAAGCCTAGCTCTTTCAAAAGATCTCACTCTCTAAAACTCTCCTTTGGCTTGATTTCCACTCTTATGGCCACTCCGCTGTCGCTCGCTCAGGCTTCAAGTGCCTGGACGGCAGAGTCTGCTTTTGATGCCTGCCGGTACTTTCTCCAGCTGACCGCTTCAGGTCGTTCAGATGCGACGGTTATCGAGGATTTAGCACTCTTCAAAGCTCGTACAGAGCTCGTTCATCAATACAACCAGGGAACGGCGCATTCGAACTTCAAAGACTCACTTCGTGCTACTTTAGACCACTCTCACGAGACTATTCGCGTCTTTTACAAAGATAGCCTAAGCCCTGATAGTCCGATCCTGCAGGCCGCCCAAGCGCGTGTGGTTCTTTCCCACGGGATGGGCACCTACGTGAGTGATCATCGCTCGATGAGAGAGATCATCGTCATGCTGACTGATCCGAGCCCCGGAAAAAGTGGAGGCACCCTTCGCTACTTAAAGAACTCTAAGACAGGTACAGAGAGTACGTACGTCCCACTAGTTGCCGAAACCTTCGACTCTCCAGGGCATGGAGTGGGACCTGCTCTCAGAAAATTCAAAACCTTAGATCAAACGATCGCCTATTACTCGAGCTACCTCAAAATGGTGAAGGCTGAATCACCCGACCTTCCACTGATCGTTATCGCTCGTAGTGCTTCGCCTCGCTTCTTTTCTGAGGTCAATGCACGACATCCTGGGCTTATTGATGCTCTTGTTTTTTATGGAGTTGAAGCCCCCGGAAGTGCGGAGCTCGTAGAGCTCCAAAAAGCCAATAACCTGGCAGTTTACGAAAAGATCGGCATTCAACCTAATCTCAAAGCGATGGACTGGTACCAAACTCTAGGCATTGGGATTAAATGGACACCTGAGCATTTTGGCAAAACGCCGACTTTGATCATGACAGGGACGATTGATCCAGACGTGCTTCCGCGAGAGCGACACTTTTTTGCCGAGCTTGCATCAAAGAACCCGAACATTAAGTATCTCGAAATCGAGGGCGGCGATCACGATGTCTTCGATACACAACGACATTTCAAACCCGTCGGAAGACAGGCGTTTGTTCATTTCTATGAGTTTGTTCAGGGTGTTTTAAAGAAGAAGTCGATTAAGTAAGATTAAGTAAAATGGTGCGGGCGAAAGGACTTGAACCTTCACACCTCTCGGTATACGCCCCTCAAACGTACGTGTCTACCATTCCACCACGCCCGCATCAAATTATGATTTGGGTTTAAACTGCGCGTATATTTCAGTCAAGCAGTTTTAACTAATTTAACTCAAAGACGCTTCTAATACTCGACTCGGATCCCGAAATACATCGAGCTTCCTGAAAATTCGACCGGGCCGCCAGATACACTCGAAGAGCGAAATTCGCCGACCAGGTAACTTCTTAAGGCTCCATAAGAAGCATAAAAATCAGCCGCAGAACGTGGGTCTAAGACATTGAGTAAGAGCATCGCTCCAAGCGTAGGTCCCGTCGCGAGCGCGCTCCCGCTTACGCCATCTCGAAAGTTATATCGGACTTGCTCGACCCCAAATCCCACATATGGAACCAAGATCTGTTCTCTAAAATACCTCGCCTGATAGCGCGCTTGAGCGCCAACAGACCACATCGACAGGAAGCTATCTGACACTTGCTGACGATTATCAGGCACATAAACTTGAAGCGATGGACCGAAGCTAAACACACCGTATTTCTGCCAGCTCTTGGGTTGATATTCAAACTGACCGCTAAACGCCTTGACGCTCCCGCCAGCCAAATTTGGAATAGTGGGCGAGCCACCTAGCGCTTTGAGTGAAGCTGCGATTTCAATGGCCCAGCTGGGGCGCATTTGCTGATAGGCCGGTACTCGAGGGTCAAGTTTTGCCGTACTCGTCNNCCCCGAAGATGAAGGGGAGTCTGAGACCGCTATGGCAGATTGGGACTCTTCTGATAGTGGTGCCGGGTCCTTATTAGCATCCTCAGTCGATATCATGGGTTGGTTATCGGCCTGAATGACGGCTGGCTCTTCTGGAGGCGGACCTAACTGGGTTTGATCAGGTACTCCAGACC
>DBAE01000180.1 GCA_002291495.1 Bacteriovoracaceae bacterium UBA1018 | reverse complement strand
CCTGTAAAGAGTCCAAAACCTGTAAGCGCTAGCCCTAGGACCAACTGCTGATAGATTGAACCCACTACCGCTGTTGGGTTCAGCGAGCCGATACCTATCAATAGAAGCCCCACCTCGCTCATACAAATGTAGNNGCACTGAGCAGGCGTAACTCTCGTTGAGCGAGAGCACATATGCCCCCGACGACTAAATTAATCATCCCTACCGTCACTATCGCACCCGAATATCGAATGACTGTTTCAGGAAATAAGGAATAGGAGAGGCGAGTAAAAATGTAGATCGCTACAGGAACGCTGACCGCAGAGAGGGCAGCAAATACAGAGGCAGTCGATTCTTCCGAAAATTTAGTGAACCAACCATTGAGCGGCCAGATCGGAGCGCGTAGAGCGAGTCCTGCGCTAGTCAAAATAAAGGCGACTGTAGAAACATGAAATTCTGTACCTAAAAATAGAAACGTCTTTTCACCTAATTTTCCTCCGGCTAATTCCTTGAGGGAAAAAGTATGTGGCTCAAGTGCATAATAGACCAAGATGAGTGCGCTAAATAGGAGCGCGTTTCCAATCGAAGCTGAGACGATGGAACGAAAGGCAGCGCTTTCGCGATTGGGTCCGCCCCAGATACCCAGTAAAAAGTAAAACGGCAAAACGCTGAGCACCCAGAAAAAGAACAATAAAAATAGATCTTGAGCACATGCAGTTCCTAGAAAAGCGGCCTGTAAAACCAGTAATAGACCAAAGAGCCCACGAATACCGGTCTTTTGATTCCACTCAGATGCGATAAGAAGAGGAAAAGCGATTGAGATTAAGAGAACAAGCGTCGCATTGAGCCCATCTAAACCTAAGTCATAACTGATTGCGTAGGATCCTATCCAAGGCAGAGTTTCTTGAATCGACAACCCCGTGGGTTGAGCTTGCATCGAAGATACAAGGAGTAACCCCAATATTGCGCTTGAGAGGCTAGCGCCGAGAGCGACTATTCGACTCAAAGAAAACCGTCCCATCACAAGCTTTGAAGACGGGAAGAAGGATTGAATCAATGCCCCTATCAGAGGAAGAAAAATNNCCAGTCACTTGCTATCTCCCGCTCACATTCCACGAAATTTTAAGAAATGAATCAAAACTGCCAGACCCGATCCAATTGCAAAGATTAGATACCACTGAGCATCCCCGTTATGGATCAGCTGCAACGCCTTAGAAGGAACATCGATACAGACCCGTACAATTCGATTAATCCGATTTGAAAGCCACAGGTCGGTCTTCGAAAACCCTAACGATAAAGTCGCCGTGGCGACCTCTAGACCTTGAGGAACCCATTGATTCCAAAACTTACGATCAATCCAGGTTTGGATCTGGGTCCCTACGTAATGAAGACCAATCACGATCCGATGAGTAACAAAATCAATCCCGTACCCTCGAGAGGCAAATCGGTAAAACCTTGGAAACCGTCCCTCAAGAGCTTCGATACGATCGTGTTTCCGAGAACTAATCCAGTACGAAAATAAAATGGCTAGGATGAAGATGCCCCAGTGAATCCACGAAGCATTGAGCAACTCTGTTTCGTCTGACTTTTTAAATTGAGAAACGAAAATTTGAGGTAATTCCCAATTGGACATGGCTTCCAGCTGGTCCATGTTCCCAGGAAGGATCCCTCCTGAAAAAGTTCCACTCCAAAAAACCGCAAAGCAAGGCAAAATCAGTAACAACGGCGAAAGCACAAAAAACCACGATGCATTGGTTTCTGTACCGCTTCTTTTAAGAAGCCATGCCAGACGCCAAACTAAGGCGCTGAGTAAAAACATGACTATGCTGAGCGCAATAAGAAGAGGCGGCTCAGATAGGGTTTGCACAATTTGATTAACCAAAGCTGCTGTCGTAGCAAATCCAAAAAATCCACTTCCTATTGCTACAGCTAGAAACAAACTAACCTGTGCCCATGCAGTGCGCTTTTTGTTGCTCGAATTATCTTCTGCGTCTGGGCTATCCAGTGCATCACCCACTAACGAAATGGCACAAGCAGCCAATCCTGCACAGATCAAGAGACTTAATGCTGCGCTTTTGCCCGAAAAGGAGAGGCCGCAGATGGCCATCGAGAGTGCGGACGACAACCACGCATTGGTGGCCAAGCGCCAGTCCTTTTGAAGAAGACCTAAAATGACCGTGAAGAAGGCGCTAGCAATTGCAATCAAACCTAAAACGGTAATCACACCCACTGAACGAAGTTCGGGTTCGAAGCGATAAAGAATCGCGAAGGAAGCGAGGCTTGGAAAATATTGAGTGAAGGTAACTCGAGACGCGGTAAAAAGTGAGGAGGATTGAACCAAGCATTTAGTAAAAGGGAACGGCTGGATCAGCAAAAACACCCCAGACAGCATAAGCAACAGTGCAAACCATCCTGAGCTTCCCGGCTCCCCAAAGTTCCAAACCAGTGTTTCGGTCGTTGGGTAATTGAGCGAAATTGAAAGGCTCGCCAGCGCTGTCGCACCTACCAAGCCAAGACTTAATCCTGATAACTTTTGCTTCAAAAAACTTGAGGCCGCAATTGCGTCTTGTTCTGTATCCCACCGAGCCGCAGACGCTAACGCTCCACCCACAATAGCTAAGCTAATCCCAATGAAAGACATCCAAGTCGTGGTCGAAAACCAAGCGATACTAACACCGGCAGCACCTAGAGACGCCCCACCAAATCTTCGTTCGATGCGATTTTGGTTCGAAACCTTACTTTTTCGGTTAAAGATGACTACTAGAGCGCTGAGAGATGAAATGGCTGTAATTGCTGAGCCGATTATATCAAAACCAAATCCCACTTGTATGGACGATGGATCAGACTTTGGCCAAATCCAACCCACATGCCAAATACTATGATCTCCGATTGCTAAGATACTGAGAACCAGTAAACCAACAAGACCCAGTCCCGCAATCCAATCTCCCGATCTAGGGAGCTTTTTACCCCAAGAACTGACGATGACTCCACAGAGGACACTAAATAGGATCGCCAGCAGGAGACCATGGGGCATTAAAAAATCTGAATCCATTGGACCGGACATGTTCTAGTGCCTCAATGTGTTTAAGCCCTCAAGATCTGTTCGCTTTCGCAAGTAAAAGAGCCGAATTGCGATAGCAAACCCAACGATCAATTGAGAGACGCTACTTAAGATAATAAAAAATCCGAATACTTGACCCTGTCCTAGTACCCCGGAGGCAGAGCCCACAAATACGAACGTCGTAGTGGCTCCCAACACAAGGAGTTGTATTCCGATCAAAAAACCCAAAATTGTTTTGCGGACAAGCATACAAACGAGTCCAATCCCGCCGAGGAGTGCTGCCACCATCATCATCATGATTGATCTCCTTCGTCGGAACGGGCCATTACTCCTGTGCCCACAATTGCCAAGAAAAGCATAATGGCCAAAACTTCGAGCGATAAGAAATGGTTCTCGCTAATGCTGATTCCAAGAACTGACGCATTTTGAGGCGGTTCAGAGATAATCATTTCTGCTGAGTTTGAAATCTGACTTTGTGTTCCGCTCCAAACCAAGAGTGTAAATCCAACACCAATCAAAATGGGTAAGATCGAAACCAACACTCGTTGTTTAACTGGTCTCTTGTCTTCATGCTCTTTCTCGCCAAACATCACAGCATAAAACATAAAAGCAAGCGCACCCAACGTAGCCACTATCCACTGAACAATGGCGAGTACTTCTGCGCCAAGAGAAAGAAATAGTCCACCCACCATGAGTCCACAGATCCACAATGAAATAATGGCTCTACGAATATTTCCGATAAACGTAGCAGCTCCTGCTGATGCTACTGCTGCTACTCCACACGCTATGAAGAAGAAGTTCATAGGTAGCTCCCTTCTTCTAGATTGTCTTGGCTATCTTCTTTTTGTCTCAGCCACTTATTTCGTAGCTCTTGCGTGATGTGACCACGACCAAAGCTAGCTACCAGATCTCGGACATCATAAACGGCGCCTTCAAATTGCTTCGTGTGCACAAGAGATGCTGGTTGACATACTTCAGCGCACAAACCGCAAAAAATACACTTGGCAAAATCAATATTAAAAACAGATACCCAAATTTTTGAAGTATCTGGCAAGCTTTCGGTTTCGACGTGTATGCATTGCACCGGGCACACATATTCACACTCACGACATCCAATACATTTTTCAATGTCGTTATGTAATAAGCCCCTCGTTCGAGGGGGCAAATCATCTGCTGTCTTAGATGAAACAGGGTCAGGATATTGTTCAGTAACTTCTTTTCTTAGATCTCCTGAATTAACATTCAGCAGATAGGGCGCTGCCGTCGATGCGGAACCGAAAAGGGAGCGCACTCCTAAAAAAACTCCTCTGAAATATTGACCGATCGTTGAGAAGATAGAATAAGTTTTTAACATTTCATCCTCTCCATGCCGTCCAGATGGCTGTTCCCGTTAGAGCAATCAATGCAAACGGACTTAATACCTTCCAAGTAAGATCTGTCGTTTGATCGACTCGCACTCTTGGAGTCACCTGCGCCAATAGAGTGATGATCAGCATGAGAACAAAAACCTTAATCAATAAGTAGATCAACTCGAGCGCAATAATGGTTCGTAGAGAATTTGAGTCTGTCAGCAGTTCCATTAACCATGCAGGAAGCGTCCACCCGCCCAGAAACAAAACCGTAGCGATGGTGCACCAAAGAAAAAAGCCGTAAAACCTCGTCAGACGAAACAGGCTTAGCTTTCGACCAGAAAGACTTGAGCCCACGCCTCCATAAATCTCAGAGGAAGCAAGGCCACCCTCTACTGGAGGAATCGACAAAATAATCATTCCACTCAGCAAAAACACAATGAGACTAATCCAACCAAATGGTCCTGTGAAAACCGACCAGGAAAAAGGAGACGCACCTTGTGCTTCAGCAAAAAAGCTCCAACGAAATCCGCCCGCTGGAATACCCGCGCTCAAAATAGCGACTAATGCCGGAAATGCTCCCGCGAGCGACTGGAATGCTACACGGATCCCACCCAAGCCTGCGGGCACCGTGTGTTGACTCAATCCAAGCATCATCGTGCCAACGGTGAGCACAAGAACAGCCCAAAATGGAATAAACACACTCATGTCTGTGTCTACTAAGAGAGAGAGGGATCCAAATGGGAGTACCGCGATGGTCGAATAAAGGGCCATTGCATAAACATTGAGCCATAGCGCTTCGCTTGATGAAGAATGAGCACGAGTCTCTTTTTGCTTTTGAAGCAACTTAAGAACATCCGTCAATGGCTGAAAAAAACCTGCCGGGCCAACACGGTTTGGTCCTACGCGAGCCTGGAGGTCGGCGCTGAGTTTTCTTTCCAAAAACGCCATCACTAGACTCGACGGTACGATCACTCCGACATAAAGAATCACTAAAACAAAAATCGCCACTATCCACTGAGGTGTGGCGTCTGGAAGGTTAATCGCATATTGCCAAGCTGATACCCACGAGTTCATCGATCGACCTCCGCAATGCTAAGATCCATCGAAGATAGGATAACAGGGATATCTTCCATCTTACTTCCTACAACCAGCTGAGAAATCGTTTCGATATGCGAGCCAGATGGTGTTCTAAACTGCACTCGAACTGGGCGCTGTCCTCCATCTGCAACTACATGGCAACNNGACAGAAAAGTCCCGCGTTACTTTCATCTGCGCATACTCACCGGCAGGGATGGCTTCTACAACTTGATTGAGGATTTCTAAGCTTTCGTGGATTTCACGGAGTCGCACAACAAATCGATCATGCGCATCTCCAATCGTTCCGCCTTCTCCACGCCCAATGGGAACTTCAAAATCCAGCAGTTCATATCCGCTATAAGGATGAGCTTTTCTAACATCAAACCCAGAGCCCGAAGCTCTAGCGTTTGGTCCCGTCACGCCCCAAGCCCTGACTTGATCGACACTCAAGACCCCGATCCATGCAGAACGCTTCAAAAAACCATAATTAAATGAAAAGAGATCGTTATACTCTTTCAGACGAACACGGATCAAATGGCAAACATCGAGCACACGCTCAATAAATCCTTCGGTCACATCTGCACAGACTCCACCGTAGCGCAGAAAGTTGATCGAAAATCTTGCGCCTGTCAGAAGCTCAAATAGATCAAGGACTCTTTCACGATCTCGCAACACATAGTGCACCATAGGATCTGAGCCGACAGTTCGAGCTACGCGTGCAAGAAACCCAAGATGAGAAGAAATTCGTGTGAGTTCTGCCAAAATGATACGAATACTTTGTGCGCGTCTCGGAACGCGAATATCTGCAATTTCTTCAACTGCTTGACAGAGCGCCATTTCGGCAAATACCGCAGCCTCCGGATCCACACGGTCGGCATAAGGGATCCCGCTTTGCCACGGATGCAATTCAAACGCTTTTTCAATCCCGCGATGAAGAAATCCTGTTTCAATCTCTCCTTGGACAATGACTTCACCATCGATCTTGAGCCGCATGATCATTGGACCAGGAAGAAGCGCGTGATATGGCCCTAAGGTCCAAGAGCTAAGATCAGTTTCTAAAAAACGATCCGCTGAATTGGTAGTCATGGCTCAAATCCAATCTTAGTTCTTTCATGAGCAATGGAACCAAACTCGGTTGGAAACTTATATTCTTTCCGAAGGGGATATCCGCTCCATTGGTTAGGTAGCAGTTCCTTTCCTTCTTTTTCGGAACCTTCAAATCGAACGCCAAAAAGTTCAGAGATTTCTCGCTCAAATGGTTTAGCCATGGGCCAAATAGAACTGACAGAAACAAACGGAATTTCCGAAGTAGAATTTTCAAATACAAGTGTTCCGCGCAAGAAAAGCGATCGACCGGTTATGCTGGATCGGACAAAGTAAGTCAGGACAAGCGCACCATCGGCTTCATGGGCGGAAAGATTTTCTAACCAATCCATTCGAAAACTTTGGTCTTCTTTAAGGGCTTGCGCAACCTTCAAGAGCGCGCCTAGTTCAATCCAAACTGCCTGAGACTCAGAACGGCCAAAGGGTTTGAACTCCAATACCGCTCTAGGAACTAATTTTTCAAGTTTTTGGATGAGCTCGTTTGTATCCACAAATTTTTTCCTGCAAGGTGATTAGTCCGTTCATGATCGACTCTGGCCGCGGCGGGCAACCAGGCACGTAAACATCTACGGGAACAATTTTATCTACTCCCGCTACTGAAGAATAGCTCGTGTCTGGCCCAAAGGCCCCCCCGCAACTTGCACACGCACCAATGGCAAGCACGTATTTGGGAGAGAGCATGGACTCGTAAACTTCCCTTAAGTGTGGCGCTGCTTTGTATGAGATGAGACCACTGACGATGAGCAAATCCGCTTGCTTAGGATTGACTTGAGGAACACAGCCAAATCTTTCTAAGTCGTATCGACAACCCATCGTTTCCAAGACTTCGTCTGCACAACAACCTACACCAACGTTGACATACCAAAGAGAGTTGGATCGTGCCCAATTGAGAGTTCGATCGAGAGTGGAGACCAAAAAATTTGTGCTCATAATCGATTGTCCCGCCTAAATGTCTTGAGCCAGGTTAGATCACCTTTGCGTACAGCATAGAAGAGGGCCATCGCTGCAAATAGCGCGACGGAGATGATGCTCACTAATCCTCTTCCTTTGTGCGCTCCATGGAGGGTGCTAATGCACGGGATTA
>DBAE01000161.1 GCA_002291495.1 Bacteriovoracaceae bacterium UBA1018 | reverse complement strand
CTTCGAAATGGTGTCTTTAAACTCGAGATGAACTTGTGAAAAAGCAGACAGGATCCAAACCGTCTCAATAAAAATGTCAGCTTCTTTTGACGAAGCAAAAGGTTTGATGAGTCCCTGTTTAATCCATCCGCTAAGAGCCTCTTGCATGACGGAAAAGAGGCGATCGTAAGTACGTTTCCATTCTTTTGCCAGAACTGAGTCTTGAGTGAGNNCTTCAAGACGGAGTCGAAATAGAAACGGATAAAATCTGTAAATCGAACTTCTCGATTAACTGGGCTCTTGCTCCACCAACTCTCGATGGAGAGAATCTCAATCTGATAAAAGATGGCGCGGATGATCGCCTGCTTATTCTGGAAATGATAGTAAAGGTTGCCTGGGCTGATCTCGATCGCTTCGGCGATATCGTGTGTCGTTACGTTTGAGGTGCCACATTCGTTAAAAAGTTTCAGTGCCGCTTTGAGGATGCGAGCTTTGGTCTCTAAGGTCTGAGCAGTTTTGCCACCGGTAGTGAAACTCGCGCCATCGCTTTGCAACATAGGCTCTAAGTATGTCATTTAGACATTAATGTCTAGACCGCACGAAGAAATGACGCAGGCAACGTAAAAAGGTGAGGACCACCTTTTGGTTTTTTGATGGACTAAATACTCTGCGCCCTTTAAACCCTTTAAAGGGGCTGGTGCACATGCTTTCCGAAAGACGAAAACGCAGACTTTTTAAGGACCTTGCCAAGACAGATCCCGTTTTCGCGGACAAGATTTCGCCCTTTCTTGAAGGCCTCTATAATCATTACTTTCGCTGCGAAGTCACAGGCTGGGAAAATATTCCTGATAAAAAAGCTCTCTACGTTGGGAACCACAATGGCCTATTGACCTTTGAGGTATTGATGCTCTTTCACGCATGGTGGAAGCGCTTTGGCGCAACTCGACGAGCGGTTGGGCTGGCGCATAGTATTGCGCTCGATAATCCACTCTTTCGCTGGCTCCTTCCAAAAATAGGAGCGATCCCTGCAGATCCAGACATTGCCAATGAGGCTCTTGAAAAAGACTACTCGCTCCTCGTCTATCCAGGAGGGGAGAAGGAATCGTTCAGGCCTTATAAAGAACGTAAGGTAGTCGACTTTTATCAGCGCAAAGGCTTTATCCGCCTAGCTCTCCGTGCTCGTGTTCCTTTGGTACCCATCGTCAGTATCGGCGCTCATGAGAGCTATGTGATCCTACATCGTGGTGAAGAGATCGCTGAAGCGCTAGGCTTAAAGGAAAAATTTAGGCTGCACGGACTCCCAATTACTTTCCGATCTATTTTCTTTTTGTGGTGTGTGACGACTGGAATGTTTACGTTTTTTCCTCTTCTTTTGGCGCCTGCTGCCTTTGCCGCGATCTTTGTCCCGATGCCGGCTAAGATGACTTTTAGGATATTGCCGCCTATCGATGTGGTTTCCATGGTCAATGCCGAGGACACGGAAGAGGATAATCTTCAGAGAATCTACGATTATGTCGTTTCTCAAATGCAGACCGTCTTGACCGACGAATATTCTAAAAGAAAGCTGCCAGTTGTGGGTTGACATCCCCCACAATCTCATCTAATTTCCATCTCACTTAGGCACTTACATCCGCGGGGGTGTAGTTGAGTTGGTTACAACGCCGCCCTGTCACGGCGGAGGCCGAGGGTTCGAGTCCCTTCACTCCCGCCAAACTAAATCACTGAAATCATTAAAAAACTGAATTCAGCCGTAAACCCGGCGGGCCGACGTGTATCTTTTTTATGGGTATTTCGTTCAGTGGATTCACCTAATAGGTGTATTTTTACTTGAATCTATTCACCTGTTAGGTGTATTCTTCTTAAAGATGATTCTGCGGGTAGAGTTGAGCAAGCTGGCGCGAAAGCAGTTGAAGAAGGCGCCCCGTCATATCATCGAGAACTTTGCTTCGTGGGTGGATGATGTAGAAACCCGTGGTCTTCAGGAAGCTCGAAAGATCCCTGGATATCACGACGAGCCTCTGCGTGGAGATCGGCAAGGACAACGATCGATCCGGTTAAGTCGAGCGTACCGGGCGATTTACATCGTGAAGCATGACGGCAGTGTGGAGTTTGTATTGGTCGAGGAGGTATCGAAGCATGACTACTAAAAAGAAGAAAAGCGAGACAATGAAATTCTTGGAAGAGGCGGCAGGGCGCTCTTTGACGTTGGGGGGGCTTCTCGAGTCTGTCCGTATAGGCGAAGAGATGTCTCAAGCTGCTTTTGCGAAGAAGCTCGGCCTTTCTCCATCCCACCTTTGTGATATCGAGAAGGGCCGAAAGGTAGTGAGTCCAGAACGAGCGGCACGTTTTGCTAAAATTCTAGGGCGCTCTCGTGAGCAGTTCGTTCGTCTCTCATTGCAGGAATTGGTTGATGAAGCTGGCCTCAAGATGCGAGTCAATGTCGAGGATGCTGCCTAAAACGGGGATTTGTTAGTGGTCGCGCGCAGAAGAGTCCAAAGGCTATATCATTGGTAAAGATTGGCTTTGTTTAGAGTGCTTCAAAAAGCTGTTAGCGCCATCCTACTTTCGTAAAATAGATACGTGTTCCACTTCCCATTAAACGGGATTCTGTGGGTATTTTTTCAGAACAATTAATTGCTACTCTAAATTATTAGTTCGTCTTCTGTCGCGCTTTGAGACGGGTGTGTTTTTGCCATTGATCTTCTTTATCGAGTAATCAGAATAATGTCCCGCTTGGATTTGAGTGATAAATTCAGAAAGGGTAAGAGTTTGTTTCTTCATTAAGTCAAAGAAAACGTTATTGCGACCATTTTCATCTTCTTTGATCGCAATGACCGGCTTTGCTTTAGAAGCTCAATACGATCCTTTGTTTTTTTTCCGTACTTTCTACCTACGCTGTTGTTCCAAAGATCCATATTTAAAGCTCGAGGGTTTCTTGAGTTAGAATAAATATCTGGACCAAAAAATTCGTTTAATCTTCCAAAAACATCTGCGGCAGTTTCATTATATTCTTGAGTAAAGACCCCACTCACATATGCAT
>DBAE01000167.1 GCA_002291495.1 Bacteriovoracaceae bacterium UBA1018 | reverse complement strand
GGCGGGTGCTCTAGTTCCTAATGAGACCTACGTTTCTGGACTTAAGCGTTTAGATGAAGCTGCTGCAGATCGAACAGCACTCACCAGTTATGGCGCCTTAACACAATTTATCAAAGTGCCAGTGCAAAGCATGGATGACAGCCGCACTAACCCTTTTCGGATATCCGGACTAATTAATGTTGCAGGTTTAGCAGGATCAACCCTTCCTTACATGCAGTCTTCAGGATTTGGTCACTCACCTGTACTCGAATCAAATGCTCTACTGGCGCCACCTGCTACACTCATCGTTCAGAGTTATAACTCTATCCTCAATCAATTGAGACCTCAGGGCCCGGTGTCTGCTCTAGGCGATCCAGGTCCGGGTAGTCGTTTGTCAGCACTCTATGAACTCATTGGAAACTTTAACTTGGCACAGATGCCTTCGAAATCTCAGGATTCAACCAAGTGCCTCATCAAAAATGCGGGCGACTTTAATAATAAAAAAGCCACC
The DNA here is from genome assembly GCA_002291495.1 of Bacteriovoracaceae bacterium UBA1018. Classification (GTDB taxonomy): domain Bacteria; phylum Bdellovibrionota; class UBA1018; order UBA1018; family UBA1018; genus UBA1018. Next base: position 16,354 of record DBAE01000167.1, on the reverse strand, counting down.
ACAAGCTTAGCTAGTGTTCAGAACATGATTGATGCTCGTAAAAATGCAGCAATGCGAAGAGTATGGGGAATTACCGAAGATCAAAATCCGGGTGATATGAACGTAGTGTTTGCAAGTATGGTTTACAATGTCCTTCAAGGCACTGGAGGGATGTGTGAGCTACAAGTTGGCGGACGCGATTATCATAATAATACACGTACGACTGGTGACGCTGCGGACTTTTCGGATGGCGTACTTATGGCAAAGATTCTTCAGTCAGCGGCTGAATTAGGAAAGAAACTATGTCTTGTGATCACTGCTGACGGAGCTACCCAGCCAATGGCTGGTGACACAACGGATGGCGCCNNGTATGGGTGAGCGACAAAGGTGAATTTGGTCAGGTGCTTTTGGCGATTGTTGATCCGACTCAAAATCCATCAGCAATATTGAGACAAAAAGGAGCGACAGGTGTTGTAGCCCCGAACCAAATTAATTACGTCAACACATCAGGTGCAGCTGCAAGACCTCAGGATAATCTCATTCCTGGCTGGGGAACAGAGCTCGCAATGCTTTCGGTTTTTGCAAACATTCTAGCATTTGGTGGCCAAGAGAGTTGGAACCTCTTAGCAAGTAAATTTCCTGCGATTAATTCAACTCTGAATGCAGCAGCTGGGACAGGAAAAATATTAGACCATGTCATGAGGGTCAGAATTCCGGGAACTTAAGTTTTTTGGGGGATTTGTGAAACTGAGAAGAACGTTATACCTCATTTTAATATCGTCACTTTTGACGGCTTGTGGCTTGACTAATGATGATCCTGACAGGATGGCACGTCGTGCGTTGAGCTCAGAAGCGGACTGTGGATCACTCTATTTTAAGAGAAATCTCTTCGGAAGCTTGTCGACTTGCAAAAACTGTCATGGTGATTGGAGCTCAGAATCAAGCGCGGCTCTCAATTACTTGAAGCCAAGAGTGGACTTCAAAGTGATGGCCAACGGATCGCTTTATCAAAAATGTAAAGGTAACCATTCTGATCGTTGCGGCAGTTTCATTGATCAATGGCTCACTGAATGGAACCAAGCCCAGGCGGGCACCCACCCACAATGTGCGACACTTGTAGCAGAAGCAAAGTCATCAGGCGGCACATTTGGAGAACAAGAAGAGGACCCTTCTCAGTTTGGTACAGGCACAGGTACTGCTACGTTTTATCAAGCCGGGTACGACGAATTTACAAAGAATGGTTTTTATACCTTTCTCAAAAATAACTGCGGATCTTGCCATGGGGCTCCTCCTACTCAATCTTCGGCTCTATTTGCCCATACGGAGTCGCCTACTACGGCTTATTATCAGCTTAAGGCAGGTTGTCGGCTCAAGGCTCTGGGTACTTGCTCACAAGCTCTCTTGTTAAAGAACGCTTCGGATCCAAATCACGGACAAGGAGTGCTCCAGGGCTGTGCGTCTTGTGGACAAGCTAATACCGGCACTCAAATGGCAGCCTATATCGACAGTTTTATTCAAGCCGACAAAAACTAGCTTTGAATAAACATTTCTAGAATGGGGTCTAAACCTTCAGTGGCTTTTGTTGAGATCTGATCAGTAGGAATTTTGTAAGCTTGATTTAGGGTCTGAATAAATTGATCAGCTAGGACTAAAAATACTTTTGTCCCGTAGAGATTTGCGAGTCGTTCTTTTGCAATCGTTTCAGCTTGAATGACAGACTCTTGACGCTCAGGAGCGAGCAACCCAAGATTGAGGTACCGTTTCTTTTTGAAAAACTTCCATTCTGTTTTGAAACCGAGTGGAATAACACCGTGTTTGAGCATGAACTCAATTGGAAAGAGATCTCGCGTCTGTTTTGGGAGATATCGATAGTCCATGTAAAAGAAGTCAAATTTGTGACTGGGACCAAATACTTTGGCTAGATCATTGTGAGAGAGTAATCCCAGTTCAATTGCGGCATCACCTACGCGTAGAGAATGCTTCTTTCCGTAAGAAAGCACATCCTCAAGCTGTTTAGGTGTCAAAAGTCCTTTCTCTAGCAGAAAGGTACCTACTCTTTTCTTCATCATTTATAATAGTTATTTAAAAAACGTCTCATGCCAACCAAAACTTTTTTTTCGGTTTGTCGCTAGACTCATATACAATTAGACAAATGGCAGAATGGGTTCATGTGCGCCTTGCGCAAAACCATATGGCTACGACATTCAAATTGACGATTAGTTGTGAGCGCAGTGATGCGCACCGCGCTGATTCGGTCTTGATGGATTGCCATGCCTTAATAGACAAGATTGAAACAGAACTGAGTGAGTATATTCCTACAAGCCCCATTTATCGCCTTAACCACTCAGAACCGGGTACCAGTGTCCCAATTTCTATGACAGTGTTTGAAGTACTTGAACGATCTGAGGCACTCAGAAAGCTCAGCGCTGGCGCGTTTTCTTGCACGGCAAAAAGCGTGAACGTTCAATCAGGGCAATCGACAGAATTAATCAAATGGACCCGTGAGTCAGTCCAAAGAACCGACCCAGGTGTGCATGTAGGATTTGGAGCAATCGGCAAAGGCTACGCTCTGGATCAAGTTCGCAAGCTGATCGAACAAAACGGATTTACTGACTTTTTACTGGATGGCGGCGGATCGAGTATGTTTTTTTCAGGCTTCTCAGCTCCGGGTGAGCCTTGGGATTGGGCGTGGAGTTGGGAGCGATCTGAGCAGGGCGAGAGGCTGGGATTAAAGTTTCAGCATAGTACAGGTAGACCCATTGCAATTGGTGTTTCTGGAACCGAAGTCAAAGGCAATCACATTTTAGATCCTCGAAGCAAAGGTCCGGAAGTTGAAGTCCCCAATAAATTGCAAAGCGCTCTTGTTGCCTGTACTTCCGCTACAGATGCAGACGCACTCTCGACAGCGCTTTTTGTGTCTGGCTGGGAGGAGTCCATGCCGAACTTTGCACAGTTAACTCAGGCACCGGCCATGGCAGCAATTGATCGACAAAAAGTCCCTTATTGGAATGGTGTGTTTCAGTCGATCTGGGGTGCAGTATCGACTATTCTTATTGCGATCTCCTTTTCGTTCTTAGCCATGCCGACTTTAATTCCACCAGCGTTTGCTCAAGACGCTATGCAAGTTGAACAAGAAGTTACTGTTTCAAGTGAGGATAATGGCCGCTCACCAGCTGCACAGAGAAAAACAGCCCAAGAGAGTGAAGGTGAGACTGAGCAAGCTGTGGACCTGAGTGCCATGGGCCTCGATTCTTTTAATCCATATCTTGTCGAAAGAGATTCGAGATGGGTTCTATTACCCATATTTACTTTGTTAATCATCCTCCTTCATCTGAAGAAAGATCGTGCGGGAGTCCAAAATAAAAGAAAGGGAGCATTATGAAATTAAATATCTTCTCGAAGGCAGTTGTCATCTCGGCGATTTTTGCCCAAGTTGAATATGCCTCAGCAGTCGAGTTTGAAAAATTAGGAAATGCGGTCGCGTCAGCTCTTGGAACTAAGAGTGTATTTCAAGGTTCTGCAACTGTGGATGGAAAAAAAGTAGACTATTTTTATTCGAAAAACGCCGCTGGCAAGCCTGAAAACTACGCCTTTATCCAAAAAGAACTCTATCAAACAGGTAATTGCACTCATACGTGGGTCATGAGCGTAAACGCGGTTAAAAAGACTCTCAAAAATATTCGCGTTGTCGAGATGAAATGCAATCACGCATTCCCTGCAAAACAACCTAGCTTCTTGGATCAGTACATTGGTATTGGACCTGCTAATTTAGCTAAGCTTGGCGAAATTAATAACATTACCGGAGCAACTGGAACTTGTGAGCTAACTACCAAGGCAGTTAAGCGCTCCATCACCGCCGCAAGCAAAATTCCTCTAAAGATGTAATTGGACTGAATTAACTATGTTTGGAATGCCAACCCGTCACGTTCGCTTAGTAGTGCAATGGACAGTTTTCTGTCTGTGGGTTGCACTCATTTACGTGACCCATCATCCGATGGATTCTTGGTTGGCAAAACATATTCCGGTATCCCTTCTTTTGCGTATCGATCCACTTGTGATGACCGTCATCACGGGTGGATTGCGCATGGGAGTAACAATTGCTCTCCTAGGACTAGTTACTTTAGGTGTGACTCTTCTTTTGGGGCGGGTTTTTTGCGGATGGGTATGTCCGCTAGGAGCAATCTTTGATGCTTATGGATGGGTGCTGAAGCGCTTACGTGTTCGCTTCGAAGGCCCTTCACCATCGTGGTATCGATTTAAGTTTTACCTTTTGTTGGCGATTATTCTTTTCTCAATTATGGGTGCGGTAGGGCCTCTGATGGGGCTTGACCCGATCGTTCTCGTAACTCGGGTCATGGCGACGATTGTTAACCCGTTCTGGCGTAATAGTGATGAAATCGTCTGGGCAACGGGAAAAAACCCAGCCAATTACGGAAACTTTATCGACGCGGCAACGCTGATCCTATTCTTGGCGATCATGTCGGCGACTACTCGGCTCTCGCGTATCTGGTGTCGTACTGCTTGTCCACTCGGAGCATATCTGGCGGTTATGTCCCGTCATGCCACTCTTCGACGTGTTACCGAGGGATGTGTTCACTGTAATATTTGTGCTAACCACTGCCCCACTGGAGCGATCAGTTTTCAGAATCCAGAAATATATACAGAGTCTGAGTGTATTAAATGTTTTGCTTGCTCTCAAGACTGTCCAGTCGATGCAAACTTCTTTACTTACAAAAATCCAATTCCTGTTGCAGCTCCTGAATATGCGCCAGTCAATCTCGAGCGTCGCCAGTTGATGGTCACTGCGGGAACAGCCACTCTCGCTGCTGCGACCTTTGGACTCTCGGCAGGCGAAGGTAAAGCACAAGCCAAAATGCTCATGCGCCCACCTATGAGCCGTGAAGAACGCGACTTTTTGCTCAGCTGTATTCGTTGTAACGAGTGCACGAAAGCATGCCCCACAGGGATCATTAAGCCGGCCGGATTAGAGTTTGGAATTCGAGCTCTTTGGACTCCGGTCATGACTCCGACTGAAGGTTTCTGCAAAGAAGGCTGCAACGCTTGTTCTCAAGCGTGTCCGACCGACGCCATCATGAAGTACCCCATCGAAGAGAAGTACAAGTTTAAGGTGGGAACTGCAGTGTTTAACTCGTCTTCATGTGTGAGCTACACAGAAAATAAATTTTGCAGTGAGTGTATTCGAGTGTGTCCTACCAACGCGATTGAGTACAAAGATGGATGGAAACCAGAAGGTGGACTGGGGAGTGAAGAACCGGCCCCAGAAGGGCAAACGCCATCAAGGCCCTACCACGTTAATTACGATCGATGTGTAGGCTGTGGAGCGTGCGAGTACGCTTGTAATCAAATCGTCTATGGCCCTTCTGCTATGATCACGACTTCTTACGGAAGAGCAATTCCAACGACTGGGATCGAGCCTAAAAGCTGATCATATGACTTAATGTGTCATAAATGACCTCAAAACTCGTCCTGCTTCCCATTCCAACAAATCTCCGGTAGACTTAAGGAATGTTCGGTTTAAGCATAGGCCATCTACTTATTGTTCTTGTCGTTGTGTTGCTCTTCGGCGCTCGCCGCTTGCCTGAATTGGGTAGCGCGCTTGGCAAGGGTATGTTTGCCTTCAAAAAAGGTCTAGAAGGCAAAGACGAAGAAGAGCCAAAAAAAGTGAACGGCCCTGATCAGAGCGCGTAACTGCGCGTCTTGATCTAATTACATTATCTTTATTGCTTGTATCTTTAGCTAAGCCGCTTCTTCTTCTTCCTTAGCAGAACGAATCGGCGCCAATCCAACTGCATGAGATTCAAAGTAGGCTTCTTTTGAAATTGCGGCAGCTTCGACTCCACGTTCATGGAACAAGATACGATAGACTTCATCAATCATTTGGCCATTACCGCAGATGTAATAATCTGTAGCATGCCACTCAAAGTTCTTCGGTGCGTTTCGCAAATAATCCGTTACACGTCCACGGTAATGGAGTTTGTTTGAGTCCTGAGGATCGCTGATGCAGTTGACGGTATGAATTCCTAAGGACTCAAAGAGGCCAGGGTAAATGATTTCATCTTCGGTTCGAGCACCAAATAAAATGATGACACGTTCGGGCCGGTTCGCTTGGAAAAACTTAGATTCGAGAATCGCTTTAATCGGCGCAACTCCAGTACCGGTACAGATAAAACAAGCGACACGCCCTGGGCGTGGAATAAACAGAAAATCTCCATAGGGAGCAGTAGCCATAAAGGTGCTACCTGGCTTCATTTGGGCGAGATAGTTGGAGCCAACACCGTTTTGAACAACTTTGACACAAAGCTCGTAGCCTTCTTTCTTGGCCACTTCAGGTGGGCAATTGAAAGAGTAAGGTCTTCTCAGTGGACGAGAGTGTCCATCTGGATGTGGGACATAGATGCTCAAAAATTGCCCTGCATCGTAAGTAAATTTCTTTTGAGGTTGAAAGCGGATCATGACAACGGTTTGAGTTAACCAAACCGTTTCGATGACCTCACAACTGATTCCCTTTGCTGGCATAAAATTTTTTCACCACTCCAAGATAATCTTCGGAAGAGATTCGAAAAATCTTAAGCCGATCAAAGGCATGGGCCCCTAATCGAAGTCTGGCGAGCCTTTCCAGCTCAGGTATATAGGCCTTCTGTGAAGGGGGATCGACAAAACCGATGTTAAGAAATTGACACCGCCGAAATCTAAAGAACCCTTTTTTAAATCCAAGAGGGAGGACTTGATAGGTCTGAATGACTTCGGGCGAAAAGAGCGTCTGAGTCGTCGATGGGTAAAACTCCGCCTTCAATGAGTACCTTGCGACGTTATGCAGGGGATTGAAGACTTTTTTCAGATATTCTACGAAAGGGCTATCGGGTAATGACAAGCGGCTCATTTCCTCATTCATTTTTAGGTCGTGATTAGATTATATAGCCAAATGGCATTCTGGAATCGAAAAAAGACCTCAAATGGATCCCAATCTAACGGTACACAACCTAACGGCGCGCATCAGCAGCATAGTCACGCCGGGCATGACCACCATGATCACGATCATGCTCACGGACATACGCATGCGCACTCCCACGCGCATGCACCTTCATCGGCGGCTACGGCCCCCAAACCACTCACGGGCTTATCCCAAGCTAGGTTTGTTATTGCTGTAGCGAGTGGAAAAGGGGGGGTTGGTAAATCAACCGTCTCGAGCAATCTCGCTATCGCGCTTAAGTACTACGGCAAAAATGTTGGACTGATGGATGCTGACGTTTACGGACCGACACAAACAGCAATGATGGGTAATTGGGAAAAGCCAAGCACACCAGATGGTCAGCTTGTTCCAGTTCAAAAGCACGGCATCGGTTTTATGTCGATGGGACTCCTCATGGGCAACGATAGTCCTGTCGTTTGGCGCGCACCAATGGCTGTGAAAGTGATCCAACAATTTATCTCAAACGTTCAGTGGGGCGCTCTGGATTATCTATTGATCGATCTGCCGCCAGGAACCGGGGATGTGCAACTCACTCTTGCTCAGCAAGCAAGCTTGTCAGGTGCGATCATCGTCACAACTCCTCAACAAGTAGCGCTTGGAATTGCCAAAAAAGGTCTGCAGATGTTTCAGCAGGTCAATGTGCCAATCTTAGGCATCATTGAGAACATGAGTGGCTTTACTTGCACTCATTGCGGAAAAGAAACTGCCATCTTTAAAGAAGGCGGAGGCGAAAAGCTCGCTCGCGAAATCGGTGTCCCGTTCTTAGGATCGCTTCCACTTGATCCTGAGATCATGATGAGTGGTGATGAGGGAGTGCCGGTGCTCGCAAAGAGTTCCGATTCTATAGCAGCAAAAGCATTTCTGAGTGTTGCTCAAGAGCTGACCAATCAACTCGAGAAAAATCCACAAAGTGTCAGCGCTTCAGAGCCTAAGCGAGTTGCGATCGATGACAATGGAGATCTCCAGATCGAATGGCCAGATGGGTTTGTAGGATCGTATCGGCCCTTCCCACTTCGCACAAACTGCGGATGCGCTAATTGTGTGGATGAAAATACTGGGCATCGTAAGCTCGATCCAAAACAAGTACCGCTCGATATTCGTCTCACTCGGTTTGATCCAGTTGGACGTTACGCTGTACTGCTTACTTTTTCAGACGGTCATAATACCGGAATCTATCCGTTCAAGACATTGAGAGATCTCGGTAAAAAACTCAATCAAGCTCGCGATAGTCAACCTAGCTTTGAAGTCTAGAGGTATGCCGTACCTTGCGGTAGCGCAGGTGCGGCATTTTTGGATGAAGGAGAACACGATTTGACTTAGGTATGCATGATATGCCAAAATATGCATATGAGTACCTCAAGCCGTCCAGATCGTAGCCAAATGAAACGAACGCGTACGACAATGAATATTAATCGGGAAAAACTTCGAAAAGCCCGTCGTGTATTAGGCACGAAGACTGATACTGAAGCTGTCGATCGAGCACTGGATATCGTTCTTAGTAATGCTGAAATCAATGCAACAATCGATGCAGTTTTTGGAAAGTTGCCTGAATTTAAAGTGACATGAGGCCATTGATTGTCGATACCAATGTATGGATCGATTGGTTGAGGGGAAAGAACGTAGAATTACGTGAGCTTTCGCGAGATCGAATACTATTTATGCCTTCGATCGTAGCAATGGAACTCCTATCCGGTGCGAAAGATCGGAAGTCATACAAAACTGTGATTGAGTTAATAAACTCATTTGACAGGCACAAAAGAATTCTGGTTCACACGAAAGAAGACTATCTCATGGCTGGTGAGGCACTTGCTGATTTAGGATGGCCCGCAAGTCGGAAGTCCAACGATGCATTGGTCATTTCCACAGCACGACGTATGGGCGCTGAAGTATTGACAAAAGATCAAAGTGATTTCAAGCAGCTTGCTGCACTTGTGTCAGTTTCTCTGAGTTCTTAGTTTTTGCGATTCGCTTCTTATTTTTCTAAACGTCTTTCGCTTGGCACTCTTGCTTATGTTTGAAGTCCACTTTCAAATCAAACATCGGGGCGAGGAGGTCCTTCAATTGCTGAACGGATAGTTCATCTGAATGACCGTGGACGCTATCTTCGATAATGATTTTAGAAATCATTCCGCGTTCGTCTTTTACTTCGAGAGTTGATCTGTGAGCTGTGGATGCGTCTACGGAGTTAACTGTCATATTTCGAGGTACGAGGTTAACGTCTCCATCGTGAGAGATTTTCTCTGATTTGATCTTAACCTGAAGGGTATAGTGACCATTTTCACCGGTCATGTAAGTGGTTCTCGACTTTCTTGTCAGTGGATCAAAATACCAAATCGCATCTTCGTCTCCTCGTGCAATTTTGATCTTACTTTTTGAGAAGAGTTTGATGGATTTGCCGGTAAGAACGGTTGCGCCAGAGTTTCTACATAATTTTNNGATTGATTAGAAGCCTTTTTGGTAGGTGCTTTTGCTACAGTCGTATCGGGTGTGCTTTCAACTTCAGGCTTAAGTTGTTCAATCTCAGCGAGTCGTGCACGTGCTTTATCCAAGCGCCATGCGCACAGATCTGCGATGGTCCACAAATCTTCAGCTACCGGATGAACCGAACGATGAGCTTCGTCCTTTATAATCTCTTGCTCAAGTAGAGAAATATACTTTTGTAGTGCCCGAGCTCTTTCTTGATCTAAAGTGAGATCGTCGCCGAGTTTGAGATCGTCTCTGAGTGAAATGTGATTAATATCGCCCAGGGCTTTTAAGATCGGATCGTCGGTAGGTTCATCTGTGTAATCCATTTGATAACCGAGCTTGGATAGCTCTTCTTCAGCTGCGTTCAAGTCTTTAGAAATAGCTTCCATATCTCTTTCAATTGAACTGGACTCAGGCTTTTTTGAGGATTTGCGATTGCTGAAGTCATTAGTACACGCCTGAGTAAAAACTTGCGTCCCAGCGATAAGTACGACTAGTCCTAATAGTGAATAGGTTTTATGTTTCTTCGGCAAGCACTCCTCCTTCAGCAAACGTACAGATCTCACGTGCTAACCGGCCCCTTAAGCAGGGAATGTGCCCGTACTGAGAGCGGATTTAGTGGGCATAGAGGAGAAATTGGGTGTCTATCTCTTGGACATGCGTCTGAATATAAACTCTTGCTAAGTTGTGCTATCCTCCATCTAGAGGGTACCCATGATCTCAATTATTGCCGAACCGAGCATCCATGAACATATTTGTCTTTTCCACGTGGATCAGGTTTTGACTTCGTCTGGGCCGTTTACTTTTAAGAAGACAGAACTCGTGGATAAGTCGCTTCAGAAAGCGCCGTTCCTAAAGTCACTCTTTGATTTACCGGGCGTCTCTCAAGTCATGATCGAAAGAAAAAAGATTACGATCGCAAAAGAAGGCGATGAGCCTTGGGCACTGCTCGCTAAAAAAGTAGGGCAAGCAGTTAGACAACAAATTCAATCCCACCTCGACGAAGGGCGTCCGCTCATTCCCGTGGATCTCATGCCGAAAGTGCCCGACACAAAATCTACCGCTATTGGTGGCGGTAGCATCAAAGATCAAATCCAAGATCTCTTGGATAAAGAAGTTAACCCCGCAGTTGCATCACACGGTGGTCATATCGAACTTGCAGATGTTAGAAATGATCAGATCTTTCTGAAAATGAGTGGAGGGTGCAGAGGTTGCAGCTCGGCAAAAGTTACCCTCACGCAAGGGGTAGAGCGAGCAATCCGCGCTAAATTTCCTCACATCCGCGAGATTATTGACGTGACTGATCACGCCGGCGGCACAAATCCGTTTTACTCTTAAACTGATTAACCGAGAGCTCTTGTCCTGAATTAAGAGCAGAGTTAAACTAGAGTTTATGTCTACAGAAGAGCCCTCGTGGGCCAGCCTCAAAGATGAGGACTTACTGAAGATACGCATCTGTGATTTGAAGCTTAAGATTGAAAACAGTCAGCTTCAGGATCGCGTATTGCTTTTGTATTCTGAGCTCGCCGCNNGTCTGAAAATTAAACCCAAAGTCTATCTCGGAGATGAGTGGTTCAGTCCTGAAGGTGATCTTGCTATCGCCGTTCCCTTTTATCTTGCACATCCTAGACTCATCGCACTTGAGCAGAAGTTGATGATGGAAGTTGAAGGAGCAGATCCACAATACTTCCAAAAGTTGATTCGACATGAAGCAGGTCATTGTTTTGACCATGCATTTAAGTTTTCAAAACGAAAAAAATGGCATGAAGTGTTTGGCTCACCCGAGCAAGAGTATCAGCCAGAGACCTATCGTCCGCGTCCATATAGTCGCAGTTTTGTGAAAAATTTAGACAACTGGTACGCCCAGGCTCATCCCGATGAGGATTTTGCCGAAACTTTTGCGGTTTGGCTCTCTCCTGAGCGAAACTGGAGAGAAGAGTATAAAGATTGGTCGGTCGCGCTGAAGAAGCTCGAATACATGGATCAGCTTGTTCAAGAGGTGATCAATAAAGAAGTTGATCAGACCCTGACTTATCTTCCTTGTTCAGCGTCACGACTTAAGACTACGCTGGCCAATTACTATCAGAAGCGCAAAAAAGATCATGCTCAAGATTACCCCGATTTTTATGATGAAGACTTACTCAGGATTTTTTCGTCAAAAACCGATCAGAACACAAATAGTCTGACGGCACTGCGTTTTATGAATAAAAATAAAAAAGAGATTATCAACAGCGTAAGTTATTGGAGCGGAGAAAAAAAGTACACAGTCTCTCAGCTTGTGAAACGCCTCACCGCACGTTGTGAAAAATTAGGTCTAGTCGCGGACAAGTCTGAGTCCTATCTAACGCTCGAGGTAGCGTCCTATCTTGCAACATTGGTGACGCATTATTTGTTTACCGGAAAGTTTAAGAGGGAAGTGTAATGTCATCACGCGAGCTCAAAATCCTCTTGCTCTTTGATCTCTCCAAAAAGATCGATCCAGAAGAGTACAGCGAATACATGAAGACCGAAGACTGGAAGACGGAAGCAAATATTCTTTCGACACTGAAGCGCCTGGGTCACGAAGTGAAACCGTTCGGTCTTCACGATGATATCCAACCGTTGATTGACGAAATTAAGAATAATAAGCCTGATCTCATTTTTAATCTGAGCGAAGCGTTTAAAAAAGATCGTCATTATGAACCGCACATCGTGGCTCTGCTTGAGCTACTGGAAGTGAAATACACAGGTGCTGGACCAGAAGCGCTCCGAATTTGCAAAGATAAGAGTCTTACTAAAAAAATCCTTTCCTATCACGAGATCTTAGTTCCCCAGTTCGAAGTTGCTAAGAAGTCTCAGCCCATACGAAGTCTTAAGGATTTTAAATATCCTGCATTTATTAAACCCCTGCAGCTGGAAGCGTCTGAGGGCATATCCCAGGTATCTTTGGCTGAAAATGAGAAAGACGCGTTGGAGCGAGTTCGATACATCAACGATAAATTAGAGACCGACGCGATTATCGAAGAATATATCGAAGGCCGGGAGCTCTATGTAGGTGTGCTTGGAAATGAGCGGTTGCAGGCATTTCCGCCTCGCGAGCTCTTCTTTAAGGAAGTTCCAGAAGGTGAACCTAAGTTTGCCACCTTCCAAGCAAAATGGAATGACAGTTACCGAAAGCGATGGGGCATTGATACTGGGTCAGCAAAGGCTCTCCCTGAAGGTGTCGATGAGGAAAAGATGTTAGATACTTGCAAAAAGATCTACCGTCTCTTGCAGCTCAAAGGTTACGGACGGATTGATTTAAGAGTGAGACCTTCGGGTGAAGTCTATTTCATTGAAGCAAATCCAAATCCCTCGATAGCCAAGGAAGATGATTTTGCGAAAGCCGCGGCCAAAGCCGGGCTCGATTACGATTCATTGGTGGCCAAGATGATTACTTTAGCGATGGGTTCGACTTAGTAGGCGCCCAAGTACTGAACGACTTGATAAAGCATGTAATACCCGCCGACGATCGAAGCGATTGCAGCTACTGAGCTTGCGAGAACGATTCCAAGGATCACCGGAGGTTTAAGGGAGTTTTCAGCGGGAACGTAGACGACATCATGATTTGCCATATTCTCTCTTTTCTCACAGAGCATAGTTTCTTGTCTAGATGGTGCTCGCTAGATCTGTAACATGTTGAAATCAAAGAATAAATTTTATGGTCTTCGCAGCATCCGTTTGCTGCTCCCGAAGAACCAGATTTATAAAAAAAACTTCCCCACCTGGTTTTGATTTGTGCTAGAAAACCGCTCCGCTTCGAGCGCATCTTATGGGCAGCTTCTTGAATTTGCGCGAAGCATTCTTGTGAAGCTGCTTATTGGACGCGCTCTAATATCGGATCAGTAATAAATCTTAAATACAGATAATATTGGAGTACATCATGAATTCAGCATCAGAGAAACATTCCGCCCTTGAGTCACGTCTTTTAAACCAAATCCAGATGCTTAAGGCGACTACCGTTTCGACTGAAGAACAATCCGGAATCAACCTCGACGAGATGAATGCAGACGAAATTGAAGTTGCAACTTGTTTAGAGACTGCTCGATCGGCAAGTATTGTTTCTGAAAACCTTTACCAAGAACTGCGTCAAGCAGAAGCAGCCCTTCAGCGTTTGAGAAGCGGTACATACGGCATCTGCCAAATCTGCGAAGAGCCTATGTCGCAAAAAAGATTGAATGCAGTACCGCATGCGACTTTGTGCATTGACTGCCAAGGAGAGGCTGAACGCGGACGTGGTCGCTCAGTTTCTGCACGATTTGCTGCAGTTGATCCAACCCTGCAATAGGCTTGAAGTCTAATTAGAAAGCTGCAAAGCTTCGATCGTGAAAAGAATCTATAATTTCAGTGCGGGCCCAGCGACTTTACCACCTTCAGTTTTAGAGGAGGCAGGTCGCGGCGTTCAAGAAATTGCATCGTCGGGTATGTCGGTGCTCGAGATTAGTCATCGAAGTAAGCTGTACGAATCCATTCACTTTGGCGCGCGAGATCGACTCCTCAAATTGATGGGTCTAGACTCCAGCCAGTACACAGTTTTATTTGTTGGGGGCGGGGCAAGTTTACAGTTTGCCATGCTCCCTATGAATTTTCTGTCGTCAGGAGATACTGCTGACTTTGCGCATACGGGTGAGTGGTCTGCAAAGGCGATGGCAGAGGCCAAACGCTTTGGCCTGGTTCATGTTGCGTCGACTACGGCTGAACAAAAGTTTTCAAGAATAGACAAAAACCTGCGGCTCTCAGGAGCGGCAAAATATGTTCATATCACCACAAATAATACCATCGAGGGTACGCAGTGGCATAGTCTTCCGAACACGGGCGACGTACCACTCCTAGCAGACGCTTCATCAGACATCTTGTCTCATGCAGTCGACTGGAATCGCTTCTCGATGGTTTACGCTGGAGCTCAAAAAAATCTGGGCCCAGCAGGTGTGACGCTCGTTGTAGCAAAAAAGAGTTTTCTTTCTCAAGCTCATGAGCAGGCACCCACGATGCTTCAGTACAAAACCCATTATAAAGCGGATTCCCTTTATAACACGCCTCCTGTCTTCGCGATTTACATGGTCGGTTTAGTTCTGAAGTGGATTGAAGACTCTGGCGGGATTGGCGCCATTGAAAAGTCCAATCGTGAGAAAGCGAAAGTGATCTACTCAGCGCTGGATCAGTTTCCAGATGGGTATGAACCTGCTGTGACGGATTTTGAAGATCGATCCTTGATGAATATTACGTTTCGTCTTCGAGATGCTCAAAGAGAGCAGAAGTTTCTGGCGGGTGCTGAGGCTCGCGGAATGGATGGTTTGAAAGGACATCGCAATGTAGGCGGTTTCCGAGCTTCCATATATAATGCTTTTCCTGTTCAAGGTGCTTACGCATTAGCCGAATACCTCTCAGAATTTGCTCAAGAGTAACGAGCTCGAATCTTTTCGATATAGGGCCGAAGGTCGATCTTGGCTTTCATACTTTTTAAGATGAAATAAATACCTCCTAATTTTCGATGTAAGAAAATCAGGGAGTGAGGCGGTGCTGTATACTTGAGTTGCTTCACGAGTTTTATGGTGCTTGCTCTCGTTTCGTTCAGAAATCGTTCATCGGTAAAATCAAAAGGCATCTGTTTGAAATCAAATGGACGACTGCTTTGGCTCAGCATCTCGATAAAGAGGGCTTTTGCTTCTTTGCTCTCTCGACGATCAATCCAGCCGAGCTCAATCCCTTTTTCATAAGCTTTATCAAACTGTTGGTCGTGGATGCATATCATCACCTGAAAATAGAGACGTCGAAAATCCTCCGAGTAGCGACGAATGGCACCGAAGTCGAGTAAGACTATTTGACGAGTGTCGGTACGGATCAGAAAATTAGCGAAGTTAGGATCTGTTTGAACCACACCCCATTCGAAAAACTCGGTAAAGTAGAGATCTAAGAATTTTTCGCTATAGTAGGCGAGATCTTGTGGAGAAGGATTCGAAGCTAACCAGTCCGAAAGTCTAGTCCCACTTTCGTACGACATGGTGAGCACGCGAGGTGAACAAAAGTCTGAATAAACTGTAGGCACTCTCCACGCGGAATTAGTCTTAGCGAGCTGTCCATATTCAGTCAGCAGACTTGCTTCGAGCTCATAATTAGCCTCTTGCAAAAGTGTATCGCGCATTTCTGCAAACACAGCTTTTAAGCTGACCTTTCTTTGAGAGAGTGCCAAGAAGCTTTCTGATATTCGTCTGAGTACTTTTAAGTCGGACTCGATTGCTTTTGCGATACCTGGAAACTGTACTTTTACCGCGACGTCCTGGCCATTAAGTTTGGCGCGGTGGACTTGTCCAATACTCGCGGAGCCAATGGGTTCGACTGAGAGCTCTTGTAACTGTCCCGCTTTATCGAGTCCGAGTTCTCGGTTAATGATTTTCTGAACTTGCTCAATCGGTAGCGAGCTGCCTTGATCATGTAGTTGTCTCAATACAGAAACTACTTCAGGAGGTAGGAGGTCAGCAGCTTCGATCCCAAGCCATTGACCGGCTTTCATTGCAGCGCCTTTTAGTTCGCTCAATGCTGATACAAGCTCATGGGCCTGATTCATTTGTTTCTTTAATTTTTTGACTGGATCGGACTTCCCAAATTTTTCACCGATCCGTGTAGTGATTTCTTGGCTAGCGACAGAGGCGGCCATCCCAAAGAGCTTCGCTGTACGAAACAAAGTCGATTGAGAGGGGGGAGATTTTTTCTTGGAAGGCATAGTCTCAATCAATCAAAAAACTGTAATTTGAGCAAATCCCATCGTCATTCAGTCCGATATCTTATTGATATTATTGATGAATTAATTTGGTCAACTTTTTGATAGTAAAAGTTAGTTTAATTTCATATTATTAATAAAAGGTAACTGTTTTCTTCTTTTGGGGTAAAAGATGAACGACC
>DBAE01000080.1 GCA_002291495.1 Bacteriovoracaceae bacterium UBA1018 | reverse complement strand
CGGCTGAGGCAAGTGCTACAGAGGAGATGCCTCCACCG
This sequence comes from Bacteriovoracaceae bacterium UBA1018, assembly GCA_002291495.1. Classification (GTDB taxonomy): domain Bacteria; phylum Bdellovibrionota; class UBA1018; order UBA1018; family UBA1018; genus UBA1018. Next base: position 10,263 of record DBAE01000080.1, on the reverse strand, counting down.
AATGGTCCTTGAATAATTGGATAGGCAATTTTTAGTTTTTCGGTGACGCGAGTGTTCTTACGCATGCATGGTTCCTCTTCAGAACCTATAGCATGAGTTATTTTTGTTTCTTAAATAATCTGCCGCTCTTTAATCGGCCAAAGAGTGAGTTTGCTTTTTTTGCGATCTCTAGGTTTTTTACCATTTGAGCAAATTTGTCTTCGTAAGCTTTGATAGACTCGCGTGACGGTCCGCAGACCACCCAGTAAGTTAAGTAAGTGTTTTTGCCCTTCGGCACCGCACTAACAAATTGACTGAGCAAGTAGGGTGGTTGAGCTGTCAGGGATCCTGATATTTGAGATGTAGTATCAAACGTATGCTTTTTGCCCGAACCAATCATTGGGTCGTAATTTCCATAAACTCGAAGTTTGACTTCAGGCTGAATGAGTGTCGGATGAAAGATGTATTCAAATTCAAGGTTCATCTTCCAGTTTTTGAAACTGCGTGTAATCTTTGCTTGTCGCTTCACGCTGAATGCATCAATTGTTTCTGGCGAACTGAGTTCGAGAGTAAAGTTATCCGTATAGCCAGTCTCTTCATGTTGACCGGACGCTGTGCAGGCCAGTGTGGCATACTGAACGATTGAGTCTGCATGAGCCTTAATCTGTCTTGGATCTTTCAGGTACTTTTCATAGATTTGAAGCGAAGGAGAATTATTTAAGCGGGAATAGATGTATTCATAGTATCGGATGATCGCTCCTCTCTCTAAAAGAAGGTCTAGAGTGGATGCTTCTTTTTCTGGATGATCGAGCGAGCGCAAACTCAATTCTTTGGCTACTTCGGGTATGTCTAAACCCGGAAAGTGCTTCAGTGTCTCTTCGAGTCCCTGACCCCATCCCTTATAGATCAGGAGCTGAAGGAGGTTAGTTTCTGGAAGAACATGGGTAGCTGTATTATGAAGCACTTTTATATAGAGAGATTCGTTTCCTAATCGAATAACGTGGTTAAGATCTTGCGGATTAAGCTGGAAGCTTTCTTTTCTTCCATAGAGCTTAAAGCCTTCATCAAGGAGCTTCGTAAAGTCTCCTTCATTCATTGTGAAATACAACTGATCGATCGAGCTGATAGCATTGAGTCGGGTCGCTTCATCACTGTAAAGAGTGGTGTTGGATAGCGCACCTTTGAGAGTATGGTAAGTCGCCTGGATATCTCCTATGGATAAATTATCCATGATCGCAGTGATATCGAGATGTGTAGCTGAGCTTCCCGCACGCTGTAATACTTGGCTAAGTGCTTCAGCAACAAAGATCGAGAAAAATTCGTATTCCCCGATAGAGGTATTTTTGTAAGTGAGAGCGATAGCTGGATTAATCTTTATCTGACTGGACGATGGTCTTAAAAAGATGCGTTGAATGAGACTTTGTTGATCTTCGGAACAGAACGTTTCGCCGGAATATAATGGTTCAGCTCGGGCAAGTTCTTCAGCATTGAGACTGAAGTCTAATTCTTCTGAAATCACGTCTTCGTTCTTTTGCGCATCAACGTATATTGAAACGGTACGAAATAATTCCGAGGCCACGTCTTTATGAAATACAGGATTACCTTCTTTTAAAACGTTGAGATACTGATCAAATGGGGCGCTCTTATTTTCGGAGCTATTACTTTGATTCGTTCTGGCTTTAATAATCTCTTCACGCGCAATTCCCCAAATATTCAGGGTTCTCACCTTCTCAGCTTGCTTCGTAGTTCTAGAAAGACAAACTTCTATGAGTAGTTCGTCGTCACTCAGACTGGTTTTTGATCTCGAAAAAGCGCTTTGAGAAAATGCCACGAGGAGGAGTGGACAAAGGGTGAACACAGAAAAAAGCGCGAATTTCCGATCAAATTTCATGTTCAGCTTATACATTAAGTTGACCTAAATAATCAAGTATATTGACGGTGTCTAATGATTAGACACCTGACTTAAGGAGCGAGTGGTTTGTTAGTTCTAGTTTAAATAAACGATGTTTAACGTGGCATCTGGATTGCTTTATCAACTCGTAGAGAGAGTTGAGGAAGTTGATCATGAAGTTTTTGTTGAAACCAGCGCTTACGCTGGCTCTTGCCGTTTCACTCGTCTATTTGGCTGCGACTGAAAATAGCGCTAATGCGACTTATCGTGAGAGCCAGCTCAGGTCCCACGAAAAACAAGAGAACCAATTTTCTGCGAGCGGAAATCTCACATCAACTTTGGCCCCATCTCAACGCACGAACCTCGAACCACGTCCAGTCGGGGTTAATCAAATTCAGGCAAATCCTAAAATGCCAGTAACGTCTGAGTCTCTTTGGGCCAAATTAAATTGGAACGAGCATGCCAAGCTACTCAAGAGCATGAACTTTAATACTGCCGAAAGCGGTTCAAACCCAGGATCAGAAGAGTCCTTCGATGACAAATGGGCGACGTTTATTCAAGATAGGGCACTTGCACAAGACACTTTGGTTAGAGCACTTGATGTCTTAACCGTTGATGAGGCACCTCGAGAGAGGCTCTTTGTCCTTAATCTTTTGTCGATGATTAATGATGGATCTCCTGCCATGGGAGCAATATTTAGAAAAGAGATGGACGCAGTACTTCATAGTTCTGATGTGGAGAGAGCGATTTCATCCGATGCCGGTTTATCTAGTACACAGTCTAGAGACTTATTATTTGTTGTCGCGATCAATAATTATTTAGTGACCCGACCATCAAAAGATGAAGTTTTTTCAGTCTTTTCGGAGAGTATTCACTCATTTAAGAATAATCCGAACTTAAAGACGATTTTGGTCGAGCGATTTAAGGACCTCTATCCACAAGAAAAAAGTCGCATCGAGACGATGTTTGGTTCTTCGACTTAGTGGTGACGCAATCTAGCTTAACAAAACTCTAATATCATCTGGTTTTTAGCGCTTTTTTCCTTCATTTGTGGTGGAACGACAGCTTTCACGAGTTCTTCAATCGCTTGTATAATCTGTATTTTCCAATGATCACGACGATAGACTAAGCTGATCTCCCGTGTCGGGACGGGTGAATGAAATGCTCGTACGTGTTTGTCAGTTTCTTCACGAGACAAAAAATTAGTCATGAGCGACGGGATTAGAGTATAGCCCTTACTTTTCTGAACAATGTTTTTTAGAGTTTCAAGGCTACCGCCTTGAAAGTGTACATTTCTCAGTACCGTATCATGCTCCGGGAGAATCGAGCAGAAGCGAACGACTTGGTCTCTGAAGCAGTTTCCGTCTTTCAGTAACCAAAGCTCCGATCCATCGAGATCTTCTTCTCGGATTAGCTTTTTTCTCAGTAGTGGGTGCTCTTGGGAAATGTAGAGCAGAAAGGGCTCGTAGTAGAGGGGATGTTCTTTGAGCCCCTCTTCTTTAAGTGGAGTGGCCATGATGGCGCCGTCCAGTCTATCATTTCTCAGTTCTTCCAAAATTGTTTCAGTCTTAAATTCTTCTAGATAGAGGTTGACCTGTGGAAAGTGCTTAGCAAATTCATGTGCAAAGATAGGTATCAGCGAGCTAGCTACTGTTGGAATTATTGCGAGTCGAAAATCACCGCTGATGATATCCGTGTCTTTTTTTGCGATGTGCATGAGTTTCTCATGTTCACGGATAATCTGTTTTGCCTGTTCAAGAATCTCTCTTCCTTTGGTGGTGGCAATTACAGGCTTTTGAATGCGATCAAATAGGACGATCTCTAACTCGTCCTCGAGCTTCTGAATCTGCATGCTTAAGGTGGGCTGGGAAACGTGGCAGGCCCTTGCTGCTTTCCCGAAATGTTTATGTTTCTCTACAGCTAATGCGTATTCGAGCTGGGTAAGTGTAGGCATATATTCTATATTAGCTATATATCTGATTTTATTAATAGATATTATTGATCGATTGATAGAAATAATCGATTTTATTAATTAATCTACTTTGGCGATCATTAAGTAAGAGGTACATATGAAAAACCAAAGTAAAAAGCTTCTGGGTACAGTGATGGCAGTTCTGGCATTTGTGTCCATTAACGGCGCCTCGTCGTTCGCGTCTGATGAAGTGCTTGTCACTAGCAGTAACCTTAAGGCCGGAGATGGAGTGAAGCTCTATCAGATTAAAGACGATTGTCGCTGGCCTGCGGCGGTATCATCCTCTTCTGACTCATGTCGTGTAGAAGTAGGTAGCGGAGTAGTGTCTAAAGACTTGGGCCAAAAGCACTTTTTAATTAAAGCGACTGGCTCAATCAACTCCTCTAAAGGTTTGATTGCAGAGAAGAGTTAGTACTTAGGACTTTCCTGCCTTTTCAGCAATGGTGCGCGAATCGCTCTTAATTGGGCGCTCAGCGTCGATCATAACGTGTTTGTCATCTAGGACTTGGACGACCTGTCCACTTCCTAGAGAGACGCGGCAAGATGGATCAGAGGGACTGGTAGCAGACGGCCATTTGCATTCATCTTTGATGCGATAGAGTTCGACATCATCGCCAATAGACAGGGAGGGTGCGTTCACAAAAACTCGATTTAGATTTTGAGTCGGAGCAGCGTTTCCTGACAAGCTAAAGAAAGCTAAAGAAATAAGTGCACCACACTGGTAAAACCTTGAATCTTTTTGCATAGAGTTGCTCCTCCGATATGCAAGATTGCAAGTAGAGGTCCAGCTGGGATCTCTTACTGTGTCGATTGCGACTGCGAAGTATTAAGCTGTTTCATGTTCCCTGATTTCTTACCGATTAGTCATATGTGAGGACTCGGACATGTGTCCGTATTCCTATGGTTGTCAGGGAGCATTGATGAAAAAGTTAGGACTTAGTCAGAAGGTCTATTTTACTACAGCGATTTCGTTTGTTTTGACTGTGGGTGTACTTTTTACTGTTTTTATCAACGTTAATCAAATGCTCAGAGTTCAAGCTGAGATTGCCGACGCTCAAGGTCGCATGTCCCGATTCGGACAGCTCAATACCTACATGGTCGATATGGAAACTGGCGAGCGCGGATTTATGCTGAGCGGAGACACTGCATATCTGGAACCTTACAACATCGCCGAGGCCAAGTTCGAGGAATTTGCGCGTGAGGCTGAAGTTCACGTCGCAAAAATTCCCACACAGCTCGACCGCCTGAAAAAAATTATCACCTATAAACGTGAGTGGATCGAAGGCCCAGCAGTCCAAGAAATGATGGCACGACGCAAGCTCAACGTCGGAAGAATTACACTGACTGAATTCGTAGATCTGTTTAAGGCAAGTAGTGGTAAGGCACTGACGGATAAGATCCGCTCCACAGTATATGAGGCCATATCTGACGAAGAAAAGAAAATAGTACAGTTTCAGTCGCAGGCTAAGACCTGCGCGACTAGCGTTTTCATTTGGTCATTTGTCGCACTTGGGTTTGTATTTTTTGGTTTTGCGACGGTAGCGTTTGTCAGTCGTTCTCTTTCTAAGTCTATTAATCGATTGATTGTTGATCTCGATCAGGTGACAGGATCTGTCAAAGGAACTGCAGAATGTGTAATTACCGCTTCCGAGCAACTCACGAGTGCAAGCTCTAAACAGTCGAGATCTGTACAGGTTACAGCGAGTGCTGTTGAAGAGATGACGAGCATGATGAGTAAAACGGCAGACAATGCCAAGATCTCAGAAGCAAAGGTATCAGAAAGTCAGCAAAACGCTTCTCAAGGTAAAACCTCAATCGAACAAATGAGAGTCGCCATGAAGGAGATCGACCAAAGTAATGGTGCTATTGCTGAACAGGTGAAAAAGAGTCATCAGCAGATTGAAGATATTGTCAGGATCATTTCTGAAATTGGAAATAAAACTAAGGTCATTAACGATATCGTTTTTCAAACTAAATTATTGTCCTTCAATGCTTCCGTGGAGGCTGCACGAGCTGGTGAGCATGGCAAAGGCTTCTCTGTAGTTGCTGAAGAAGTCGGAAAGCTAGCTCAAACGAGTGGTAGTGCCGCCCACGAGATTGGTCAAATGCTTGAGCAAGGTGTTGCGAAAGTAAAAAATACAGTGACAGATATGACTTCAAGTATTGAAGTTTTAATCGAAGCTAATAAGACAAAAGTGGAAAACGGTCGAGAAATCATCGCTCGTTGCGGAGAGATCTTAGAGGGCATTGTCAGCAACGTCGTCGAGGTCTCTCATAGTGTCACTGAGATTTCTTCAGCAGTGGTTGAGCAGAATCAAGGTGTTTCCGAGATTAATCAGTCGATCCAACAGATCGATACGTCTACTAGAGAGAATTTGGAAACCTCATCACAAACTGCAAACTCTGCTAAGGAGCTTATGCAGCAAGCTGAGCTCCTTCATGAAGTCGTGTCCAAGCTATCGAGTGAGATTCATGGCGGGAGAGCGCCTACAAACTCTATCGAGAGTGGAAAAGTCATAGAGCTAAAAAAGAGTGGCGTTAGTCAGAAGTCTGACATGGAAAAACGCGCCAGCTAAATATTAATTAATAAACTAACTATATTGATTGACGTTCGGTGCGTTCATTTTAATAATGAATGAAACGTAATACTTTCCATTAACTGTTCTCTTAGGAAGAGGGGCAAAATGTTTTCCACGTACTCGTACGCAAAATGTTCAAGAAATATTATTCTCGCACTAACTTTAGGTTCAATGGGATCCGCTACCGCATTAGCTGCGGACACTGCAAAGGAAGTACGTCCATCATATCTTTTGAATGTTGAAACTGCTGGAACTCAAGCGGATGATACTCTCGTCCTCTCTATGTTTGGCACTAATGGACGCGCATCGATGGGTCTAGGATCAAACGCTGAAGCGCGTGTAGATTTCGGTTGGACTACACTCGTTGATACAGGCACCACATATAACACTGCAGTCACTGGAAAGTATCACGTAGGTGGCAACGAAATGTTTGGATTGGGAGTGCTTGGAGCTGTAGCTCAGAGTCGACAAGTGATTGGCGCGCCGACAACAACGCTGTCCGCTCGATTACCAATCACAGCAAAGTTTAATCCCGTCTTAGTTACTGTTGTTCCCTTAATCAGCAAGTCGACGATCTCCGGCGACGATGCTCGATTCGGAGCAGATTTTGGAGTGGCCGTTCCGTTATTTGCAGCAGCTGATCTTATCGGTGAATACACAATCACTACTAAAAATAGTGTTTCTGAATCAGGCTACGTAGCTGGAATCGCGTTTAAGCCGGCAAATCGTATTACCATCCCTCTTGTCTTAGCTAAAAAAGTCGGAGACGATAAATCTTTTGGTGTGCTTGGATTTTTGGCTCACGTCGGATTTGAATTTTAACAACGGAGTGTTACATGAAGAAACGAATTTCACTTAGCATCTTGCTTCTGGCAGGTCTTTCGGGCGTGGCAGCTTTAGCCGCGGCTGAAGCGCCAAAAGTAGATATCAACGCTTTAAAAAAGGCCTACGTAAGGCCAAAAAAAATTCCGTACCCGCCGGAAAATCCATACACCAAAGATAAGGAGGAACTTGGCCGCGCATTATTCTATGATCCTCGTGTATCGGGATCTAATTTGATCTCGTGCGCGAGTTGCCATAATCCTTCATTTTCTTGGGGTGATGCTCTTCCGAAGGGAGTCGGTCATGGTCACAAGACTCTAGGTCGAAGAACACCGACTATTCTCAATGTTGCTTTTAATGAAGGCCGAACTTTTTGGGACGGCCGAGCAACCACTCTCGAAGATCAAGCCTTAGGACCAATTGAGTCTGAAGGCGAGATGAACATGAGATTGAGCGGGCCAGAAGGGTTGGTCGAAAAGCTCAAGACGATCAAAGGATATGCTCCGATGTTTAAAAAAGCATTTCCTAAGGATGAGGATCCAATCACTACACCAAATGTAGCAAAGGCAATTGCGACTTTTGAGCGTGGAGTAATTTCTGGAACTGCGCCATTTGATCGTTTTGTTCAAGGTGACAACAAAGCAATTTCAGAAGCAGCTAAGCGCGGTTTTGTTACTTTTAATACGAAAGCGGCCTGTATTACTTGCCACAGTGGCTGGAATTTTACCGACAACAGCTTTCATGACATCGGTATCCCGGGAGATGACCTGGGTCGTGGTAAATTTTTGACGAAGCTGACATCGATGCAACATGCGTTTAAGACTCCAACTCTTCGAAACGTAGATCATCGTGGTCCGTATATGCANNTATGCATGACGGTTCAGAAAAGACTTTGGAAGATGTTATCGAATTGTATAATCTTGGAGGAAGAGTCACTCCTCGGAGAGAGAGTGTCTCAGCTCTAATTAGGCCACTTAATCTGACCAAGGATGAAAAGAGTGATGTAGTAGCTTTTCTTAAAACATTGACCAGCGTTGATAAGCCTCAACATTTGGTCGTATTGCCTAGATAACCAAAACAGGAAGTGAAGGGAATCTATATGAAATTGAACAACGCATGGATGATGTTGTTTGCATTGTGTCTGACTCAAGTGGCGTTTGCTGGGAGTCATGTTGTTACTCAAAAAGACAAAAAGTTTTCAGTGGTAGCACTGAAAATTAAAAAGGGTGACACCATCAGTTTTAAAAATGATGAAAAAGATATTACTCACAACGTTTATTCGTTAGGGCCAAAAAATGAGTTTGAGTTGAAAACCCAACCTCCTGGCCAAGCGAGTGATGTTACATTTAAGGATGCAGGCACCACAGACGTCGAGTGTGCAATTCATCCGACGATGAAGCTTAAAGTTACTGTAGAATAATATTCAGTATCGAAATAAAAAAAGAGCCTGGTGTCGTAAGACATCAGGCTCTTTCGTTTTTGGTGCAGTTACTTTTTCTTATTTTTGTTGAAAGTTTCGACGTAAGCCGCGACTGCGCATCGCTCTTCAGGTTTTAAAGCATCTTTCCAAGGTGGCATTGGAGTACCTGGAATGCCGTTAGAGATAGTTTTAAACAGGTCGTTTCTTAAGGTATTTTTCTCGTCACGATACTTGTAAACACCTTCAATAAAGCTTCGAGGAGGATTGTTTGCCATAGCAACTGCTGCTGGGCCTTTGCCATCTCCATTTTCTCCATGGCAAGTCACGCAGTTGGTTGTGTAAAGTTGTTTTCCCTGAGAAATCATTTTTGGTGTGGTTTCTTTTTTACAATTTGCGAAAGCAACTTGTGAAGCCAGTAGCGTGATCAAGGGCGCCATAGCCAAGAGATGAGTGATTTTCATTTTGAGCTCCTTAATTAACAATTTTTTGTGTGCTCTTAGTCTAACAAGACGATTCTGCTCTGTCACTCTTGCATTATGCCAGGCGGCATTGATGATCAGCCTTGCAGATTGCTAGATCAAAACCGTTTGTCTTGGTTTTATCTGTGAACACTCCTTCGAAACCCGCTCTGGGACTCAACTTGCTTGGTTGGCATACGTGTTGCTCTGGGCTCCACGAGCTCTCGATCTACTCGAAGCGCACCAAGTGGATAGTGCATGAGTACTGTCCCAGGAATGAGGAGCATTTCAAGGAGGCAAGAAATGTCCAATTGGAGTTGGGTTACCTTATTTGTAGTCTATCTACTGTTCGCGGGGTCGGCCGGATTTACGACGTCGGCGGGACGCATTCAAAACGCTATGGCTCAAGAAAGGATAGGGTTAGTCAACCACGGTGATAGCGATGTCATCGAAGGATCTGTTATCCTAGAGCAACGAAGAACTTTAGGATCACAGTGCCAGGGTGAGATCTGTTCTCAAGCCGATACCTACTGGGCGCTGATCGTCGACCATGATGGGGTTAAATACGAGTTGGATGAGCGTTTTCATCTCAATCAGGATCAAGCACCAGAATACGTCGAACTTCACGATATAAAGATTAGACCAGGGACTTTTCTCAGACTAGAAGCTCAGGTTTTGAAGGTCACCGACGAGCATTTTCTCGTACAGAACCTGAGACGTCTCGATCTTCAGATGGATTGAAGCACTAGGTCATGATACGACCCCCGCATGTCCGAAATTCATCGTTTTTTTGCCACGACTGCCAAAGGCATGGAAGCTCTCTTATCTGACGAGCTTCAGAGCTTTGGTTCCTCAAATCTTGAAGTGACTCGCGCTGGAGTCTATTTTTCAGGAACCCTCGAGGTTGCTTACCGCGCTTGCCTTTGGTCTCGGATTGCTAATCGTATTTTGCTTCCTCTCAAAAAATTTCCCGCCCCCACTCCAGAAAAACTGTACGGCGGAGTGAAGTCCATCAAATGGTCTGATCACTTAAGCTATAAGAATACTCTTGCAGTCGATTTTTCGATGCCGGTCGGTGTCGAAGTTGAAAGAAAAGAGGTTCGTGGTCCAAGTCGCCCTGCTGCTGGCGACGGAATAAGAAG
>DBAE01000235.1:4739-9728 GCA_002291495.1 Bacteriovoracaceae bacterium UBA1018 | reverse complement strand
TGCCCAGTAGAGCCTTGGTGGTGTTTTGATCTTAGGTGTCTGGCTCTTTTTCATTTTCGGTTTTCTATTTTACCCACTCCCAAACGGTACCGTCCTCTGGATGCTCAACAGCACCCTCGAAACGAAAACCAAGTTTTCCTAATATAGCTGTGGAAGCACTCTTCTCGGGGAGTGTTTGTGCTCGTATCGAAATCTCCGGATTTTCTTTCCGAGCGATTTCAATCAACTCTTGCGCCATCTGAGTGNNGGCCTTCAAAATCAGGAAAGGTAAAGTAAGCAATTTCAACGCTGCCATCTTCTGGAGGCGACTTAAAGGCGCAAGTGCCTACGTATTCCTTATCTCGGACTGCGATGTATGCGATCCAAGGGGGTTGAAAGCCGCCCCTTTCGTACATGGCTATCGTAACTGCGCAGACCTGTTGGGCGAGCTCAGGTAGATCGGGAGCGGATTTAACCTCGCCAGATCGCTCGATGGGGAGAAAGGAAATGTTCTTCATGTTTCAATATTATCATAATCTTCAGTGATAGAAATTTCCATCCCCTACATCGATTGCAAAGCTCACCTTGAGTCCGCGATCGTCGGTCCCTTGAGCTTGCGGCGATGACTGGTTACGAGACAAATCCAATATGATCTCAGAGTATTTATGGTGGAGATAGACTTGCTCGACCTTCGCTTTGAAGTCATACACTTGGTTACCTAAACTGATTTTGAAGATGAGAAAATCATCGATCACTTTTACTTCTAAAAGCTTAGATGTGACCGTTTCAGCAGTACCTTGATCACTATAAAAATGAAGGATCAGATCTTTCCTATAATTAATCGATCTCTTTCCAAATGCGTCTCCATAGGTAGCGGTGAGATATTCAGCAAATCGAGCGAGCTTTGATCCAGGGGTATTTTTACCCAAACTGGATAGATCAAACTGCGCGGGCTTTACTCCGTTTGAAGTATCGAAGAAAACTTCTGTGGTGCCATAAGTACTTTCAATCAATAACTTATGCGCACTGAACAGACTGCCTGGCTCCGCCAGAGGAAACGACATTTTTCCCTGCTGCAAGTAGATGGGCTCCTTACCACTATTCGGGTCGGCTACTTTGACGACCCCATGGTCCTTCGTGTGTGCAATCATTTCGTCAAAGCGAGTACGATAGGTCTTTGTAATTTTGCCTGTAGCGTCTCTTTCAATAATTGTCAGAGATTGATCTTTGGCCTGAGCTTGGACACTGCTTATGAGCGTATTCCATTCCATTACAGGAACATAACTAGGATCGACTGGTTGAAGAGGTCCATCAATGCCTACACTTGCATTGGAGCCTTCTTTACGTCGACCGGTTTTAATAAACGGAAACACTTCTAAGATCTGATCAGGATCCATTCGATACCGAGTTCCACGACCTTCGTAAAAGCCGTATCGATAGATGAAATGTGGAACAAGACCTGAGTACTTAATCTCTTTACCTGTGTCCAAGTTAGTGACCGTCATATCGTAGAGAGTCCGAAGACCATCATTGAACGGTGATTCTTGATATCCCATCCAGCCCTCATACTCACATCGATAGCGATACCCCATATAAGTGAGCACAGTTGGATAACCTTGCTCCTGAGCTGCCATCAATTTGAGTAGAGGTAGAGCTAACTGTTGATGAGTTAAGCCGCGTTCGTCGCCGACATGCTTATGATCCTCGATGAGCACGTCTTCGAATTGTTCATTATTGCCGATAAACCCTGCACTCGAAGACTTATCGGGCTTGAGAGTTTGTTTTAAAGTCTCAAAACTCGATGACTGCGCACGCTCCCATGCAGTGAGATTAAAACCACCAATCCAACGGTCGGTAGGTTCGGTTTTGATCAGTGGGAGATTAAGCGGGAGCTGACGGTCCGAAACGTCTGCAAGATCTTGAGCTAAAGTTTGAGTACTTCGAGTAAACGAACCGTCACTGTACCTGTCGTCAATCTCAAACTCAAAAGAGCCTTGGCGCAATCGAATTGTTGATATACCTCGACCATCTTCATCAGGTCGAATCCTAAATCCCACAATATCGGTGTCAGGTGTAATACTGCGAGCAATATCTTTGCTCACTGAAGCAACGACTTGAGATACTTCTGCGTTTTTTATGATGATAATGACTGANNCTTTCGCCATTGATCTAAACCGAGGTGATAGATCGATGGAGCCAGCGGATCTTGAATGAAACCTGCGTCTAAGAGTTGCTTTTCATGTGGGATAGAAGTGAACTCACGGGCCATTTGACGTGATTCATAGGAGCTTCTGCTCGACGTACGCCCTCGTCCATCCATGTAGATATCACGACCCGAGTCGAAGAAAAGGTGAAGCTCGTCCTCGTCGCGTGGATCACGACTCACACGCAAGCCAATAAGCTTTTTATTTGGGTCTTTGAAAGCAGCTGAAAGATTTGTGAACAATTCGATGCTACCATCGTCTCGAACTTGAACTAATATGCTCCCGCGGCTGAAGTAGCGCGATTGATCAATATTTTGAAATCCTACTCGCTTGAGATTTTCTATTTGTTTAGCGACTTGAGCAGCGTTGTACTCGGACGCCGACAGAGCCTTCTTACAAGGGTCTGAAGCATCACTTGTTTCCTCCCCTGCAAATGCACCGAAGTTGAAACAAGTAATTGCTAAGCCAACAGAGATTAACCCAAATCGCAACATAGAACACCCTCCCGATACTGCGGGGTGCCTATCATACTAAAAGGTGGTCCGCACCTTTTTACATCGTCTGCGTCAATTTAGGCTGAGAACGGCTCAAAACAGTCGTAGTTACGCTGACGAAACAGCAGCCCCTCTTTAAACTCTAGAACAATACAAAATTGAGCTTTGAGCTCTTGGCCCGCCTTCAAAGGTCCAGCATCCATCGCCATACTTCCTGACCAAAGAGACTCAACCACCACCTGATCACCCATTTCTACGGAGTTGGTGATTTCAAATTTTTGGTTGGAAAGCATTTTCCGGCCCATGGCTGCGCGTTTGAGTAAGTCTGCCAAGTCGCTTTCTTGTCCCGTCTTGTTCAGTTGATTTGGAAACTCACGTTGACGAAACTCAGGATGGAGGATTGAAGTAAACTCTGATTCGTTTGAAGAAAATTGCTCAATGAGACTAAAATATCGTTTCACCATTTCGATCTTTGTCATTTTTATATCAGCTCCTTTCATTGAACTACTTAAGCGACAATAGCCCTACCCGCCCAAACCATAGCGACACCAAGCACGACGTTTCCTGCGACATTCATCAATGCCTGAAGCGATGCGCCCGAGCGCATCAGACCAAAGGTCTCGTTACCGAAGGTGGAGAACGTAGTAAATGCGCCCAGAAAACCCACGGCACCCATCAGATACAGATGTCGATGATTGGGCGTTGCACGCTCCAAGATGACTGACAGAGCGCCTATCGCAAAACATCCACTGACATTAATGAAGAGTGTCGCCCAAGGAAAGCGAGTCGCTGTGCGCTCATTAAAGAGTAGATAGATTGCGTATCGAGTTACTGATCCAAAAAAACCGCTCACCCCAACAAGCAGAAAGTTTGACCACATCGGCGCCTACCCCAATAGATTGAGTCCGTAAAAATGTGTATCCATGGACATAGTCGGGAAAAAGTCCGGCAGGTCAGCCTTAGCGACACTTTTAAATCCATTGCGCTCATAGAACTTTCGCGCAGCTATATACCGCTCGATCGTACCTAAATAGATCTGCACGGCTTTGATGTGTTTTGCGTGCTCGATTGCTGTATCGATGAGTTTCTGAGCGGTGCCTTTTTCTTTGCCGCGGTAATCAGGATGCACAAACATCTTTCGTAGAGCTAAGGTGTAATGATCGACGTCCAGAAGTCCGATTGTTCCCACGACTTGGTCTGTATCTGATAGCGCCACCCAAAATCCGCCCTGACCACTTTGATAAGAATGTGGCAATGCCAGTAGGTCTGGTTGATCCTCAAGACTGATCTCTACACCAAACTCTTCTCGCTGGATTTTGAGGATGAGTTGGCAGACCTCTTCTTTGTAGCGTGAGGCAAATGGGATAATTTTCATGACTTTATTTTTCTCCGATTAAATCTTCGAGCCTGTCTTTATTGATTCGGTATACAAATTTCTTACTCTGCTTCTCTTCTTGGAGAAGCTTAAGCTCAGTCAACGCTTTGAGCTCCTGACGCGCAATCTCTCGAGACTTGCCGATCTGACTTGCGTACTCCTCTGTACTGATCACTCTAAATCGATGGAGCGCCATCCTCTGAAGTAGCCCAATCTGATTATCCGAGAGTTCAGTCTTTTTTCTGAGTTCATGGATTCGAAGTAGATACTCTACTTTTTTAGACACTGCTTCGAGCGCAGAATGAATCGAATCTAAACAGAAGTCGATAAAGTACGTCACATCGAGATCATTTTCTACGACCTTTTCAAACGCCTTTTCGTACTGCTTTCCATGTTCTTTTAGATACGCAGATACAGAAAGAAGCTGAACATAGTCTAAGTCATTTCGCATTGCTGTAAAATAAAACAATGCCCTGGCCGTCCTACCATTTCCGTCAAAGAAGGGGTGAATATACGCGATCAGGTAATGCGTGAGGATGGCATTGATCAGGGGTGGAACATAGCGCGCATTTTGGGTAGTGAGCGTGATTGCTTCGAGTATGCTTTGCTCAATCAGATCATGGCGTACGCCTTCGTGACTATTGCCGACAAAAACCTTTCCATTTCGGAGCTTGCCCGAAAAATACACGTCATCTCCCTCAAGTGTATTTTCAGTAACGATCCTGTGCAGATCTAAGATGACCTTTAGACTAATGGGCTTGTCTCGATGTTCATGAACCCAGTTCATCGCTTTAAAGTTATTGACGAGCATCCACTCGTCTTTGTCCTTAGGGCGATTGCCAGATGCGATCAACTGTTGAGCTTGAGCCCTTGTACTGTGCGCACCTTCATAGATAGCCGAGGTGATTGCTTCTTCGATGGTGGAGTCGAGTAAGAA
>DBAE01000235.1:0-4724 GCA_002291495.1 Bacteriovoracaceae bacterium UBA1018 | reverse complement strand
CGAGTGAGACTATCGGATGGGAAGAACCAAAATCGCTTATTGATACTTTTTAAAAAAAGCGGAATCGACGCGATCTTTCGACTCGTTAAGATCTTAGTGGCTATCTCATTCCAGTGAGATGGTAAGGTTTGCTGTTGTTTGAGACGATAACGGATGTCTTCGAGTGGCAAGTATCGCTTTTGAGTGTAATCAAGCCAGATTGGGGAGTTCAAAAATTCAAACTCGTCATTTACCGTCATGATCTTATTCTACAACTTTTGCTGCAAATTTTGCAGAATAAATTGCAGAATACCCTTCCTGACCGCCCACGTGGAGATAATCATCATTCATTTCAATATGTTATGGACGGAATTTCTTGCGCACTTTCCTGCAACCTTTCTTGCTGCAAATTATTCCGAAAAACTTGCAGCAAATCTTGCCGTAAGACAAAATTCCTTTAATTTCAGCGCATTACATCTACAAGAAGAGTTGCAGTTCGACTCTATACTTCTTTTGGAAAGTACTTCTCCAGAGTCATCCCTAGCGTAAAAATTGTCAGCGCGATCGCATTTTCAAAGTAAGTGCTTAGCAAATCCTCTTTGAGGTTAACGGCAAGCTCATCCCAATAACGTTGCCCGACAGCACGATGGATGCCCTCATCCGCTATGATCGAAAACTTACGCAGCCTAATATTAACGTAGATCAATATCGCGTTTCGATCCGTCGTTTGAGTCATACGATACTCATCAAAGAGCGCAAGCGCCCGTCCCATGGGATCAGGATCACGAAGGTGCTTGGTGATATGCACACGGATCTCGCCGGTAGTTTTCTTTTCTGCAAACGCGATGGCTTGCACGATCGGTGAGCGATCTTTGGAGCTTTTTAAAGCAGACTTACCAACTGCCATAAACCCCTCCTCCACTGATCAAACCTTGAGTGGCCTTTTTCTTTTTAGGAATTCTAATTTTCCAGGGCGGTATTCGTGCCCAACCGACGCTCGTGTAGTGAGCCTCAACTGAAAGCACTTTTAATGTGACTATCGCAATCAATACGATCCCTAGAAAAATGAAAAATCCATAACCCTTTTGAGCTTCCAATTTGACAGGGATCCACTCGCCTTTAACCCCCCCAGCGCGTAGATGCCTTTGGGCTTCGCCACTTTTGGTGACTGGACTTTCGATCGACTCAAGCACTTGGATCAAAGTCAGTGCTACCGCACGATCGACATGACCTGCGGTAACCTCTGGGATATAAAACTCATCGATAATCTGTTTAGCTCTCGTATCACTCAAAAAGGGCTCAGATTTTACTCCAACTTCGATCCGACCCGTTTTTTGATTGGGTGAAAAGCTCAGCAAAATAGAGTCGCTGATCCCCCCCAAAGTTTCGGTCCATTTCATAAACACACGACGACTCAAATCTTCGAGTTGAGCCTGGTCGTGATCAGGAAAGGTCGCGATAAAGATCGTCTCACCTTGAAGTCGTGCATGTTCGGCAATCACTCTTTGGAGTGCCTTGGTAAAAATAGGGGTAAACGACTTAGCCCCGTCATGTACAAAGTAAGAGGGCGCTTCAGGAGCATTGGCATCTTGTGTAGTTTCATCCGCAACTTTATCCGCAACTTTATCCACAGTTTCATTCGCGGTATCGCCAAAAGAGAGCGAGCTCATCACGATGAAAATCGCGCTCAAGGCTGCAGTCATTTTTCGATTCAATCTCAGCATGATCACTCCTTGGACGAGTCTAAACTTCCCTTGACAGCACCTCAAGAATTACCTAACACCGAACGACTAACGCATAGAAGCATCTAACCGCTCAAGCGCGACCACTCGCAAAACCAGAGGGCCCCATGATTCATTTCATTTTAGTCTTATCGAGTCTAACCCTTTCCACATGGGCGCAATCAGCTAGCTCGACACCTGACACGATCTCGGGCCCGGCACAGATCTCAAGCGACGGTACAACTGAGACCTGGATCCTTCCTGCAATCATCACTGAAGGTACACCCGCTGATGCGCTGAAGTATGATCCCGTTGTCCCTGCAACAAAGTCTCAAACAGATAGCTTAAATGGCGCGGGAACGTTGACAAGAGACCTTCAACAAAAGTTACCCTTTCAAATCAAAACAAATGGTCGACCTGGTCAGCAAAGCTCCTTGATCGGAGTTGGAAAAAACTCAGAAGAGACGGATGTAAATGCACTAGGCATCCCACTGAACTCCCCTCAAGGCGGAGGTTTCGATTTTTCACAATTCCCACAGTACATCTGGGAGAGTTTTTCATTTCAAGCAGGGCCATCTCTCGGAGCATTCGACCCTCAAGCTGCAGCTGGCAATCTCACTCTCATCCCTTGGACACAGCAAGCACTCACTCAACGTGGCTCCGCAGCAAGGCTGACAGCCTTTCGCTCGACCCTCAACGTGAATCAATTTTCGGTTGGCGGAAAATACGAAGATCAAGTTGCCATCCTTGTAGGTCAATCAACAGGAGAGTTGAAAGGACCCGCAGGCTCAATCAGCGGTCGATGGGGAGGAGGAAAAGTTTCTGGTAAATACCATCTCCTTGCATCTAACCAAACCACTGAGAACATCCGGCCCTTGTTTGGATCCTACATATTTAGACAAAAAACTTTGCGCTACTTACCAGTGCTGCAAACTGACTTTCGCCTCAGCGAAAACGCCCTTTTTAAGACAAGCCTCTTTTACGACTACACTTACTTCAGAAGTGAAGATCAAGCTTCACCGGTACGGACTCATATCGCTCAGCAAGGGATCGAGTCAGCTCTGATCCTACCTGAGTGGAGACTCGGCTTAAGTGGTCGACGTTTAGGTTACGAAAGCATTGATCTCAAGGATGCACCCACCGATCACATCTTAAACGTACAAGCGACACGCAGCTTTGAAGTCAGCACCCTGCTCGTCGAACCCACTTTTCAACTCACCGGAGTGAGTCGCACGGGCATCTTTCCCAATGGGAGTCTCGGCATTAGGAAACAGCTCCTGACTGGAGCGCATAGAGATTCTGCATTATTCAGTCGACTGAGTTACTCCAAACGATTTCCTACCCTCATTGATCGCTACTACCGATATCAGGATCCGCTTTTCGTATTTCAGCGTAACCCAGACCTAAAACCTGAAGACGTCTACACACTCAGTCTAGGAGGCGAACACCGAGAGACCTACTGGGGGACCTCACTTCATACTCAAGCTCAACTCCGTCAAGATGCTCAAACGAACGTCGACAGTTTCCAGGGAGGCGTCTCTTATCGACAGGTTCAAAACACTGGGACGGCGCACATCTATGCTGTGATCCACGATGTGTCTTTACATCCAACGGGTTGGTTCTCGGCGACCCATCGACTGAGCTGGACCAAATCGCAACTTGAGAGCACTCAAGAACCGGTTCCCTTCTTACCTGAGTGGGTTAATACCCTAAATCTCGACGCCCATGATCCGTCCGCACGTCAGTTTTGGGGTGCTGGTGTGACCTTCCGGGGTTCAAGCGACTTTTTGATCAGCTCCACCAATGCCTTTGGCCCACGGGTAGACCGCGGAGGCTATAGTTTTGTCGACCTTTCTGCCCGAATCCGCCCCATTTCGGCCGTGGAGCTTTCGGCGGGCGTTGAGAACGTTTTTGACCGAGTTATTTGGACAGATCCTAACCAGCCGCTTCCAGGGCGGGTCTACACTGTTTCAGTGGTTGGTTTTCTGTAAAGAAATAGGCTTGCAAATCAATCCAGAGATCGCTAAAACCGCTGCAACTACACACATCTTGGGCGACGTGGTGTCGGTTTCATTCAATCGCCGCTGGCGATTGCTGGTTTTAACAAACCTGGGTCGAAAGATCAGTAAAACAGATTTCCAAGGTGGAGGGAGGGTTCATATGAACCTTCATAACCGCGGTAAGTCGTTTTCAGCGCATGAGGATCGTCACAAGCGATCCCCATTACAGATGGGTTCCCATCTTTCAAACAGCGCCGTCTCTGCCTTCCGCATTTTTCAGTAATTAGGAGTATCAAATGCCTCAAGTGACTATGCGTGAGCTTCTCGAAGCAGGCGTACATTTCGGCCACCAAACTCGACGTTGGAATCCGCGAATGAAGCCGTACGTTTTCGGTGCTCGTAACGGAATCTACATTATCGATTTGCAAAAAACTGTTGATCAAACTCGCGCTGCTTGCACATTCGCGACAAAGATCGCTTCCGAAGGAAAGAAAGTTCTTTTCGTTGGAACAAAAAAACAAGCTAAAGACGTGATCGAAGAAGAAGCACGCCGCGCAGGCATGTACTTCGTCACCAATCGTTGGTTGGGCGGTATGCTCACCAACTATCAAACTGTTAAAGCTTCTATCGATCGCTTGAAAAAGATCGAAGGATTGAAAGCTTCTGCAGAGTGGAACGAGACCCCTAAGAAAGAACAAGCTCGCTATGACCGCGAACTTGAGAAGTTGAAAAAATCCTTGGGCGGTATCGAAGACATGAAAAAATTGCCAGGCGCAATTTTCGTCATCGACACTGAAAAAGAACACATTGCAGTGAAGGAAGCTAAGAAACTTGGCATCCCAACTATCGCAGTTGTGGACACAAACTGTGATCCATCCAACATCACTCACGTCATTCCAGGTAACGACGATGCTATCCGTAGCGTTCGCTTGTTTGCTCGTTTGATTGCTGACAGCTGCTTGGAAGGCGCAAAAGTTTACCAAGAAAAACTTCGCGCTCAAGAGATCTCTGACAACAATAAAGA